>JANMNW010000212.1:0-21541 GCA_031368515.1 Chloroflexota bacterium
CGGGTTCTGCGTGATCATCTCGGCGAACTCGTCGACGATGATGAACAGGTGCGGGAAGCTGCGCGGCAACGGCGAGTCCGGTTTGAGGGTGGGGATGACCTTTTTGCGGTATTCGACCAGATCGGCCACGCCAGCTTTGGCCAGAATCGCGCTGCGCCGATTCATCTCAGCGTTGATCGCCACAAAGATGCGCTCCACGGCGTTGCCATCCAGGTTGGTGGCGATGTCGACCGCATGCGGCAGCTGCCGAAACGGTTCGACCGTCGGGCCGCCCTTGTAATCGATCAGCACAAAGTTGACGATGCGCGGGTCATACTTGATGGCCATGCTGGCGATCATGGTCTGGATCAACTCGGACTTGCCGGAGCCGGTGGTGCCGGCGGCCAGCCCATGCACGCCGTCGCCGCCGGCGTTGGCGGTGAAGTACATCGTGCGCAGTTCTTTGCTGCTGACAAAGCCGATGGTCGACTTGAGCCAGTCTGAGTTTTCAGGCAACATGCTCTGGCGCCAGTTTTCGGCGATGTTCAAATCGCCGATGCGATCAACTTTGCGCAGATACATCGATTGATGCATTTCGAGCAGCGTCACGCTCTTGGGGATTTCTGCCGAAGGCCGCGACAAGCCGGCGGCTTCACGTGCTTTATCCATGCGCTCGGCGATGCGCATAAAAGCGTCTTTCTCGCCGGGCATCTCAATCGTCGCCGTGTGAAATTCGAGCGGGATGGCGCGGTTGTCCATCATCACTGGCACGAAGCCGCGGCCGGGCGTGTCCGTCAGCGGCAGCGGCGGCCGGCCGACGATGTCTTGATACTGCCCGCTGTCACTCAGTGTGAAGCAAACCCGTTGCGTGAACAGGTTGATCATCTTCGGCCCGAGATCGGCGGGTGTGTTGGCGCTCACGATGAAGTGGATGCCGAATTGGCGGCCGTCGCGAATCATCGACATGAAATCGGGCAGCAGGTATTCAAAGTTCTCTTTGAACTCGGCGAAGTTGTCGATGACAAATACGATGGCCGGAAACAGCGCTTGCGGGTTGTCGCGCTGCTGCGCGTTGTAATCCTCAAGCGAGGCGTATTTGGCCAGCTTCTCCTGGCGCTCGGCCATGATGCCGCGCAGCATTCTGAAGAGCGCTTCGATGCGATCGGCACGGCCGCTGTCGATCGATGCGCCGCAGTGGGGCAGCACGCCCAGCGATTTGAGCGCGCCACGGCCAAAGTCAAGCGCGTAGATGTTCAGCTCCTGCGGGCTGCGTTGCGCGGCCAGGTCGAATAACATCGACTTGATGAACGTGGTTTTGCCGCGGCCGCTCGCACCGAAGATCAGCAACGGCTCGGCGGCGTTGATTGCCAACGGCGTCTGTTCGGCCGCGAACGGGTTGTCAATCACGCCGAATACGGCGGTGAGCGGCAACTTGTCCTGCCAATGCCACGGCTTCCACAACGGCTGCGCAGTGGTGTTGTGCACCCATTCAGCCAACGCCGGCGAAAGCACAGTCTGGCGCACGTTGCGCGCCGAAACCGCATCGCGCGCTGCGCCGGGCTCCGGCATGTAGGTGGCGTCGATCGGTAGGTTGATCGGCAGCGTCGCCGGCATCGGATCAGGCCAGGGCTTGGTCTGCTTGGGCACGCCGCTGCGCTGAGCTTCGGCGGCGGTGGCGCCCACCAGCCAGCCAAGCATCGAGCGAGGCGCATCGGGTGTGTCGAGCGCGTTCAGCACGAACTCGGGCGGGAAATCGGACTCAGCCGGATCGCCCTGATACGGCGCGCCGGACCAGGCGGCTTGAACCTCGGTCAGCAGATCGGTGCCGGCTTGCACATAGCCGCGGCCGGCGATCTGCGGCAGGCGCGCGGCATCCGGCCGGCCGAGCAGCTCTTTTGAATCGGCAGGCGTTTCCACGCGCAGGCTGATGCGGAATTTCATGTTGGCGCGCATCTGATCGCTGACGGCGCCGGCAGGGCGTTGTGTGGCCAGAATCAAGCTGACGCCAAACGATCGGCCCAGCCGCGTGATGCTTTCAAACTTGGCGCGATAGTCCGGGTTTTGCGTCACCATCTCGGCGAACTCATCGACGATGATGAACAGGTGCGGGAAAGTGCGCGGGAAAGGTGAGTCGGGTTTCAGCGACGGGATGACTTTTTTGCGATATTCGACCAAATCGGACACGCCGGCTTTGGCCAGAATGGCGCTGCGCCGGTTCATCTCGGCTTCGATGGCGATGAAGATGCGCTCGACGGCGTTGCCATCGAGATTCGTGGCGATGTCCACCGCATGAGGCAGCTTTTTGAACGGCTCCACTGTCGGGCCGCCCTTGTAATCGATCAGCACAAAATTGACGATGCGCGGATCGTACTGAATCGCCATGCTGGCGATCATCGTTTGCAGAAGCTCGGATTTGCCCGAGCCGGTGGTGCCTGCGGCCATGCCGTGCACGCCGTCGGCCTGAGCCTGAAAGTGCATCTGCTTGACGTCTTTGTCGCTGATCAGGCCGACAGCGCCGCGCAGCCATTCCTGGTTGCCCGCTTCCATGCTGGCGCGCCATTTGTCGGCCAGGCGCAGATCGCTCAACGTGCGCACCTCGCGTTTGTCGATCTTCGACCACATGTCCAGCAGCGTCAGGCTGCGCGGCAATTCGGCCGCCGGCCGCTTATAGCCCAGCGCGGTGGCTACTTGCTCCATGCGCGTGGCGATGGTGACATAGTTGTTGTTGAGCAGCTCGGCGTTGCGCGCATTGACAGCTGCGCGTTCGACCGGCTCGGCGTTGAGCCGCACGCTTTCATACACGCCAGGCAATCCGACTTGAAACTCAAGTGGCAACGGCTTGTCGCCCTCTTTGATGGCGAGCGGGATCAATCCGCGGCCGGGCACATTGTCGAATGGCCGCGCACCGCTGCCGACCACATCGGCGTAGGCCAGGCTATCCGACTGCGCCAATGTCAGCCGGTTGTCGATCATGTTGAACATCTTGCCGCCCAGATCCGCAGTGGTGTTGGCGGTGATGACGAAGTGCAGCCCGAATTGACGGCCGTCGCGGATCAGCGCCATCAGATCGGGAATCAAGTGCTCAAAGCTTTCGCGCAGCTCGGCGAAGTTGTCGATTATGCACACGATGTCTGGATACACGTTCTGCGGCGTGTTGGCGTTGTACTCATTGAGCGAGCCGTAGGGCGATTTGCTAAGCTGTTCCTGGCGTTCGCTCACAAAATTGCGCAGCATGCGCAAGAGCTGCTCGACGCGCGCGCCTTCGCTGGCGTCGATCGATGCGCCCAGATGCGGCAGCGCGTTTAACGACTTCAATCCGCCGCGCCCGAAATCCAGCGCATAAATGTTCAGCTCGTTGGGCGTGCGGGTGGCGGCCAGCGCGATCAGCAGCGATTTGATAAACGTGGTTTTGCCGCGCCCGGCGCCGCCGAAGATCACCGTCGGCGCAGAGGCCACATCGATGGTGAGCAGGCGGTTTTCAGAACGGTAGGGATTGTCGATCAGACCGATGTCCACGCGCAGCGGCACGGGCGAGCGCCAGTTGAACTTGGGCCAAAGCGATTGGCCGTCAAAACGGTTGAGCCAGGCGTCGACTGGCTCGTTGATGACGATCTGCTTGTTGGCCAGCAAATCGCGTTCGGTGTTGAGATACTGCGCGTCCACTGGCGCGGTCATCGTAAGCTGTTCGGGTAGCGGATTGGGCCAGGGTTTGTTTTGCGGCGGCACTTGCAACCGCCGCGCCTGCACTCCCAGCGCGCCGACGATCCAGTCCAGCAGCACGCGTGGCGGCTCGGGCAATGCCAGCGCCTGCGCTATTTCGCCCGGCGTGTATTGCGCGCCATCGAGCGCATTGAGCTCGGGCACTTGTTCCTCGTCCAGCCAGTACACATCTTTGAGCTGGATCTTGCGTTCGCCGGTGTACTTTTCACCCGCCCAGGCCATTTGCACGCCGGCCATCAAGTCGTTGCCGCTTTTGACATAGCCGCGGCCGCCGATGTTGGGCAGGAAAGCCGCCTCCGGGCTCTCGAGCAATTCTTTGCTGTCGTCGGCCGTTTCAACGCGCAAGCTGATCTTGAACTTCATGTTTGCGCGCATCTGATCGGTCACTGCGCCGGCTGGACGCTGGGTGGCCAAAATCAAGCTGACGCCAAATGCGCGGCCCAGCCGGGTGATGCTTTCAAACTTGGCTTTGTAGTCCGGATTCTGCGTGATCATTTCGGCGAACTCGTCGACGATGATGAACAGATGTGGGAAAGTGCGCGGGCGCGGGTCGTCGGGCGCCAGTCTGTGCGCGACCTCGGCGCGATACTTGACCAGGTCGCTTACGCCCGATTGTGCCAGCAACTCAGCACGCTGGTCCATGACTGCCTGAATGGCGATGAACATGCGCTCAACGGCGTTGGGCTGCAAGTTGGTCAAAATGTCGACCGTGTGCGGCAGATGCCGAAACGCCTCAAACGCCTGGCCGCCTTTGTAGTCGACCAGCACAAAATTGACGATGCGCGGATCGTATTTCATCGCCATGCCGGCGATGAGCGTCATCAGCATTTCGGATTTGCCCGAACCGGTGGTGCCGGCGACCATGCCATGCACGCCGTCGCCGCCCTCCTTGGCGCTAAAGACCAGCGTGCGCACGTCGCGCATGCTCATCATGCCGACCGGCACGCTGAGCCATTCTTGCGCGCGCGGATCGATGCTGTGCTTCCAGTTTCGCTCGATGGGCAGCTTGTCGACGCTGTCCAGGCGCGTGCGTTCGACCACGCTCTGCATTTGCAGCAGGGTGACTGCGCGCGGCAGATCGGAGCCGAAGGGCCGCTGCAAATCGAGGCGACGGATTTTGGCGGCAAAATCCACCTGAGCTGCGCGGGCGTCCATCTGATCGGCATCGCCGAGATAACGCGTCGAGTTCAAGCCGGTTTCGGTGTAGCGCAGCACCACGCGGTCGCCAACTGAACCCACTTCGATCAGCGCAGCGCAATCACTGGGGATGCGGGCGCTCTCGTCGCTGAGAAAGACGATGGCCGCGCCCAGTTGTGCGCCGGCCTTGATGATGCGCGCGACAGTACTTTCGGCGGCGATGTCTTTGAGCGGCGAATCGTCCGGCATTTCACCGAGCAAATCCACCACCACCACAAGCAGCGGCAGACTGACATCCGGCTTGGAGTCGCCTTCTTTGGATTCGGTCATGCGCAGCTGGCGCTGATCGAGATCCTTTTTGATCATGCGCCAGAATGCGCCGACATCGTCGGCCTGATCGGAGAAACACAGCTGGTCGTACTGTTTGTCTTCGCTGGTCTCATCATCGTCGCCCACGCCGCGCGTGGTGCAATGCGGCAGCCATTCGGCAAATTTCCACTCGGCTTTGCGGGCGGGATGGCCCAACACAAAAATCTGCGAGTCGACCGGCGAATGAAACGCGGCAAAGTGGCAGGTGATCGCCCGCGCGAAGTTGGCGATGTGGCCGCGATTTTTGCCGAAGATGCCGATCGAATTCTGAACCGCGCCATGGATGGCGGGTTGGCTGTTCTGACCCGGTTCGTTGCCGCCTTCGCCAAACGGCGTGAACTTTTGCTTGAGGGTGATTGTGATGGGTGCGTCGGAAAGAACGCGTGAGTCCGCTGCAAGTTTTTGCGCGTCACGATTGAGCGGGTTTTCGTTGCCGCTCGCGCTTGAGTTCGTGTAGACCACGGTCGATGCGCGCGTGCCGACGCCCAGCCGGATGACGCCAAAGTCGTGGTCGTCGGTGCGTCGCTCCCACAAGCGCGAGCCAAAGCGCGAGGTCTCCTGATGGCTTTCTTTGTAAGCGGCGACGTTCAGCAGGGTGCCAACATCCGGGTAATTGTGATTGTAAAAAATGCGCTGCGTGTTGTGGTGCTGCGTCATGTCCTGGCGCAACTGTTTGAGCTTGTTCAGATACTGACGGGCTTTCTCGCCCGCGCCCTGGCGTTGCTTCCAGGCTTGATAGAGCGAGGCGGCAACGGAGAGGCCCATGACCATTCCCATGGGCAGCATGCCCCAGATATTGCCCGCGCCGGCAAAGACGCCGAATCCGACAATCGACAGCAACGGGATCAAGACTTGAGTAATGTCGGTTGCGCCACCGTTGGCGGCGGTTTCAGGCGGGTTGGGGATTGGAATCTCCTGGATGGGGAGTTCCGGCTGGATGCGGGGTGGGCGATCGATGTAAGCCATGTGCGAATTCGTTGCAACGCTTCGCCCGGCCGCGCCTTCGCGCGCCGTCGGCGCCGCGCATTTTTGTCCCTCAGCGGGGGAGAGTATAGCGTGTGGAACAGGGTCGTGGCAGGTCAACTTTTGCCAGTGGTAGATGGCCGTGGCCGTGGCCGTAAACGAATATGTTTTTCGGCCACGCCCACGGCCACGGCTACGGCCACGGCCACGTGCCACCTGCCATGGACCATAGCGGAATGTCAGGGCATGCGGTGCGTGGTACGTGGCACGTGGCCGTGGGCGTGGACTGTGGCCGTAACCGAATAAGTTGTTCGGCCACGGCCACCTACCACGTGCCACGCCCACGACCACGGCCATCTGCCACCTGCCAGGTTCCATGGTCACCTACCAAGATTCACGTGCCACGTGCCGAGCAGCATGCTCTGCCTTCTGAAATTCCCGGCGCGATTGGGATTAATTTCCCCTCCTTCCCGATTGCCACCGGAAGCCCAAACCCGTAAGCTATAGCGCATGCCGGCAGACAAGACCCGAGGTCAATACGACGATCTGGCGTGGATCGCCCAGCGCTTTGGCGCGAGCTCATCCGATTGCGCCGGATTGCTGCGAGATCTCAAGCAGGTGATTGACGGGCTGCAGGACGGCGACTGGATTGGGCAGGGCGCCACTGCGTTTTATGCCGAGATGAGCGGACAGGTGCTGCCGTCGCTGCGACGGATGGTGAAGGCGCTGGCATCGGCTGAAAAAGCCACCCGCGCAATCAGCGCGGAAATCAAGCGCGCGGAACAGGAAGCGGCGGCGCTGCTAAAAGACACCGGCGCGCAACCCACCAAGCGCTCGGGCGGATTTTTCTCCGGGCTCTGGAGCGGCGTCAAAGATGCCGCAAGCGCGGTATGGGGCGGTGCTAAACAGGTGGGTGGTTTTGTCGAGGGCGTGGCGCTCGGCGCATGGGACACGGTCACCGGCTTATGGCAATTGGTGACCCATCCAGTGCAGACCGCGCAGGGGCTTTGGCATGGCATTACCCATCCCGGCGAATTGTGGGATGCGCTCAAGAAGCCCTATGTCGACGATTGGCAAAGCGGCAACTATGGCCGCGCCATCGGCCGAGGCGCATTTGAAGTGATTAGCCTGTTTGCCGGGGGCGCGGGTGCGGCGGGCAAAGGCGGCAAAGCGGCGTCGATTGCGGACAAGGCCGCAGATGCCGCCCGCCTGGCCGACAAAGCCGCTGATGTTGCGCGGGTGGGCGACAAGGCTTCGGACGTGGCCAGGGTTGCAGACATGGCCTCAGATGTCGCGCGGGTGGCCGATGAGGCGGGCGATGCCGGCCGGGTGTTCGGCGGGCGCGGCCGCATCCCGCTCGACAACGCTACCGAATTTGGAACTCACAAAGGCGCCATCTCGGGCCGGCCCTTCTTTCCGGATGAGATCGGCATTCCAATTGAGGCGCGAAGCATTCGGGGCGTGACGGTGACGCAGTCGGGCATCGACGACGTGATCAAGCACACCTCGCGCTTTGGCGACGATCCGGTGAACAATGCCGCGGTGCAGCGCCTGCGCGACATTGCCGACGGCAAGATTAAGGCCACAGACTACGATCTCAATTTCTACACGCATGAGCTTCGTGAATTTGAGCGCTACAAGGCGCTCGGATACGAAACTGGCGTGCCCAGGGATCCGGATGCCGCTCACCGGCTCTGGAATAATACGCACACGGCAACGCTCGAGGAATATGGAATTCGGGACGCGGATGTCTATCATCCGGACGTGTTGAAAACAAGGGGCAATTAGTGGGCGAAAATATCGAGAAGCTCAACTCCACGCGGCAGATTCTTGCCCATATCGATGGACGAAATGGGAAACTAACCTGGACGCAGATCGTTCGGCCGGTGACGGCTCTGGGCGTCGAGGTGGATCCGCCGGTATACGGCGTTTTGAAACAACTGCTGCAACACGGCTATGTGGCGGTTGACACCGAGGGATTTGTCAATGAGTCGAAATTTTCTTTGACCGAGGCGGGCCGGGCGTTGCTGCACAAATTGCGCGGCGAGCATGAAGCATCGTAACGGCGGCTCGGCCCTGTTGCGCGAGCATGTCGCGATCCCCGGGGACTCTGCGCGCGATGCCGGCTAGGCGGAGGCGGCTTTTCGTCTTGATGTGCATCGAGAGTTTTTGCGGCGGTCGGCGCTGCGGGCCACAGTGTGTGGGCAGGGCGGCGACGGGGCATTTTTGATGTGGCCGCGCTGGCTGCGCCGGGTGTTCGTGCAGATCCCGACGACCTTGCGGCGTTGCACGTCGTGCTTGGCGGCAAGAACCTAAGTCGCCACCACGCTGAACGTGATCGATATGAGCGCATTTGACAGGTCGTGGAGTCGCTCGTATATGTCGAGCTGTGACGAGAAACGATCGACACCTCATAGCGGTTTTTTGCGCGCTTTTTGTGCTTGGGTCGCTCACTGTTGTGGCGCCAAACCCACAACCAATTCATGCCGAAGGCGCCATGCGCCCGGCGCTCCCGGCGCAGCAAGCTGAGCCGTACTCCATCGATCTGCCCAGCCCCGTCGCCGGGGCCACTGACCGTGCCAGTATCGCCATTGATGCGAGTGGACGTTTGCATGTCGCATTCAATATCGCCATTGGTGGCGAGGTCATTTATGCCACGTGCGCGACTGGCTGCGAAACGCCCGCTGGATGGACCAGTCTCCAGGTTGGCGATCACGGTGCGTATGGCACGCGCCCATTGGTGAAGGTGCTGGCTGATGGGCGGCCACGCATTGCCTATCTGCGTGAAAATACAGGTTCGGCCGGCCTTGCGCAGCTGATC
Organism: Chloroflexota bacterium; assembly: GCA_031368515.1. Taxonomy (GTDB): domain Bacteria; phylum Chloroflexota; class Anaerolineae; order J036; family Brachytrichaceae; genus CANJQH01. The sequence goes on from JANMNW010000212.1 coordinate 8,990, forward strand.
TACAACGCTTGTGAAAGCGCTTGCACAACGGCCGCGAACTGGGTCGAGCTGCCGGTGCAAGACGTAACCACGCCCAGCGGTGAGACGCTCTCGTCGCGCTATTTCGCACTCGATGCGCAGGGCCGTCCGCGCGTGATCGTCCCCGGCCCCAACAGCGTGCTGTTCTACTTTGAATGCAACACGGGCTGCTCAGCCAACGCCGCTAACTGGACTTACATCGGCTTGACCAGAGCGGTGGGGGTGCATCCGGCGATCACGATCGACTCGGCTGGGAATCCGCACGTGCTGTATCGGACGACGGACAACGCGGTCAGCACCGACAATGATGTTCTGACGTATGCGACCTGCGCGCAGAATTGTCTTAACCAAGACAACTGGACCATTGGCAATACATTTCTGGTTGGGCGAGGGTATCAATCCAAGTACGCCATCGAGACCGACTCTTCCAATCGGCCGCGCATCGCGCTGCACAACGGCAGCCTGGTTATCAGCGATACGTCGCAGGCAAATGTGCTGATCTACGCATGGTGCGATGGCTCGTGCGAAGTGCCGTCCAGTTGGAACGGAACATTGGTCGGACCCATGCCGCGCGATGGGTACGCGCCGGATCTGGCATTGGATTCGGCCGGACGTCCGCACGTCAGTTATCTCAATGACGAAAGCGGCTACCAGATTGGCTATGCCACCTGCACCGCCGCGTGCGAAACGAGCTCGCCAAGTTGGGAGTATGGGCATCTTGAATCGCCCTTGAGCTATCCGAGAGTGCCTGCGCCAGGCTGCGTCTCGCCGTTTTGGTATGTCGTCGCGCCAACGTCGCTGGCGCTCGACGCGTCCGACAAACCGCACATCGTCTTCGGCGCCAGGAATCTGCAGAGCTGCGGCCAAATTCTAGAAAAGCTGCGCCGCGTGCGTTATCTGGATGTGGAGGTGGCACTTGCGCCCACAGCGACGCCAACGCCTGGACCCGGCACGCCGTCGGCCACACCTGCGCCGACGCGCACGCCGACACCGTCGGTGACCGTCGACGTCAGTACGCTTACGCGCCGTACTTACCTGCCGTTTACGCGGCGCTAGGCAATTGTCTGAGGCATGAGCGATTAGTTGTTCTGCCTGGCCCGGTAAGGCGTCGGAACAACGGCTGGCTGCGGCGCGGTGGAAAAGCAAAAACACCCGGCGAAAGCCGGGTGTTTGTCAGTGTTGCGAGATCGACTAGCGCTGCACGCCTTCGCCGAAGTAGCGCTTGCCTTGCACGTCGCCTTTGCGGTGATCGCTGATGGCCTTCGCCAGGTCGCCGCTAAATTCGTCGCACAGCTTGGCGAGGTTGTCGGTCTTCTGGCGAATCACGTCGTAGTAGCGGGCCAGAGCGGCTGACGTGCCAAAGCTGGCGAACGACATGGCGCGCAGCGTCTCAACCACGGCCTTCAGCACGTTGCTGATTGCCTTGAGCGTGTCAGAGGCGACTTTGTAACCCTTTGACACGTTGCCGATCACGGCATAATCCATTTGAACAATTTGCCCAGCCATTGTGAGTTTCTCCTTGTTGAATCAAATGCCCGATGACCGGACTAGATTGCCTTGAATTCGTCGGTTAGGCCACTGACGATGCTCTTGCACTTCTGCTCCATCTGGTCGACCGTGTTGACGGCCTTCGAGAGGTTCAGGTTGATGCCGCCGATGGCAGCGATCAGCTCGATCATGGCCGGCACGATCTTGCGGCGAAAGTCGGCCACATATTCGTCGGCGTCGCCGCCGATCCAGGCCGCCTGCACCATGGGCTCGTAGCCCTTCAGCGTGTCCAGCAGACCCGATGCGATCGTGCGCTGGCCAGAGATCTGCGACATGGCCTGTTGAACGGCGCCGCGGATAATTTGAAAGTAGTTCATGTTGAGTTGACTCCAATTTCCAATCGCTAGTCGTTCAGCCTATTTGAAGCGGCTCTGAGCGTTGGACACGCCGTCGCGCGTCGCTTGAACGGCGCCTTTGATGTCCTGCGCGAGCTCAAGCATCTTTTCCTGCAGCACCTTGAGGCGCTTGGTGAGAGTGTCGTTGATCGCCGCGCGGAACATGTCGCCGGCTTCGCCCTGCAGCGCGCCGGCTTCCATCAGCTTGCTCGCTTCGGCCGCCATGCGGGTGGTTGCGTCGATCGTCTGCGCGGCCTGGCGAAAGGCCTTCTCCATGCGTTCCATGGAGCCATAATTCATTCTTACATCGGGTGCCATGATTTGGATTCTCCTAAATCTTGTGAAGGTTGATGCCTGGTCGCGCTAGAACAGCACGTTGCCGTTGAGCAGGTTGCTCGTTTCGGTTTCGGCGTTCTTGATCTCTTTGGCGATCGATCCGGTTTGCTTGGCCGCACTGGCCAGCGCCTTTTGCAGGCGGCGCAGGGAGGGCATCACCTGGGAGTTCATCTCCTGCAAGAATGCCTTTGCGCCGTTGCCGATCCAATCTCCGCTTTCCAGTGTCTGCATGCAGCTCGCCAGATTCGAGTTCATCTGGTTGATGCTGTCCGACTCCTGCTGCCAGCGGCTCTGGATCTGCTTGAGTTCGTCGTAGTTGCCTCGTGTCTTTCCGTCAGCCATTGAATGCCTCCTGAAGTTGTACTTTCTGTTTTGGGGTTACCCCGTATGCGCTATTTGTATCGCCCTTTGTTCCCAGCGTCATGAGCCTTCGTCCTAAACGGCGGGGAACCTTTTCCCAAATGGATCGGGAAGCTGTAGGCCGCCGGCCCGGCGCAAGGGCCGAGATCTTAGAGCTTCCCAAGGGATTTGCGGCCCAAAGTGTTCTACAATTTGAGCCGGGAGGGCACGTCGGGCCACGAGCCATTGTCGTCGCATCGTTTTTACCGTTCATGACCGCCGCCACACTCATCCTGCTCGCCATTTTTCTGGTGGTGCTGCTTCTGGCAGCAGCGCTGGCGTATATCGTGCTGCGTGATCGCCGGGCCGATGTCACTAGCTTGAGCCGCCAGCCTATTACAGCCGACCTGGTGCAGCTAAACGGGCCGGGCATCGGCACGCGTCATCCTCTCCGCGCGGCAGAGACCGTCATCGGCAGCGAACAGTCCTGCGATGTGGTCATTGGCGACGCGGGCGTATCGCCGCAACACGCATCGGTGCGCGCCGAGAGCGGACGCTATGTGCTGCTCGACCGCAAGAGTCAAAACGGCATCTGGGCCAGCGGGCGCCGGGTGTTTGCCGCCGGATTGCAGCCCGGGTCGCAATTTCAGATCGGCCTGACCGTGTTTGCGCTGGTGCGCCAGGGTGATCCCGCACCCGCGCCAATCAACCACCTGGAGCGACGCGCAAACACGCCCGCCCGCACGGAGTCGTTTGCCATCAAGGGCGTGGGCTTCGAGCAGTTGGAGCAGATCGGCTTTGGCGGACAGGTCACCGTCTATAAAGCGCGCGCCAAATCGGATGGATCGGCGCTGGCCGTGAAGTATCTCAATGAGATTCCGCGCGACGATGGGCGGGCCTACTTCCGTCAAAAATTCAAACAGCAGATCATCGTCGGCATGTCGCTGCGCCACCCGCATTGCGTGCGGATTTTGGGCGGCGATCCGCTGGCCGAACCGCCGTATCTGGTTGAGGAGTATGTCTCAGGCGGCACGCTCAAGGATCGCATGGACCGCGGCCGGCTGCCTTACGAGGAGTGCGTGCGCATCATCGGCGAAGTGTGCGATGCGCTGCACTACATGCACCGCAAGAACCTGGTGCATCGCGACATCAAGCCCGGCAATATTCTGCTCGATGCGGCGGGCGCGATCAAGCTGACCGATTTTGGCCTGATCCGCATTGCCGGCGCGCCGCGCGTGACGCAAATCGGCATGTGCCTGGGCACGCCGCATTACATGTCGGTGGAGCAGGTGCGCGGCGATTCGAGCCGCGTCGGGCCGCGCAGCGACCTCTATTCGCTGGGCATCGTGGCGTTTGAGCTCTTTACAGGGAGGCTGCCGTTTGACGGCAACAACGAGGCGATTCTGAACATGCATTTGAGCGCGCGCCCGGCCATGGCAAACGAGGTCGATCCGCGCGTGCCGGAGCGCATCGTGCGCGCCATTGCCCGCGCGCTCGAAAAAGATCCAGCCCGGCGCTTTGCCGATGCCCGTGAGATGGCCCAGGCCTTTGGCTATGACAAGGCGTTTGAGCGCGGCCAGTTGACCGAGCACGCCAGCGCGCCGGTTGCGCCGCTGCGCCTGAAGGACGACGCCAGCGGCAAAACGGTGGTGATTCAGTCCAGCCCGACGGTGCTGACGCGGGCGCTGATCAACCCGCTCGACAAGCTGATTTCGCGCGAGCATGGCTATGCCTATGTGCTGGATGGCATGTGGCGCATCGCAGAGCAGGCGCACAAACCCACCGTCAATGGCCTGTTTGTCAATGGCGTGCGGGTTGATGAAGAAGGTGATATCGTCCAGCCCGGCGACGAACTGCGGCTGGGCCACACAACGTTGCGGGTTGTGGCGTAGCCGGCGCGTCGGCGCCTTTTTTGAAAGCGATGACCAAGCCAATGAAAGCTTCTCCCAAGTTCTCGAAATGCGCTCGGGCCATGATTGCGCTCGTGGCTGCGCTATCCGCCGTCCTTCCAGGCGGCCGCGCCAGTGCGCAGAACTCTGTCCAGCTGCTGGTTCGGGGCTGCGATTTGTCGCGCTATCCGGCAGTGACCTGTTCGGTGGTCGTGATCGAGCCGTCCGGCGCGCCGGTGCCCGGGCTCGGCGCCGAAAAATTTTCGATCACCGACGACGCTGGCAGCATTCCGATCGCGTCGGTGGTCGAGGAGCAGAATGAGCTGGCTGGAACATCCACGCTGTTGCTGCTGGACCTAAGCGGAAGCTTGAGCGGCCCGACGGCCGCCTTGCTTCGCAGCGCGACCGAAGAGGCGCTAAATGGCAAACCGATCAACGAAGAGGTGGCTCTGATTGCGCTGACCGCACAAATCGCCATGCCCGCAAGCGTCGATGTCATTCCGCTCGATCCCGCCGTGGAGTCCGACTTCTCTCGCGATGCGAACGAGGCGGTGATCAACAAGGTGCGCCCGCTCAAGGCCGCTCGCGGCACGCCGCTTCATGACGGGCTGAACAAGGCTATTCTGATGACGCGCAAGCGGCCGTTTGGCGCGCGCGCCATCGTAGTGATGACCGATGGATTCGACACGCGCAGCACCGCGGCGAACATCGAGCTGATTATCGACACAGCGCGCAAAGACGGCATTCCGATCTACACGTTTGGCTTTGGCAATGCGCGCGACGAGGCAAAGCTCAAGAATCTGTCGGTGTCCACCGGCGGCGAGTATTTCCGCGCCACCGATCCGGCCGTTGTGGCCAGCGCGTACCGTGCCCTGCAGGCCAAGCTCAAGACCAGCTACGCGGTCAAATTTACGCTGCCCAACGCCACCAATGCCGAGCGCAAGATCACCTTCAAGGTGGATTTGGCGAGTTCGGTTGTCGCCCCGGTCGAGTATGTGATTAAGCCGGAACCGCCGGTGATTCCGCTGCTGGCCGGCGTGCGCCTGCTGAGCAATAACACAGAGGTGTTGACGCAAAGCGTGCCGCTGGAGACCATCGTGGTGAATCCGGTGATTTTTGCGCAGCAGATCAGCCGCGTCGAGTATCAGCTCGATGACGGCGCGCAGGTGGTGCGCGATCAGCAGCCGTATGGTTTTGAAATCGACGCCAAGTCGCTTGAGCCTGGCTCCAAGCACAAGTTGTCGGTTGTGGTGTTTGGCGCGGCGGACAAGCCGGAGGACAAATCGCCGCCTACGGTCATCGAATTTATCGTGGCGGGGGCGCCGGCCGTAGTAGTGCAGGCCGAGCCCACGTCTGCGCCGGCGGCCACGGCCGCGGTTGTCGCGACGCCGGCGCCGCCAGCGCCGTGGTGGCAGACCTTCACAGACAACCCGCCGTTCTTGATCGCTTTGCTGGTCGGGTTGATCGCGCTGCTTGTGCTGCTGGGGCTGCTCGTGTCCACCATTCTGAAGCGCCGTTCGCACGTGGCGGGGCCGGTGACCGATGTGATTGCGAGCCCGTATGTTTCCGAGACCGGATTTTCAACGGGCTCGGACACCAGCTATGACGCGTCGTCGGTAAACAGCACGCAAAAGGCCGCCAGCATGCCGCCTGCGCGCGAAGACATCACGCGGGTGATTCTGCCCGAAGAGATGACGGCTGCCGCGAATGAATCGCCCAAGACCCAGGTGCTGCGCATGGCGATTGCCATGCTGGAAGTGCTGAGCGGCCCGACAAAAGGCGAGCGGTTGCCGGTGGGCATGCCGGGCAAGGAAGTCATATTGATTGGCCGCGATGCCGATCCGGCGGCCGGAGATCTTAAGCTGGGCAGCTTGTATGTGTCGCGGCGGCATGCCGAAGTCAGCGTTGACAGCGACGGCGGCATGCGGTTGAAAGACCTTGGGTCGGCGTCCGGCACCAAATTGAACGGCGAGCGCTTGCAGCCGCAGGAAACGCGAAAGCTGGAGATTGGCATGGATATTGCGTTTGCCGATGTGCAAGTGGGCGTGCGGTCAGTTGACAGCGCTCCCGCTGCCGGGTTGTAGCGGCCATGGAGACTACTGAATGAATGCCAATGCAACCGCTCCGACACTGGCCTGGGCCGCTGCGACGGACAAAGGCCCGCGCAAGGACAACCAGGATCGTGTTGTCGTAAGCCCGGCCAATCATCCGCAGCTCGACCACAAAGGCGTGCTGCTTGTGTTGTGTGACGGCGTTGGCGGAGAAGAGGGCGGACACATTGCCGCGAGCATGGCCAGTCAGGCGGCGTTGCGCAGCTTTTATGACAACCCTTCGACCGATGCCCGCGCCGCGCTGCCTGACGCGGTTGAACATGCCTGGCAGGCGGTGCGCGATGCGGCGTCCAACGGCGCACAATTCAGCCGCATGGCCACCACGCTGGTGATGGCGGCGGTGCAAAACGGTGTGCTGCACATGGCGCATGTGGGCGACAGCCGCGGGTATCTTTTTCGCGGCGGAAAGCTTACCCAGCTGACCGACGATCACACCTATGTCAATGCCCAATTGAGCTCCGGTGTGATCACGCAGGAAGAAGCGTTGCGCAGCGTCTATCGCGGGGTGCTGACGCGCTCGCTGGGCGCGGCCACCGATCACACGCCGGCATTTTGCAGTGAGCCGTTGCAGCCGGGCGATCGGATCCTGCTATGCAGCGATGGCGTGCATGGAGCCGTTGATGCGCAGGCCATGGAGCGCCTGTTGGGAGAGCAGCTTGACGAGCAGCGGGCGGCTTCGGCGCTGATCGCGATGGCATTGGAGAATCGCACCGGCGATAACGCCACAGTGGCCTTGCTCAATTACGGCGTTGCCAGACCGCGGACCACCGCCACGCTGGCCGCTGCCGGCGACCCGGCACCCAAACGCGGCATGGGTGCGCTGCCGATTCTGGCCGGTTTGGTGCTGCTTGCAGGCGCGGCGCTGGCTATTGCCGGCGCCAGCGGCATGTTGCGTGGCACGCCGATTGATCCCGCCGTTCTGTTCGGCGCGCAGCCTGTGTCGACCGCGACGCTAACGGCAGCCACGCCGACACCGCCTCCTTCGGCCACCGCTAAGAGCGCGACCGGGGCGACCCAGGCGCCCGTGGATGCCACTGCCTTGCCGGGCGCGCGCGCCACCGCGGAGCCGACGGCCGTCGCTGGCGCGACGTCGACCGTTGCGCCGCTTCCAACCGCGACGGCCACGCGCCGTCCTACGACGGTGTCTTCGTCGACGCCGACTCCAGCGCCGACACAAACAGCGCCGCCTACACTCATAGCCGGTGTGACCGTTGTAGCCGTTGCGCCGCAGCCTCAGCCGCAGCCGCAGCCACAACCACAGCCGCAACCGCAACCGACAAACCCGCCGCCAGCTCCAACGTCGCCGCCCGAAAACCCGTTGCCAACGGCAGGAATTCCGGCCGTCATTCCAACGACGATTCCGTAGGACGGCGCTCGTTGAGTTCTAGGACCTTTCTGCGACAAGCGAGACCGAGCATGAAACGATTCAGCAAACCAACAATGAACCTTTCGATACTGGCGATTTCGCTGGGTGCGTTGTGTGTTGTGGTGCAGATGACGGTGTCCGCTGCGATGGCGGCGCCGCCGCCAATGCTCGGCGGAAAGATCGCCGGCCAACCCGCCACGATGACCTCTACGCCGACGAGCACCGCAACCCTGACGGCAACAGCAACAGTCACCGCAACGGCGACGCCGACTGTGACGATGACGCCGACGGTGCAACCCTCCGCCACGCAGGCTGCGCGCACCTTGCGCTGCGGCGAAGAGTCCGGCGGTGTGCGGGCGACGTGCCTGCTGGTTCAGCCTGCCGCGAGCATCGTGCTGACGCGCTCCGCGCCCTTTGCGCCATCCGGCGCCATCGATGTGGTGCTGCGCGTGGATGTCGAAAATCTGGTGTTTGACGAGATTCCGGCTGCGCCAGGTCCGGTGGCTGTGTATGTCGGCGTAGGAACGACAACTGAGCATACGCCGACCGGCTTCACTGTCGTAACCAGCAGTTCGCTGCTGTATACGGCGACGGGAGTGGTTGTTTCGCCCGGTCTTGTGCCTGTTCAATTCAATGCTGCGCTGTCGAACAGCCCGTCAATCGACCTGGAAGCGAACGTGCTGCTGGATGTTCGCAGCGGCAAAGTGTATCTGCCGCTGGCGATGCGCGACAGTTGCTTCGAGTCGCAGGTCGACTGCTTCGAGCGCAACGACGGCTTTGACAGCGCCTACCCAGGGTTGTTGACGCGGCAGGTCATCACGGCGTCGCTGGCCATGGGTTTGGACCCCAACGATTTCTACCGTGTGAGCTTTACATCGACAAAGGCATACACGATCGCGGTGAGCCCGGTCGGCGCGCCAACCGGCGACCTGGAGCTGGTGCTTTACAGCGATGCCGACCGCATCAACCCGGCGTGCCGCTCGACATTCACAAACGACAGCACAGAGGTGGTGTATATCAACCGTTTGCCCTGCAGCGAGAGCACATCGTCCGCTGGAAAGACGCTGCTGACCGGCGTGTACTTTATTCGAGTGTATTTGTTCAGCGGGCCTGCCAATGTTCGCGTGCGCTACGTGCTGCAGCTGACTGGCGGATAGGTGCGCCGCTTTCCTACTCTGAACTTCATCCAGCTTCACCGACGACTCCATGAACACGCAAGCCTTCTGCAACTACACGCTGCTCGACGAGCTGGGACGTGGCGGCGTTTCCACGGTGTATCGCGCGCGCGACAACCGGTCGGGCAAGGTTGTGGCGCTCAAGCTGCTCAAGCGCCAATATCAAAAGCAGCGCATGGCGATCGAGCGCTTCCGGCGCGAGCCGCAGCTGCAGTTTTTGCACCCCAAAATCGTGCCTGTTTTGGAAGCGGGTGAGTGCGAAGGGCAGAGCTTTTTCACCATGGAACTGGTCGAGGGCCGCTCGCTGGAGCAGGTGCTGGCCGACGGCGCGCTGGCGCCGCGGCAGCTGTTTTTGATTCTGCGCGATGTGTCGGATGCGCTGGATGCCGCTCATCAACGCGGCATTGTTCATCGCGATATCAAGCCCAGCAACATACTTATTCGCGCATCCGACAATGCCGCGCTGCTCACCGATTTTGGCGTGGCCAAAGCGATGAGCGGGGCCGACGCCACACTGTTTCAAACCAACGTCGACATGGTTGGCACCGTGGACTATGCCGCGCCCGAACTGATCCGCAACAGCAGCTCGATCACTCCGGCGGCGGATATTTACAGCCTCGGCGTCACCGCCTACCACGCGCTGTCGGGTAAGCTGCCGTTTGTCGCCGACGACGCATTTGCCGTCGCCAACATGCACCTGACGCGCGAGCCGCTGCCGTTGCGCCAGATGAACCCGCGCGTGTCGCCGGAGGTGAGCCGGGTGGTGATGAAGGCGATGCGCAAAGGCGCCGAGCATCGCTATCCCACGGCCGGCGCATTCGCCAATGCTTTTATCGAAGCGGTGATGCAAAGCCAGATCAATGCCGCGCAAGGCGGCGGCTGGCGCAAAGCGCTGCCCGCGGCGATTGCCGCGCTGGTGGCGCTGGTTGCGGTGGCGTTGGCGGCGATGTGGCTCCAACGCGCCAGCCTGCTGCCGGTCTCCCCGGTTGCGACGCAAGCGGCGACGCAGCCACCCAACGAGGCGCCGCCTCGCGCAACTGAGGTGCCACAGCCCGCAGCCACGGTTCTTGTCGTCGCCTCGCCCTTGCCTGACGTGACCATGACGCCACTGGCGGGCGGCTCAACAGACCCGACTGCCACGGCGGCGCCGCTGACCGTTGCGACAGCCACAGTGGTGCGCGCTGCCACGCCAAGCCAGCCGCCGCGCACAACGTCGCCGCGCCCAACCGCAACCCCCAAGACAGGCTTTGCGGTGAAGCCGGAAGCGCTGAACGTGGTCCGTTGGGGCCGGCCGCGCAACGGCTGCACCGATTTTGACGACAACGACCCGGTCGTGCGCGTGGAGTCGGTGTTGACGATCGCCAATACCTCGCAGACGAAAGGGTTGACCGGCTTGATCGCGCGCTACTACTCCTCGTCTGGCGCGGAGCTGAAGACGTGTTTGACGCAGGGCGCGGCCGAGCTGCCCGCAGGCGGGGCGTTGATATACAAAGTTGTAACGTATTCGGACGACGGCAATGTGGCTTCGCTCCGAATTGGCTTTGGCGCCGATGTGCGCCGGTTGTGCGTGACTGACGGGACATTGCGAGCGTGTTGAATGGCAGAAGGAACTGAAGCACCAGGCACTGTATTGCCGGCCGGCACTGTCATCGGCCCCTATGAAATTGTGCGCTTTTTGGCGCGCGGCGGCACCGGCGTGGTGTATTTGGCCCGCCACCGCACCATGCGCGAAGAAGTGGCGCTAAAGCTGCTTTATCCGCATCTTTCGGGCGACACCGATTTCGCCAAACGCTTCCAGCGCGAGGCGGCTTCGATGGCAAAGCTGCGGCATCCCAATATCGTGCAGGTGTTCAACGCCGACACGCTGGATGGCGCGCACTACATCGCCATGGCCTATGCGGCCAACGGCACCTTGCGCCAGCTGCTGGACCGCACGCCCAACCGGCAGCTTTCCGTGAAGCAAGCGCTGGGCATGTGCCAGCAAGTTGCGCTGGCGTTGCAGCACGCGCATGGCAACGGCGTTATTCATCGCGACATCAAGCCCGGCAACATTCTGATCGGCACGGACTGGCGCGTCATGCTGGCGGACTTTGGCATTGCGCAGGTGGTCAGCGAGGCGCGCATTACCCAGAACATGGCCAGCCTGGGCACGCCTGAATACATGTCGCCGGAGCAGGGCAGGGGCGCCAAAGTTGATGAACGCAGCGATGTGTATTCGCTGGGCATCGTGCTGTATGAAATGCTGGCCGGCCGGCCGCCATTTTCGTCGGACAATCATCTGGCCACGCTCTTTCAGCACGCCAAAGACTCGCCAACTGTCATCACGCGCTATCGCGCCGATATTCCAGGGCCGGTCAAGCAACTTGTGCACAAAGCGCTGGCGAAGGATCCGCGCGACCGCTTTCAAAATGCCGCACAGATGGCGGAGGCGCTGGATCTGGCGTTGCAGGGCAGGGCACCGGCGCGTTTTGACTCGCGACGAGTGGTGCTGGGGGTAGGCGCGTTGGCTTTGGCCAGCCTGGCCGCCGCGGCGCTTTTCTGGGCGCTGCGGCCCTCGGCCGCTCCCGCCGCGATGCCTGAAACCCCCGCAGCGCCGATCGTCAAACTCGTCGCCACCGCCAGCGACGAGCCGGCCGCTCCTGAGGGTACGAAGACTTCGGCCGCTGACGCGGCGCCGACGTCCGCGACCGACCAAGCGCCTGTGCCGCTGCCGACGGCAACGCCCGTTCCGCCGACGGCAACGCCAACCGTGGTGCTGTTGACGGCAACGCCCGTGCCGAACATTCTGCCAAGTGAAACGCCGGCGCCGACCACCGTGACTTCTGCACCGGCGGCCAACAGCGCCGGTGATGAGGGTGCGACGACGCTGACACCGGCGCCGACACGCACGCCGCCGGCCACGCTTACCGCCGGGCCCACACGCACGCCTCCCGAAACACAGACGCCGGCGCCCACACGCACCGCCGCGCCCACACGCACCGCCGCCCCATCGCGCACGCCGTTGCCCACGCGTACGCCGCGCGGCACGGTTGACCCGGCGGCCACGCCGCTGCGAATTGCGCCGGCATCCAGGCTGCCTGGCAACGTCGGCATGTCATTGAGCAGTGTCGTGGCCGAGCGCTGGGGCCGGCCCCTGCTGTGGACCCAGGCGGATCCCGGCGTGTGCGCCTACATCAACTCAACCGATGATCAAGGCGGCTGGCCGCTGTGGCGCTTTACGGCGAGGTTCAAGCTGACCAATCGCCTGGCCGACACGGTGCGTTTGCCCGCGGGCAGCTTTGCGCTTCGCGCGCGCAACGGCTATGTGATGATTGGGTGCATGCCCGGGCAGGTGGACATCGCGCCGCGCTCGGAACGCGAAGTGACCGTGAGCACGTTCTTTGAAGGCGACCGGTTGTCGCCCTATGTGTTTGACTTGCGCGCGGCGCGTGTGTC
>JANMNW010000242.1:0-1903 GCA_031368515.1 Chloroflexota bacterium
TATTCTAGATTTCCCAAACAGGCTCTAACAGTTTTCATCTCTTTAAGAGATGAAAACTGTTAGAGTTTTCGCCCGGCGTAGCTTTTTGTCAGCTTCTGTCAGCCTGGCGTAGGCGCAGCCGCGTCGATCAGCCCGGCTTCCCGCAAATCCGCCCACAGCTGCGCCGGAATCGGCGCATTGAGCGCGGCCAGGTTGGCGTCGATTTCCGCCGGCTTGACCATGCCGACCACAAGCGATGTCACCGCCGGATGCGCCAACGCAAACTGAAACGCCGCAGCCTTCAGCTCCACGCCATGCCGTTTGCACAGCGCCTCGATCTTGCGCGTCTTCGCCATGATGTGCGGCGGCGCTTCGGCATACTGATAGCGCGCACCCGGCACCGCGCCGGTCGCCAGAATGCCCGTGTTCAGCACGCCACCCAGGAACACGCTGATCTTTTTATCCAGGCACAACGGCATGTATTCCTTGAGCGGCTCCTGCTCAAGCAGGGTATAGCGCCCGGCCAGCAAAAAGCAGTCGAAATCAGCCTGCCGTGCAAACTCGGCTTCCATCTGCCACTGGTTCATCCCGGCGCCGATGCCGCGTACCACGCCCTGCGCCTTGTATTCTGCCAGTACCGGATACGCCTCTTCAAGCGCGCCGCGAAAATGATCGTCGGCGTCGTGAATCAGCGCAGTGTCGAGATAGGTGGTGTTCAAGCGCTTCAGGCTGTCCTCGATGCTGCGCTTGACCCTGTCGCGCGCATACGAACGCGTGATCGAGCCGTCGGCGTTGACCACCACCCCGATCTTTGACTGCAAAATGATCGATTCGCGCGGCACGCCGGCCAGCGCTTTGCCCAGCCGCAGCTCGCTGACGCCAGAGCCGTACAACGGCGCGGTGTCGAAAAATCGAATGCCGTTGTTCAGACAGCGCTGCACCGTCTCAAGCGCCTGTGCCTCCGACGCCACGCTGAATGGACCGTCGCTGGTCGAGCCAAGCGGCGCCGCGCCGAGGCCGAAATTGGGGACTTTGAATGTAAGCGCCATGGTTATCGTGTAAACATCGAGCCGCGCACATAGTCGGCTTCGTCGCTGACCAAAAAGGCCAGCACCTTGGCCACGCCCTCCGGATCGCCCAGCTCGCGCTTGGCGTCTTCCAGCACCTTCTTCTGATCCAGGCCGCGCAATCGCGCATCTTCTTCGATCACCCCCAGCTTCATGGCGGTGCTGATGCCGCCCGGGCACACGGTGTTGACGCGGATGCCCTCTTCGGCCAGCTTGCCGGCCATGGTGATGCCGAGCGCGCTCACACCGCCTTTGCTCGTGCCATAGGCATAGGATGAGCTCACGCCCGAAGCCGCAACAGACGACAGCAGCACAACAGCCGGCTTGACGCCTTTGCGCAGCAGCCGCGCGGCGTATTTGACGCACATGAAGCTGCCAACCGTGTTGACATCGATAACCTTGCGAAATGTCGCCACATCGAAATCGTCGATAGACACATACGCGCCTTTGAGCACGCCGGCGGTTTGAATCAGTCCATCCAGCTTGTCGTTGTTGCGGGCGACGGCGGCGCACATGGCCGCCACACTGGCTTCGTCGCTGACATCGACCTGCACAAATTCGCAGCCGATCGAACACGCCGTCTCCGCGCCATCGGTTGTGTTGAAATCGGCCACGATCACCCGCGCGCCGCGTTTGGCGCACAGCTGCGCAGTGGCGCGGCCAATGCCGGTTGCGCCCCCCACAACGAGGATTGTCTTTCCAGTCAGTTCCATAAGCTGGATTGTCGGCGCGAATGTGCGGGCGTCAAATCAGCGGCGCAGTTGGCTATCGGGCGCGCGCGCCGCGGCTGTTCTTTGCGGGCGCAGCCGCCACCGTTGGAATCAACTGCGCGTCGATCCAGTGCAGCATCGCGCGTG
>JANMNW010000255.1:0-15362 GCA_031368515.1 Chloroflexota bacterium
CGCTGTCAAATGACCCGCGGCCAGTGACAAATGTCACGCCAAGAATTGCCGCAGTGCCAATCAAGGTCAGCAAAAACGGCGCCATGCCGAAAGCGAAACCGGACCAAAAAATCTTTGCGAGTTTGTTCATTCCAATGATTAGTCGCTATACAAATCCATATTTACATAAGACCAACGGCCGAAAATTGGATGAGACGTTTTCCCGAGGCGCGACCGGATTCAATGCAATGATGTATCGCCCGACACAGTCCATGGTTGGCTGACGGATAATGACGGCGATGAAACAAAGCAAGCTCTATTTAGCGCTTTTTTGCGTCATAGCGCTGTTGACAGGATGCGGCGCGGCTCAACAATTGCCTGGAAATCCTGCTGCAAACGGCGCCGATGTCGCAGCGCCGCAGTTGCCGGAAGATCAAAATGCCGTGACTGTGGTTGCCACCGTCGAATCGGCCTTTGCACCGGCAACACTCGCCCCCTCGCGCACAGTCGGCACCGTTGAGATCAGTCAGCCCTCAGTCAGCAACTCTCAGTGCCCGCGCATCGCCGCACCCCCCATGCCTGCCGCGCCCGCCACATTTGCCGAAAGCGCCCAAGTGCTGCTGGCGTTTCTCAACGCAGGCGCGACCATCGAGTCCGCTAGCGCGGCGATGCAAGCCTGGGGCGTCAAGATAGAAGCGAAGAACGGATCGGAGGCGCTGGGCGGCATTGAGTTCGCCAAAGTGCTGGCAGGCGAAGATCAGCAGCTGGTGGTCACCCTGTTCAACCCAGTGCCCGGCGAAAGCGTTTCGCGGTCGGGAGATTTGGTGGTGTACACCTGCGCCGGCGGCGCCTATCAGATCGCGTATCAAGCTTCGACCGATCCGGCGTTTGAGGGCTTTGTCAGCGATCCTCGCGTGCTTGCGGTGGATGACGTCACCGGCGATGGCATCTTTGATCTGAGCTTTCTCACCGGCGACTGCGGCACGGCCACGTGTATGGATGGCATAGCGATTTTGTCGTCGCATGGCAATCAGCCGCTGCGCAACCTCTCGCCCGATTTCGCCTATGTGCCCTTCCCCACGTTTGAGTTTGTGCCGGCAGCCAACGGCGCGCGCGACCTGATCGTCGCCGAAGGCATTCTGGGCGATCCAAGCGCCGGCCCGCAACGCAGCATGACAAGCACATGGAGCTTCAATGGCGCGGTGTTCACGCAAACCGCCCTGCTGCGCGAAACGGCCACTTATCGCATTCATGCGCTGCAGGACGCGGATGATGCGCTGCGCGACAAAGATTATCGTGAAGCAGATTCGTTGCTTGGGCGCGTGATCAACGATTCTTCGCTGCAAAGCTGGGACAACAACCCAAATGTCACTAGTGAGCCCCAAATTCTTGGTGCGTTTGCCTATGTGCGACTGATACAAAGTTCAGCCTCGCGCGACGATGCGGTGGGCGCACAAGCGGCACTCGAGTCATTGCAACGTTTTGGACCGGCGGATTCACCCGGATATCTCTACACCCAACTGGGCGAAGCGTTTTACAACGGCTGGAAGACGAGCAACGACATGGCGACCGGCTGCGCCGCGGCCATCGCCTTTGCACGAGCCAATCCAACCAGCACGCAGTGGCTCGGCAGTGAAAGCTTTGGCACCGCCAACTACGACTACCAGCCGGAAGACATGTGCTTGCAGTAGCCGGAGTCCGGCAGGTGCTGAGTACCGAAAGTGCTGAGTGCTGGAGGTGCTGCGAGACAACGCTCTATACTCAGCACTCAGCACGGTGCACTTGCGGCACTCAGCACTTCCCATGCCATTCCCCATCATTGTCGACGCGCATCTAGACCTCGCCTACAACGCGATTGACTACGGTCGCGACTACCGGCGCTCGGCCCACGCCATCCGCGCGCAGGAGGAAGATGCGCCGCACGTCAAGCACAGCGGCGAATGCACGGTGGGCTTTCCGGACATGTTGCGCGGCCGGGTCGGGCTGGCATTTGCCACAATCTTTGTCGAACCGGCCTCGCGCGGCATCTCGGGCAATCGCCGGGGCTACACCGATGCGCGGGAAGCGCACGCCCTCGGCATGGCCCAACTGGATTGGTATCACCGTCTGGCCGACACCGAAGCGCATATCGCGCTTGTGACCGATCAAGCCTCGTTGCGCGATGTGCTCTCGGATTGGCGCGTCACGCCCGCGGCCGAACGCATGCCCGCAACCAAGCGGCCGCTGCCCGTAACCCATCGCCTCGGCCTGGTGCCGCTGATGGAAGGCGCCGACCCGATCCTAGAGCCAAAAGAGCTGGAGCGCTGGCACGAACGCGGCTTGCGCATCGTCGGCCCGGCCTGGAACACCACACGCTACGCCGGAGGCACCTGGGAAAAAGGCCGGCTCACAAAACTTGGCCATGAGCTGCTGGCGATGATGGCGGAGTTCGACATGGTGCTGGATGTGGCGCATCTGTCGCACGAGGCGCTCTATGAAGCGCTTGACACCTACGAAGGCAAGCATGTGATCGCCTCGCACTGCAATGCCGCCCGATTTGTGCCCAACATTGCTGAGCGGCATTTGCCGGATGACGCCATCGAGCTGCTGGCCGAGCGCAAGAGCGTGATCGGCGTTGTGCCCTACAACCGCTTTCTAAAAAACGACTGGTCCGGGCGCAAGCGCGATGTCTCGCTGGACGACGTGATGCGCATGATCGACCACATCTGCCAGGTCACCGGCAGCGCCGATCACGTCGGCATCGGCAGCGATTTTGATGGCGGGCTGGGCTATCAGGACATCCCAGCCGAGCTCGACACCATACGCGATCATCACAAAATCGGCGAGGAGCTGCTGCAACGCGGCTATTCGGCCGCTCACGTCGATCAAATCATGTTTGGCAACTGGCTGCGCATACTGCGCGCCGCCCTGCCCTGAGGCCCGCGCACGCGGCGATAATTGGCGCATGCCGTCCGCGACGCTTCCAGACTTCGACGCTGCCACATTGACCGCGCAGCCCATCGAACGCGCGGAGACCATACCCGCCAGCTGGTACACCTCGCCGGCTTTTCACGAATACGAGCGCGACGTTGTTTTTGCGGGCAGCTGGCAATACGTCTGCCATGTTTGCCAGCTGCCCGATGCCGGAGACACGCGCATCGCCACTGTGGCTGAAAATCCGATTCTGCTGGTGCGCGATTCGCACGGCGCGCTGCGCGCGTTCTACAACGTGTGCCGCCATCGCGCTGGGCCGCTCGCCACCGAACACGGCTGCGGCGCGCGCGTGCTGCAGTGCAAGTATCACGGCTGGACCTACGCGCTCGACGGCCAGCTGCGCGGCGTATCGCACTGGGATCGCGTCGATCTGTTCGACAAAAGCGATTTTGGCCTGAAGCCGGTGGCCTTAGCCGAGTGGGAAGGGCTGCTGTTCGTCAACTTGAGCGAGCGCCCCGAGCCAGTTGAGCGCACCTTCGCCGGCATTCCGGAGCGGATTGCGCCCATCACGTTGCGCAACAAACGATTTCACAGTCGCAAGATTTATCCGGTCGCATGCAACTGGAAAGTCTATATCGACAATTACCTTGAGGGTTATCATGTGCCGATCGTGCACCCGGAACTCAACAAAGTGCTCGACTACGCCCGCTACGTGACACAGCTTCATCCCTGCTACTCGCTGCAATACAGCCCGTTTAAGAGCGATGTGGACAACAGCATGTACGGCGGGCAGGCGGCTGAGGCGTTTTACTACTGGGTGTTCCCCAATCTGATGTTCAACATCATCGCCGGCCGCCTGCAGCTAAACCACGTCATGCCTGGGGACGCCGATCACTGCGAAGTTGTCTTCGACTACTTCTATGACGACGTCGCCTCATCGGCCGCGCTGGCGCAGATTGAGACTGACATCGCCTACAGCGACAATGTGCAGCGCGAGGACGAGGAAATCTGCGCGCTGGTTCAGCGCGGTCTGCATTCGCGCGCCTACACCACCGGCCGATTTTCGGTCGAACGCGAAGAAGGCGTGCATCATTTTCAATCGCTTCTGAAGCGGGCGTTGCGAGAAGTGTCGGAGGTGTCGGAGGTGCCTGGGGCTGATTGCACCTCGATGCCCGACACCTAGGTCACTTCCGCCACCCTCTATACTCACGACCGCAGCTCAGTGAAAATTATGACCCACATCGACGCAGTTCTCATCGGCGCGGGCGGGCGTGGCGCCCACGCATACGGCCCGTTCGCCATCGCCCACCCCGAATTGTTTTCGTTTGTCGCTGTCGCCGATCCCGATGCCGCCAAACGCAACGCGTTTGGTCATCAGCATGAGATTGACCCACCGCACCGCTTTCAAAGCTGGCAGGATGTTTGCGCGCAGCCTCAGATGGCGCGCGCGGCGGTCAACTGCACGCAGGACCGCATGCATGTCGAATCCACGCTGGCGCTATTACGCGCCGGTTACGACGTCTTGCTCGAAAAGCCCATGGCCACAAACGCCGCCGACTGCGTCGCGCTGGTCGAAGAAGCCGAGAAGCTTGGCCGCACCCTGCAGATCTGCCATGTACTGCGCTACACGCCGTTCTTCAACAGCATCTACGACATCGTCAACTCGGGAGAGCTGGGCGAGATCATGACCATCGATCATCGCGAAAACGTGAGCTGGTGGCACATGAGCCACAGCTTTGTGCGCGGCGATTGGGGCAACGAAGCCGAATCGAATCCAATGATCTTGGCTAAATGCTGCCACGATCTGGACATTCTGATCTGGACCATGGGCCGCGCAGTGCGCAAAGTCAGCTCATTCGGCTCGCTGGCGCACTACCGCCCGGAAAATGCGCCGGCGGCCGCGCCCGCGCGCTGCACCGACGGCTGCCCAGCCGAGCAGTCTTGCATCTGGTTTGCGCCGCGCGTGTATGGCGCAGAGCGCTCGCGCGGCTGGAAGACGCCCCGGTTCATGGTTTTCAAGGCATTTGGCAGCCTGGACATGCCGGCCAAACAACGGCTGGAAGCGCTCAAAACCTCGCCGTATGGCCGCTGCGTGTATCACAGCAACAACGATGTGGTCGACCGGCAGGTGATCGCCATGGAGTTCGACGGCGGGGCGACTTGCACGTTTACCATGCATGGACACAGCGATGTGGAAGGCCGCACCATGCGCTGGGATGGGACCAAAGCCACGCTGCACGGCGAATTTCTGGAGGGAAAGCCGCATCAATTGCGCATCGTCCAGCACGGCAGCGGCAAGACGAAGGTCATCCGACCGGCAGCCGGGCTCAGCGGGCACGGCGGCGGCGATGAAGGCCTGATGCACGATTTTGTAAAAGCGTTGAAAGGCGAGACATCGCCTCAGCAGACCACCGCGCGCGTATCGCTGTCCAGTCATCTGCTCGCGTTTGCTGCGGAAGAATCGCGCAAGACGGGTCAGACTGTGATGCTGTGATGCAGCGGGACGGTGAGCGGTGGGGCGGTTAGCAGTAAGCGGTAAGCGATACACAGACTACCGTCCCACCGCATACTGCTCACCGCCTACCGCTCACCGCCTACCACCTACCGCACTACCGCTTACCGTCCCACCGCACTACTGCTTTACAAACCAGAGGCCAGCAGCGAGATTTCAACGTAGCGATCAGACGCCTGTTTGGTCAGATCGGTCGTTTCGCGGTTGGCTTCGGGCGGCAGCGTCCACTCCACCACAAAGCGCTCGGCGCTGACGCCTTGCGAGACAAGATAGTCCACGATCGCCTGGGCGCGCGCCTTGGCGGTGGATTCCACAGCCGCTTGCGCAATCGATCCCTTCGGACCAGGCCAGGCCGATGAACCCTTCACCTTGACATACAGTGTGATGTTCTGCTTCAGCACGCCGAGCGCGCAATCGGTCAACTCCTGCTGCGACTGCGGCTGCAGCTGCGTCGAATTCGGCAGGAACTCGAAGCGGCGGCAAGGCAGCGTGGCAAGCACGGTCGTCGGCGCGGCGGTGGCCGGTGTGGCCGTTGCTGCTGCGGTGGCGTCAGCCGGCGTGACCGGGGCTTTGGCGGCCACGGGCATGCTGGTGCGGCCCAGCGAGAACGTGTTGTTCGGGAAGTTGTTGACCGCCTGCGGATCCACGCCGCGCACGCGCGCAGCCGAAAGCACAAAGGACGGATCGACAAGCTTGGTCACATCGCTGGTCGGCACGGTGTGGCCGGCAGCCGCCCACAGGCCGCGGGCCTGCTGCATGCGGCGCGTCACAAGCGGCAGATCGCCAAGCGCGCGCGAGTTGTCGGCCAGGCTGGCTTGCGCCACGCCCGAGATGAGGATGCGCATGTCCTTTTCGGCCGACTCTTTCTTGACGCCAAGATAGTCGTTGTTGCCCCAATCGGCGATGCTCTGTGATGCCTTGCCAAAATCGGTTTCCCAAACATCCAGCGCGTCAAACCAAGCGTCATGGAAGCCCTGGATGACCGCGCGCTTCTGCTTGATCGACTCGGGCGCGAACACCACGCCGCCGAGGATCGAGCGGAAGTCTTTCGACGTGGCCAGCGGCTTGCCGCCGCCCTTCTCCGCTCCGAAAATCACCGGCTCCCAGCCGGACACAGCGTCGGCCTCGCCCTTGTTGAAGACCTCGATGGCGTCGGCTTGCGTCGGCTGCGGCAACAACACAACATCGTCGGGCTTGAGCTGCACGGTGTTGAGCAGGTCGTAGACGAAGTAGGCGCTCGGACCATTCGCTTCAAACGCGATGCGCTTGCCCTTTAGATCGTTGATCGAATTCATGTTGCGCGCCCACATCTGGTCGCCGCCGGCGCTCTCATTGATGAACATCGTCATGATGCCCGGATCTTCAAGCGCCATCAGGTCGAACGTGGTCAGCAGACAATCGAGCGTGCCGTCTTTGAGCGCCGCCGAGCGGTCCTGCGCAGTGACAACATAGTTCTCGTTCAGGTAGAACGGCACGATGCCGAGGTGAAAGCCGTTCTTCACATCCAGGCCGGAGGTCTGAATCTGCTGCAGCACGTAGTCGGCCGAGAAGGCGTAGGCGCCGCAGACGATCTTGCCGAGGCCGTCATTCTCTTTGTAAGACGCGCCCCAAATCGGCTTCAAGCGTTCGCCTTGCGCCGCAGGCTTGGCGTCAACGGGCGCGGCAGTCGGCTTGGCGGCATCGACGGGCGCGCTGGTGGGCGCCGGCGACTCAGTCGCGCGCGCGGCGGCGACCGAGTCGGCTTTGGTTGCCTCAACAACGGGCGCATTGGTTGGCGCGATGGCCGGGGCACTTGTCGGCGCCGGCGACGCCGCGTTCTTGCCGGTCAGCGACATGTATGCCACGCCGGCTATCAACGCCACAAATAGCGCCAATATGATTCCAAAGGTTTTTCGAGTTCGGTCCATTGATGTTGTCTCCTGCGATGGTACGTCCGATGAGGTCAGCCATCACCCGTCGGTGATAAACGCGCCGGCCCCGCTGCGTAATTCGGTTCAGCTCACTGTGGGCCGCAACATGGCGGACACTGCACAGCTTTCGCAATCCGAAATAAAGATATCGCAATAGTCATCCCGAAATCAATTCGACAGACGCAAAACAACGGCAAATCCATCCAAAATATCAAGCGTGTTGAAATTCGTCCTGCGCAATGTCATGCTTGCGTTTACGCCAGTGCGTGACGAAAAAGTGCGCGCCATTGCCGTGCCGTGTCGAGAGCGCGCTCATAGCGCCGCGAGAATTCTCCTTGACTTGACTTTTAGGCTCACCTAAATATAATTCCAAGAAATTTAGCCATGCCTAAATCACTTTCGCGCGCCGTTTTCACCCTGTTCATCGCATCGGTCTTGCTGACGGGTTGCGCCAAAGCATCGGGCGGCGCAGGCGATGATCTGGCCGGGCGCAAGCTGCGAATCACCACTACGGTTGGCATGATCACAGATATTGTGCGAAATGTCGGTGGCGAGCGCGTCGATGTCACCGGCCTGATGGCGCCGGGCGTTGATCCGCACTTGTACAAGCCGAGCGTGGGCGATGTGTTTAAGCTGGACAGCGCCGACGTGATTTTTTATGGGGGGCTGCACCTTGAAGGCCGCATGGCTGAATTGTTCGAAAAGATGCACGATGCCGGACGGCGCGCGGTTGCAGTCACCGACGAGATTGATCCAACCCTGCTGCGCAAGCCGGTCGAATTTGAAGGCGCGTACGACCCGCACGTTTGGTTCGACGTGGTGCTGTGGCAATACGCGGTAAAAAGAGTGAGCAAAGAGTTGATCGCGCTCGATCCCGCGTCGCGCGACCGCTATGAGCGCAACACGGCGGACTATCTGGGGAAACTTGAGGCGCTCGATGCGTCTATTCACTCCGAAATCGCAAGCATTCCGGCCAAGTCGCGCGTGCTGATCACCGCCCACGACGCGTTCGGCTATTTTGGCCAACGCTACGGGCTTGAAGTGCGCGGCATCCAGGGCGCCAGCACCGCCAGCGAAGCCAGCGCCAACAACGTGCGCGAGCTGGCCCAATTCATCACCGACCGCCAAATCAAGGCCATCTTTGTCGAATCATCGGTGCCGCACGCCACGATCGAAGCCGTGCGGGCGGCGGTTCGCTCACGGGGCTGGAACGTCGTCATCGGCGGCGAGCTTTTCGCCGACGCCATGGGCGCCGACGGAACGCCGGAAGGCACCTACATCGGCATGGTCAAACACAACGTGGACACGATTGTGTCCGCGCTCAAATAGGAGGGCAACCAACATGTGGATTGAATTTGCAATTTTCTATGGCCTGTATGCCGTGGGCAGTCTTCTGTTCGGACATTTTGGAGAACGAACGCCTCCCGCGCGCAAGCTGGCCAAACTGGCGGTGTTCTCAGCGCTGAACGCGTTGGTGTATCGGGTCTTTGGCCGGCCCTGGTCTCTGCTGTGGCTGGCGCTGCCAGTGGCGGCCGTTGCTTACATTCACGCCATCTGGCTGCCCAAACACGGCGTCAACGGCTTGACCGGGGAACCGCGCGAGCGCTATTACGCGCTGCGCGGCTGGAGTGCGCGCTCATGAGCGCGATTAACGGCGTCTCAACCGCATCGTCCGACATCACATCGGTGCTGGCGCAAAATCCGGCGCTGTGCGTGGCGGACTTTCCGCTGGTCATCAACGACCTGACCGTCGCCTATCGTGACAAGCCGGTGCTGCAAGATATCGACCTGTATGTGCCCAGCGGGCGGCTATGCGCGGTCATTGGTCCCAACGGCGCGGGCAAGAGCACGCTGATAAAGGCCGCGCTTGGCCTGATCCCCGCAGCCGCCGGCACCGTGCGTATTTTTGGCAAGTCGTATGCCGATGCGCGCGACCGTGTGGGCTATGTGCCGCAACGCACCAGCGTCGACTGGGACTTCCCCACCACTGCCATTGATGTCGTCACGATGGGCACATACGGCAAGCTGGGCTGGCTGAAGCGACCGGGCAAAGCCGAGCACGAGCGCGCCATGCACGCGCTGGAGCAGGTCAAGATGGCCGACTTTGCCCAGCGCCAGATCAGCCAGCTGAGCGGCGGCCAACAGCAACGCGTCTTTTTGGCGCGAGCGCTTGCGCAGGATGCGCAGCTGTATTTCATGGACGAGCCGTTTGTCGGCGTCGACGCCGTGACCGAGGAAGCCATCATTGGGCTGCTCAAATCGTTGCGCGGACAGGGCAAGACTGTCATCGTGGTGCATCACGATCTGGATTCGGCGCCCGAGTATTTTGACTGGCTGGTGCTGCTCAACGTGCGGCTGATGGCTTCCGGTCCCTTTGAGGGCACGTTCACCACCGACAACCTGCGCCGCACCTATGGCGGAGCCATGAGCGCGGCCATCAAACACTTTGAACACCTAGGAAGGTAGTAGATAGTGATCATTGATAGTTCAGTCCACTATCACTATCTACTATCAACACTCATTACCCATGAACGTGCTCGACCTCATCACCGATTACACCCTGCGCAATGTGGCATTGGGCTCCGCGCTGCTGGGCATCGTCAGCGGCGTATTGGGCTGCTTCGCGGTGTTGCGGAGACAAGGACTGCTCGGCGATGCGCTGGCCCACGCCGCGCTGCCGGGGATCTGCCTGGCCTTTCTGCTCACCGGCAGCAAGACGCCGCTTGTGCTGCTGCTCGGCGCCGCCGTCGCCGGATGGCTGGGCACGCTGGCGCTGCTGCGCATCGTGCGTGATACCCGCATCAGCGAGGACAGCGCGCTCGGAATCGTGTTGAGCGTGTTCTTCGCAATCGGCATCCTGTTGCTCACCTTTATCAGCAAACGCAACGACGCCAACCAGGCCGGGCTTGACAAGTTTCTCTTTGGCCAGGCGGCGGCGCTGATCAGCGACGACATCGCAGCCATGCTGATCCTCGGCACGATTGCGCTGGTTGTCATCGCCCTGCTCTACAAAGAATTCAAGTTGATCACGTTCGATGCGGCGTTTGCCGCAAGCATCGGCCTGCGCACCAACTTGCTTGGCGTGCTGTTGACATCGCTCATCGTCATTGCCGTCGTCATCGGGCTCAAAACCGTCGGCGTCGTGCTGATGGCCTCCATGCTGGTCGGGCCGGCGGTGGCCGCGCGGCAATGGACGAACAAGCTTGGCGCCATGGTCGCGCTGGCGGCGATGTTCGGCGCGCTCTCGGGCGTCACCGGCGCGGCTCTCAGCATGACCAGCGACGGGCTGCCCACCGGGCCGATGGTCATCCTTGCCTTGACCGCCATCGTGCTGCTCTCGCTCTTCTTCGCGCCGGAACGCGGGCTGGTGTGGGATTGGATGCGCCGGCTTCAACACAAGGAAGCCAAGTTTCAAGGCCCAGGCCCCAATGCGTAGGCAAGTACCTGTCCAGAAGGTGTTGGCTCCATGTATGCGATTCTGATTGTCATCCTGACCGGCGTGCTGGTGGCCGCTTCGTGCGCGCTGCTGGGCTCGTTTTTGGTTTTGCGCAAAATGGCCATGCTGGCTGACGCGATCAGCCATGCGATTCTGCCGGGCATCGTGGCTGGCTACTTCCTGGCGCGCGGGCCAAACCTGATATTCGGCTTCTTTGGCGCGGCGGCGGCGTCCATCGCCACCATCGCGCTGGTGGAAGCGCTCAAAGGCACGCGCAAAGTCGGCGGCGAAAGCGCGATCGGCATCGTCTTCCCGGCCATGTTCGCGATGGGAACCGCGGTGGTCTCCAAGTTTTATGCGAATGTGCATCTGGACACCGACGCGGTGCTATACGGCAACATCGAGTTCGCCGCGTTCGACACGCTGACCATCGGTGCGCTCAATCTCGGTCCGCTATCGCTATGGGTGATGGGCGCGCTGACGCTGCTGAATGCGCTGTTTGTCGGACTATTCTTCAAGGAGCTGAAGCTGAGCACCTTCGACCCAGGGCTGGCCGCGTCGCTGGGATTCTCGCCCGCGCTGATCCACTATGTGCTGATGACCATGGTGTCGATCACCACGGTCGGCGCGTTTACCGCGGTCGGATCGGTGCTGGTGGTCGCCTTCATGATTGTGCCCGCCGCCACCGCCTATCTGCTCACCGATGACCTCAAGCGCATGATCGTCATCGCCGTGGTGGTGGGCGCGCTGAGCGCGGTGGCTGGGTTTGCGCTGGCCTATGCCTTGGATGCCTCAGTGGCCGGGGCGATGGGAACGATGACCGGGGTGTTCTTTGGCGCGGCGATGATTTTCTCCCCGTTGCATGGGCTTGCGCCAAAAGCACGCCGGCTGGAGCGCCAGCGCCTGCGGCTGGCAATCGACGCGCTGCTGGTGCATCTGCTCAATCATGAAAGCCTGCAGGACGAGGAGCACGAAGCCGAACTGACGCATTTGCACGAAGAGCTGCGCTGGCAGCCTGAGTGGATCGCGCGCATCGTCGCGGCCATCACTGCGGACGGGCTCATCCGCAGCGACAACCAGCGGTTGTATCTCACCCACAGCGGCCGCGAACGCGCCCGGGCGCTCGAACACGCTGCACGGGCCGGCGAGCCGCAGCTGGCCTGAGGCTGGCTGTTGCGCCGCCTTCATAAGTGCGCCGCCAACTTCGGACATCTCCCCTTTTGACAATGCACCCGCCTGCATGCCGAGATCAAGAATATCCGTACAATGCGTGTCAGTGAAAGTCTATCCTGAGCAGAACGGAGCGATTGCATGCGAACACTGGCGATGATCTTGGCGGGCGGCAAAGGCACGCGCTTGAGCGTATTGGCCAACAAACGGGCGAAACCGGCGGTGCCTTTTGCGGGCAAATATCGAATCATCGATTTCCCCCTTTCGAACTGCAGCAACAGCGGCATCACCACGGTCGGGGTGGTCACGCAATACCGGCCGCGCTCGCTCCAGGACCATATCCGCAACGGCGCGCCGTGGGATCTCGATCGCATGAACGGCGGCGTGTGGCTGTTGCAGCCGTATCTTGGCCGCATGGACTCGGACTGGTATGACGGCACCGCCGACGCGATTTACCAAAACATTGACTTTGTGCGCAATGTGCATCCCGATCATGTGCTGATTCTGGGCGGCGACAACATCTACAAGATGGACTACAGCCGGCTGACCCAGTTTCACACGGAGAAGAAAGCCGATGTGACCGTGGCGACGCTCAAGGTGACGTTGGAGGAAGCCGGGCGCTTTGGCATCGTGCAAACCGATTCGGACTACCGCGTGATCAATTTCGAGGAGAAGCCCAAGGAGCCAAAGGGCACGCTGGCATCGATGGGCATCTACGTGTTCAACTATGACACACTGGTTAAAGTGCTGGGCGAGGACAACAAGGACACCGGTTCGTCCAAAGACTTCGGCAAGGACATCTTTCCAAAGATGCTGGCCGAAGGGTATCGTGTGTTTGCCTATCCCTACAACGAATACTGGGTGGATGTCGGCACGATTCAATCGTACTGGGAAGCGCACATGGATCTGCTGCAGGATTCGCCGCCGCTCGACTTGCTCGACCGCGAATGGATCATTCACACGCGCAGCGAAGAACGCCCGCCGGTGAACATTCGCACCGGCGCCACCGTCAACCACAGCCTGATCACCGACGGCTGCATCATTGAAGGCACGGTGGAATATTCGATCCTATCGCCCGGTGTGAAAGTGCAGCGCGGTGCGGTGGTCAAGCAATCGATCATCATGCCCGACACGGTGATCGAGGCTGGCGCGGTGGTCGACAAGTGCATCATCGACAAAAATGTCAACATCGGCCGTTTTGCGCACGTGGGATTTGGTTCGGACTACTCGCCGGTGCGCGAGATCGGGCTGACCACCGGCATCACGGTGATCGGCAAAGGCAGCCATATCCCGCCTGATATCAAGATCGGCCGCAACGTGGTGGTGGGCAACGATCTCACGCACGACCGTTTCAACGGTGACATCAAAAGCGGCACCATGTTCAATGTTGAGAGCAAGGACTGATGCGCATCGATCACCTTGCCATCGCGGTGCCGGACATCGACGCTGCCCTGTCGTTCTATCGCGACGCGCTCGGGCTGCCGCTGTCTGAGGTTGAGGATGTCGAGCGCGAAGGCGTGCGGGTGGCATTTTTGCCGCTGGGCGACAGCCATATTGAGCTGGTGCAGCCCACGCAGGAAGGCACTGGCATCGCCAAGTGGCTGGGCAAGCACGGCCAGGGACTGCACCATGTGTGCGTCAGAGTGGATGATATCGAGGCCACGCTGGCGCGACTGGCCAGCCATGGAGTGGAGCTGATCAACCCGCAGCCGGTGACCAAGCCCAACGGAACGCGCTACGCGTTTATTCACCCGCGCAGCGCCTTTGGGGTGCTGGTCGAGCTTTACGAATAGACAGGCTAATCTTTGCGAAACAGCCCGCGCTGCAAATACACACCCGCCGCCTCACGCATAAATCGCGCCGTCGTTGCCGCCTGATAGCGCGTTTCCAGCGCCTCGGCCACAGCCAACAGCTCTGAATGCGTCGAACGCCCGGGCCGCAGCACCTCGTACATGCGCAACAACTCGGCGCTGGGCACGGCCACCAGCTCGGCCGCGCGCTCAAAGTTTTCGGCCAGCTGCGCAAACCCCGCCCCGCGGGCGGTTGCCGCCTGCGCGCGCAGTGTTTCGGGTGAAATCTGAAAATTGTCGTCAGCCATCACACATCGGGCTCCCAATCAAAAAACACTTCCTGCGGCTTGCGATCGCGCACATCTTCAGTTTCGCGGCGATGCAGCAGCG
This sequence comes from Chloroflexota bacterium, assembly GCA_031368515.1. GTDB lineage: Bacteria > Chloroflexota > Anaerolineae > J036 > Brachytrichaceae > CANJQH01. The sequence goes on from JANMNW010000255.1 coordinate 14,101, forward strand.
CGGTCTTGACGATGTGCTTCAAGCGAGCCCAGTTGTCCACCACCACCGGCACCGGCTTGACCGCCTCGCCGCGCGCATACTTCGCCGCGTTGCGCCCGAGCGCCTCATAGATCTCCAGCGTCATGCTGGGCGAGAATGAAAATAATTCCAGGTTGTGCAGGCGCGGCAAACCTTTCTTGTGGATCACCGCTGTGCCGCGGCTCTGCAAGCCGATGCCGATGCCGCTGCCGCTCAGTTCAGCAGCGGTGTAGCCGATCGCCGCGCAATCCGAGGTGTGATACACCCGCACCAACCGCGCGGTCATGCCTTCCTTTGCCACGCCGGTAAAAATCGCGGCCAGCACCGCTTCATGATCGAGCCCGCCAATCGTCTTGACCAGCGATTTGCCAAACGCCGGACCGACCGCCAGGATTACCTCGTTGTGCGAGCCGATCTTCGCGTCTCCGACATCATGCAGGGATGCCAGTGGTAACCCCACCCGGTCGGCGATGAAGTCGCGCGGCGAGCGCGCCTGCGGGATGCGCTGCATTTCCATCCAGCGGGCGCCCTCGACGCGATAGCCGGTGCCCGGGCCGGTGTAATTGTTTGAATCGCTGATGGCCGAGATCACCTTGGCCCGTTCGCCCTTTGCCGCGTCAAACGGGGCAAAGATCGCCGCCGGCTGCAGGTAGTCGCCGATGGCGCGCTGGCGCAGCATCTCGGCAATATTGCCCGCGCTCGACGCAAAGCCGCGTTTCTGCAATGCCGCGACCACCGCGCGCACGTCGTCGTCACCGGCCAGAAAGCGATCGGCCGCGGCGAGATCGGCCACGATGTCGCGCACCGGCATGTCTTCGCTCGAATGCGCAATAACCGCCGCGTCGACTTCGGCATCGGCGATGCCCGGGAAACCCAGCTCGTCAAAAACAGCTTGAATCGCCCGCGCGCCCGTACGTCGCGCAGCAAGAATATCGTCTTGCGCTACGGGCCGCAGCCCTCCGTCAACCTGCATGTCGCGCTGCAGCACGTTGTAATCGTCCAGATCGTCCACGTCGAAGTTGCCGCCGCCAAACATGTTGTCGCGGCGCGGAACAGCGCTGTAGCCGGAGAAGATAAAGTCCGTGCCTGGGATGAATTGCAGCATCAACTTCGCAGTTTTGCGGATTTGCGAGTGCGAGGCCAGCGCATCGTTGCCGCTGGCCACTTCCAGCCCCAGCATCGACGCGATCAGGTTTTCAGCCAGCACCGCGCGCACGCCGCCGGGCAGGCTTTCGGGCAGCGCG
>JANMNW010000274.1:0-5705 GCA_031368515.1 Chloroflexota bacterium
GGCGCTGCAGGCACTGGGCGGCGCGCTTGCGGCCTTTCTGCTGCGCCCCGCTGCGGCATCAATTGCACCCCCGGCTGTGGCCGCAGCTACCATCACCCTGGAAGCGACCAGCGCGCCCGCGGCGCCAGCAGCGCCAGCCACGGCCACGCAAGCGCCAACCGCCACGCAGGTGCCGCCGCCGCCCACCGAGATCGTCGCGCCGACTGAAACAACCGAAGCATCCGCCACGCCTGCGCCGGAAGCCACCGCTGCGCCCACCCAAACAGAGGCGTCAGTGGCAAGCGTCACGCCGTCCGTCGCGCCGACGACGGCATCGACGCCAACGTCCCAGCCTACGCGCACGCCCGGACCATCGCCCACGCCCCAGCCGACGCGCACGCCCGGGCCATCGTCCACACCCAAGCCCTCGGCGACGCCCGACGAATCCAGCACCGCCAGCGCGCCCAAACCCGGACAGTTCCTGAGTTTCGAAAACGGCATCGGTCGCTGGCAGCGCGGCAACGAGCCCTATGGCGAACTGACCGAGGACCGCACGACCGTGCACGACGGCCGCGCATCGGCGAAGCTGGCTTACAACTTTCCGGCGGTCCAAAAGAACTATGTGGTGTTTCGCAGCGGGCTGGCGTTGCGCAGCGACCCGACCGGCATCACCGCCTGGGTGCATGGCGATGGCTCAGGCAACTTTTTGAACGTCTGGATCGAAGACGCCGCTGGCGAGACGCGCCAATTCACATTCGGACGGGTCTCGTTCTCGGGCTGGCGGCAGATGTTTGCGCCATTTGACGTGCGCCGGCCGTGGCCCAATGTGCATATCGGCGGGCCGGACAATGCCAAGCTCGACTATCCGATCAAGCTTGCGGCGCTGGTGTTTGACGGCGCGGCCGATGGCGTGGCCGGGTCGGGCGAAATATATCTGGACGAGATGTATCTCTCAACACAGCCTTTGCCGGCGGGCGCAGCGGTGGCGACGCCCGAAGACACGGCCGAACCGGCCGACGGCGGCGCAACGCCCGAGCCTGAAGCGACCATCGATCCCTTTGCCGATGCAACGGCCGATGCAACGGCCGAACCGACGCCGGCCAAAGGCGGCGTGCTGCTCGACGTCAAGGAAAATAGGGCCAGCTACCGGCAATGGGGCAAGCAGGTGGCGCCCAATTCGTGCGACACCGACGACTCGCTGGGGGCGACGCTCAAGTTCGACTTGGTGCTGATCATCACAAACAACGGCGATCAGGATCTGATCAATATGAAGGTGCGCTTCATCGGCGAAGGCGGCGTGCAGCTGGTGTCGTGCGGCGTGGTGCCATCGGTCAGCATTGGCGCATCGGGCACCACGCCGATGAACACGTTTGCCGAAGTGCCGGTGCGCACGGTGGTGCTGTATGACAGCAGCGGCAAGGAATTGGCGCGGCGCTGTTTTGCGCGGCCATCCGGCGGCGGCGGAGACGTTGTCGTGCTGCCGTGCGGCTAAGGCGCGTGTTCACAATCCGGTGGGCAGATCAATGAACACTGTATCAAGCGAGAAACGCGCGGCCAGATGCGCCTGCAGAGCGCGCAGGCCGACGGTCTCGCTGTTGTAGTGGCCGCCGAAGATGACGTTGATTCCGCTTTCGAGCACCGGGTGATGCCATTGATGGCTGGTTTCGCCGGTGATGAGCGTGTCCGCGCCGGCCGCCACCGCGTCGTTGAGAAAGCTCAGCCCAAAACCGCTGCAAATGGCGACGCGTTGCGCCGGCCGCGCGCCCATGACGCGATTGCCCGCGCCGCCTGAACCGATGGCGCGGCGCAGACGGCGATCGAGGCTTGCCAGCGGCACGGCTTTGGGCAGCGTGCCGATGCATCCGATCAGTTGGCCCTTGTAGATGCCCCAGGGCGCGATGTCGCGCAGCCCCGCAATGCGCGCGAGCTGAACGTTGTTGCCCACCTCGGCGTGGGCGTCCAGCGGGATGTGGCTGGCGTACAAACCGATCCCGGCGTCGAACAATGTTTTGATGCGCAGGTGTTGTGCGCCGGTGATCTGCGCATGCTCGGACCAGAACAGGCCGTGGTGGACGATGAGCAGCTGTGCGCGCGTCTTGGCGGCGGCGCGGAAGGTGGCCAGGCACGCATCTACCGCGAAGGCCACGCGCCTGACGGCAGGCGCGCCCTGCACCTGCAAGCCGTTGTTGCTGGCGTCGGGGTAGCGGCGCGTTTCAAGAAAGGCGTCGAGATAGGCAACCAGCTCAGGCGTCGCCAGAGGCTTTTTCGGTGCGGCCATAAAACACCTCAGTGGTGTAGGTGAACGTCACTTCGCCGTTGACCTGATGCAGATCGAAGATGCGCCTGAGCTCGGCCAGCATCGAGTTGTGCCTGGGCTGGCCCGCTTCAGGCGCATACGACGAGGACAGCAGGCGTCCGCGCACGCCCTCGAAGTCGAACACCTGCGCGTTTGGAAAGTCGGCGCGCGTGAGCGGGATGCCAACGTTCGCTGGATCTGAAGCGCGATGATCGACCGCGTCATATTCCTCGCAGTAGGTTCGCAACAGGCGCTCGTAGTCGACCAGAAAGGGCGTGGCTTTGGTGTGGCGGGTGTTCCACACCAGCACGATCAGACCGCCGGGCTTGAGCACGCGGCGAAATTCTTTCGCCGCCGCCGGCACGTCAAACCAATGCCAGGCCTGGCCGGCGACGATCACATCCACGTTCTTGTCGGGCAGGGTGGTGGCTTCGGCGCTGCCGTTTACGCTGTGAAAGCGCGAGTAGCGCGCCAGCATGGCTTCGCCCGCCGCGCGCATTTCGGCGTTGGGCTCGATGCCCACCACGGTGTAGCGCTGATCGAGAAAGATCTGGGCCAGCAGCCCGGTGCCTGAACCGATGTCGGCAACGACCGCGCGTGGCGACAGGCCGCACTCGCGTTCCAGCATCGGCACGATTTCCCGGGGGTAGCCTGGGCGATAGCGGACGTAATTTGCGACACGCGTTGAGAAGCGATGGGTGGCGTTGGCGGGTGGCATGCGCGCAATTGTAGAACCGGGGTTTAAGCGCGCGCTGAGACCGGCGCCTATCGCCCGGCCAAGGCGGCGATGCGCGGGAGAAAAATAACAGCGCCGACAACCACCGCCGTGATGACGCTGACGACCACCGCGCCCGCGGCGCAGTCTTTGGCCACGCGGGCAAGCGGGTGCAATTCGGGCGATGCCCTGTCGACCACGGCCTCCACCGCGGTGTTCATGACCTCCGCGTGCACGACAAAGCCGATGGTCAGCGCCAGCACCTCCCACTCAGCGCGTGTCACGCCGAACGCGGCGCCGGCAATGCACACCGCCGCGGCGATGGACGCATGCACCTTCATGTTGCGCTGCGTGCGAAAGGCGTGCGCCAGGCCGGCGAACGCGTATCGAAAGGAGTCAAAAATGCTGGTGGACTTCATTGTGTCATGCGCACGATCAGGCCCTTCAGGTATTCGCTTTCCGGAAAGGAAGCAAGCACCGGGTGATCGCTGGCCTGCGTCAAGCGCTCGACGATCTGGCCGGCGCGCCCCGCCTCCAGCCCGGCGCTGAAAATGATCTGCTGAAAGAGCGCGGCATCGACGACGCCGCTGCACGAAAATGTGGCCAGCACGCCGCCGGGCGCCAGCAGGCCCATTCCCAGGCGATTCAAATCCTTGTAGGCGCGAGCGGCTTTGTCGATCTGTCCAGGGTGATGGGCGAACTTGGGCGGATCGAGAATCACCACGTCGAAGCGCTGGCCGGCATCGCGATAGGCGCGCAGCCGCTCGAAGGCGTCGGCTTGTTCTTGCGTGATATTGGTTTGCGCGTTGGCCGCGGCGTTTTCGGCCGCGAGATCGAGCGCCTCGCGCGACGAATCCACATTGACGATGTGCGCGGCGCCGGCGGCCGCTGCGTGCACGCTGAAGGCGCCGCTGAATGAAATCATGTTCAACACGCGCGCGCCGCGGCAATAGCGGGCCACGCGCGCGCGATTTTCACGCTGGTCCAGATAAAAGCCGGTCTTCTGCGTGCCGGCCAGGTTGATGTGAAAGCGCAAGCCGTGCTCGTCGATCATCACGCGGGTGGGGTCGGGCGCGGCGCCGCGGTCGAGGCTTTGCACCAGCCGCGCGTTGTTGCCGTATTCGACGCGCAGGCGCTCGGCATCCAGCTGTTCGACGATTTGGCGCGGCTGCGCCGCATCGCGCAGCGCGGCGATGATGGCGTCGCGCGCGCGCAACGCGCACAGCGTGGAGAATTCCACCACCATGTGGCCGGCGTAGTCATCGGCGATCACGCCAGGCAGGCCGTCGGACTCGCTGAAAATCAGCCGCCGCGCATTCGAGGGCACCAGCAACGGATCGGCCGTTCGGCGCGCCACCGCCGCCTGCACCGCGCGCTGCCAAAAAGCGGCGTCAATCGCTTCGTCCACCTGCCAGCTAAGCAAGCGCACGGCCGTGGACGACAGTTGGTTGATGACGCCACGCGCGAGCCATTCGCCCTTGTTGTCAACGACATCGACCACATCGCCGTCCTTCGGCTTGCCGTCGATGGTCTTGATTGCGCCGCTAAACAGGCGCGGATGCCGCTGGCGCACGCTTTTGTCGCGCCCGCTCTTGAGGGAAATGGTGGCCACGGGTGAGTGCGGCGCCTATCGAATCACAAACGACAGCGCCAGCATGACGACCACCATGCCAAGGAAGATGGCGAAGGTCTTGCGCAAATCGCCGAGCACGTCCTTGTACTCGTGTCCAAGATCGGTCGGGACTGGCGCCACGGCTTCGCTGCTGGCATTGCTGGGGCGCTGAGCAGGGGCGGCGCCAACAGGCGCGTTAAAGGCTTCGGGCGGAAGATTGGGGGTGCGCAAACGGCGCGGTTTTCTGGACATGGAACTCCTTGTGGGATTGTGTGTGATTGCCGGCTTATGTGGTCGGGCACGCTACTTCATGCCGACGGCGAAGACTTCGCGCTGAAAGAACCAGGTAAACGGCACCCAGTTGAATGCGATATGCCGCAGCGTGCCGAGCACGGCGCCTTCGCCCCGGTTTTGCGGCGGCGTATCCAGCCACACGCGCACATGGTGAAAAGCCGCGCGCAGCAGATAGCGCCGCATGCGCAGGATGTCCTGTTCGTTGACATGCACCTCGGTGTTGATTTCGACATTCAGCGCGCGCGGATTGCTGGGATATTTGTCGCCCTGGCCCATGGCCGTGCGCAACGCGCGCACCACGGGATAAGCATACGCGTCATACCAGCGATTGGGCGCAGTATGCACGATGATCTGGCCGCCGGGCTTGAGCACGCGATAGACTTCCGCAAGGCAGGCATCCAGCTCCCACGGATGCAAATGCTCGACCACATCGAACATCAGCACGCGGTCGAACGCGTTGCTCGCGAATGGCAGGCGCTTGGCGTCGGCGCGGCCCACGCCATGCACGCCGCCCTCACTCTGCATGACGCGCCGCGTCATGTGCACGGCCACGCGCGCGTAATCCACGCCAAAGCTCCGTGCGCCAAGGCGCGCCACATGGCGCACGATCTCGCCGCGCCCGCAGCCCAGATCGAGCACGGTCATGCCCGGCGCAACCGTGGCGAAGGCAAACGCCTGCTTCAGCCGGCGCGACAAATGCTCGCCTTCTGACTGGTTAAACTCCTCGTAACCCTCACATGCCGTCAGGAAATATTCCTCGTCATAGAGATCGGAGGAGAGGGGCTTCTCGCGCTGCTCGTTGCTCATTG
>JANMNW010000312.1:0-14851 GCA_031368515.1 Chloroflexota bacterium
GGGCGTTACAGCGTTAAACGCATACTGCTCACCGCACACCGCTCACCGCCGACAACAGATGCGCTCAAGCCCCCATCTACGATGATGGACGTGCCGGTCACATATTTGGCTTCGTCAGAGGCAAGATACAAAGCGGCATACGCCACGTCCCATGCGTCGCCCATGCGGCCCATCGGCGCCTGCGCATCGCGGCGGCGTTTAATGTCCTCAATATCCGCCTCGTCATACACTTTTGAAAGCGAGGCGCGCACCAGCGGCGTGTCGATCAGCCCCGGCACCACTGCATTGCAGCGGATGTTTTTGCGCGCGTATTGCAGCGCCACCGACTGCGTAATCTGCAGCACCGCCGCCTTGCTCGCGGCATAGGCCACATACGGTATTCCGGTCCAGCGAATGCCGCCAACCGACGACACATTCACAATCGAGCCACCACCTTGTCGTTCCATATGCGGCAGCGCATGCTTGCATGTCAAAAAAACGCTCTTGACATTCACATCGGCTGTGCGGTCCCAGTCGGCCAGGCTCAACTCCACCGGCCCGCCGGTCAGCACGATGCCGACGTTGTTGTGAAGCACATCGACGCGGCCATAGCGCGCCACGCAAGCTTCGACCATGGCGCTCACATCGTCAGGCTTCGACACATCTGCCACAAACGCCGTGCACATCCCGCCTTCGGACGCGATGATCTGTTGCGTTTCCCGCACCGCATCAAGGTTGGCGTCAACGATAAACAGCGCCGCACCTTCGCGGGCGTATAGCACGGCTGCGGCTTTGCCATTGCCCCAGCCCGGCCCGGCCGAGCCGGCGCCCGTTACCAGCGCGATCTTTCCATTGAGTCGATTCATAGCCGGGGCAGCTTGAGCAAAAATGTATCGAGCGTCAGGCGGGTGTTGACGTTCTGATCAATCCGTTGCGCCGCGCGCGCCGCGCCGCGCATCAAGCTGCGCACCTCGCCCGCGCTCAGCGCTTCAGCCGCCTTGCGCACCAGCGGCAAATAATCGCTGTTGCGCAGGTTCTCGACATAGGTGCCGCCGATGACCTGGCCCACATCGCGCCAAAACATCAGCCACTCGTCCAAAACGGCATTGATGCGCGCGCCATCCTGGCGGGCGAGTTTTTCGGCAAATGCAAAGCGCTGTGTGCTGTCCGCCGACAACAGCGCCTGCAGCTCATCCATGCGCTCGGCGCGCGCCTGCAACACGCCTTCGTCGGCCGCCGCTGTGAGCGCCCAGCCCACCCGCCCACGCGACAGGCGCGCCAGAAACGTGGCGCGCTCGTGCGGCGTGCCGCGCGCGATCAGCGCCGCGCGCACATCGGCCATCGGCGCGGGCCGCAGATTCAAGATCTGGCAGCGCGATGAAATCGTGGGCAGCACCGCGTCGACACCGGGCGAGATCAGAATCAGCACCACCGAGGGGTTGGGCTCTTCAAGCGTTTTGAGAATCGCATTCTTGCCGCCATCGGAGATCAGGTGCGACTGATCGATCACCGCCACCCGATGCCGCGATTCAACCGGCGCCAGCGCCAGCGTGTGCAGCAGCGCTCGAATAGGCTCGACTTTGATCGAATCGCCTTCGGGTTCAATCCAGGTCAAATCGGGATGCCGCCCGGCATCGACCAAACGGATCGAGCGTTCGTCACGACCCAGCAACGCGCGGGCGGTGGCGCGCGCCAGCGCCGCTTTTCCCACGCTGGGCGGGCCGACGAAAAGATGCGATTGCGCCAGTTGGCCGCGTTGGATCGCGCTATCCAGGCGCCGAATCGCCCAATCATGCCCGATGATGCCCCAAGTGTTCATGTCGAAATCAGTGGCGCCATTATTGCACCGTCCTCTGGCAAGCGGCCATCTTGGCAAAATTGGTGACGCGCCATGGCAGGCAACAACAAACGGCTGGATGCGGTGCATGCATCCAGCCGTTTGTCTGAGTTCGAATTCCGGCGCGGCTACGAGCCGGCCAGCTTGCGCTTGATGCTGCGCGCGCCTTTGATCAGGCGCCAGATCACAAACGTCATCACGACGACAAAGAGCACAAACAAAACCGGGAAGAACACCGCCAGCAGTGAACCGACGACCGACACCGCGTCTTCGGCCAGGCTGATAAACGGCGCGCCCACGCCCATGGTTGTGGCGTTGACGACCGGCCGTGCGGCCACCTTGGCGCCGTGCACACCCAGCGCCATCACCAGGCCCAGTACCAGCGACACGGTCGGATCCATGCCGCTGATCACGCCGGTGTTGGCGGCAAAGAGGACGGCGCCAGCTGCCGGACGCACAAATGTCTGCACCACATCGTTGACATGATCGGCGCCGGGAATCTTGTCCACCACCAGCTCGATGATCAACAGCACCGCCAGCACGCCGATCGCCGGCCAGCTGGTCAAAATGTCAAATGGCTGGCTAAGCTTGATCACTTCAAGCCGGCCCAGCACAGCGACAAGCAGAAGCGGGATATAGGCGTTCAATCCGGCCGAGCCGGAAAGTCCGAACGCTGTAATGATGCCGGTCAATGCTTCCATTTATCTTTCCCTTGGTCGGCGCACACAACGCCGCCCAAGTAAATTTTAGAACAATTCGCTAAAGAAATACTAGAAGGCGACAAACCTGCTGCGGGGCGGCAGGTTTGCGGCACTGTTTGCCGTGAGTCTCGACTTTGGTCGAGTGCGCCAACCGCGTGTCACAAGATGCTTTTGCCAAAGAGCGACGAGGTCAACTCCACGGCTAGCCGCGCAGTGCGATTGCGCTCATCCAGGATCGGATTAACTTCCACGATATCCAGAGATGTGATCTTGCCGGTGTCCTGAAGAATTTCCATAAACAGATGCGCCTCGCGATAGCTCAGCCCGCCCGGCACCGGCGTGCCGACGCCCGGCGCCTCCGCCGGATCGAGCACGTCCATATCCAGGCTGACATGAATGCGCCTGAAACGGCTGAGCAGGCCCAGCGCCTCGCGCGCGACGCGGGCGATGCCGAATTCATCAATCTCGCGCATGGAGAAGGCGCGCACGCCGTGGTCGCGCAGCGCCGCGCGCTCCCGCGGGTCCAGGCTGCGTGTGCCGATCAAGACCGCTTGTGACGCCTGCAGCTTTGCGCCTGGCCGACCGATGTCGGTCAGCTCGACCGCGCCCATGCCCATCAGCGCCGCCAGCGACATGCCGTGCACGTTGCCGGATGGCGTGATCTCGGGCGTGTTGAAATCGCCGTGCGCATCGACCCACAGCACGCCCACGCTCGACTCATGCGTGCTGATGGCCGAAACGGTGCCGACGCTGAGTGAATGATCCCCGCCTAGAAAGACCGCGATCTCGCCGCGGCCGTTGATCTCATGTGCGCGCGTGTAGATCTCGCGGCACACAGCGGCGATCGAAGCCAAATGCCGCGCTGTGCTGTCGCCGGGCGGCTCGTGTTCAGGCAACGGCACCGCGATGTTGCCATTGTCGACGATCGTGTGGCCCAGCGCGCGCAGCTCTTCGTTCAGCCCGGCATAGCGCAGCACGCTCGGGCCCATGTCAACGCCGCGCCTGCGCTGGCCCAGGTCCATGGGCACGCCAATGATGTTGAGAATGTCGCTCATGGTGAAGTGCTCCGATTAACTGCAATTGCCGCGCTCAATGCTCCGCCCGCAGCCGCGCCGCAAGCGCGTGGCCATACAGACCTTCGGCTTCGGCCAGCTTGATGGCAATGGGCGAAAGCTGCCGGGCTGTGTCGGCATCCAACGCAACCACATTGGTTACGCGCAAAAAGTCGAGCACGTTGCAGGGCGACGTGAAGCGCGCGGTGCCGCCCGTCGGCATGATGTGGCTCGGCCCGGCGACATAGTCGCCCAGCACTTCAAACGAATGCTCGCCCACAAACAGCCCGCCGGCATTGCGAATCTTGCCCACCCAGCTCCAGGCGTCGGCGACAGACAGGCAAAAATGCTCAGGCGCAAATTCATCGCCCAGCGCCACCACTTCAAGCACATCTTCGGTGATCACCGCGCCGCTGCGATTGGCAAACGATTCGCGCACATCAGATGCGTTGGGTTCAGGCAGCTCAGCCACCAACTCCTGCAAGTGCCGATCAACCGCCGCGGCCAGCGCGCGCGACGGCGTGAGCAAAAGCGAGGTGCCGCCGCTGTGTTCCGATTGCGCCAGCATGTCGCCGGCCACCCACAAGGGATTGGCCGAGTCGTCGGCCACGATTACGGTCTCGGTTGGCCCGGGCAGCGCGTCGATGCCCACCATGCCAAAGACTTCGCGCTTGGCCAGCGTCACAAACAAATTGCCCGGCCCGCATACTTTGTCGACGCGCTCAATCGTCGCGGTGCCATAGGCCATGGCGCCAACGGCCTGCGCCCCGCCCACCGCGTAGACGGCGTTGACTTCGGCGATGTCAGCCGCCACAAGCGTGACCGGATGTGGCAGCGGCCGGCTACCACCGCTGCGATTGCGGCGGTCGGGCGGTGTGCAGATGATGATCTCTTCGACGCCCGCCTGTTTGGCCACTAGCGCACTCATCAACAAGCTTGATGCCAGCGGCGCCGCGCCTCCGGGCACATAAACGCCCACCCGCCTGAGCGGCTGAATCAGCTGTCCCAGCAGGCCGCCCATGGCCGTTTCCATCCAGCTCTGGGCGACGGCGCGCGCGTGAAACGCGGTGATGCGTTCGGCCGCGCGCTCCAGCGCAGCGACCACTTCGCCATCGACTTTGTCGTATGCGGCGGCGATATCTTCATCGCCAACCTCGATTTGTTCGACGCCCATGGCGACGCCGTCGAGCTTGTGCGTCCAATCGATCAGAGCCTGATCGCCTCGCGCGCGCACGTCTTTGAGAATGCGGCGAACAGATTGCTCCGGCGTCAAGTCCTCGCCAAACACCGCCTGCGTGCGCTGGCGCATGGATTCGGTCACAGCGATTTCATCAAGCGGTGGACGCGCCAAAACGCCCGCCCGCGCTTCGTCAAATTCGAAGATTCTTAGCATGGATGCACGGATTGTACGGCGGCCACACGCAGCGAGCCTACGGCACCGGGGCGGCGGTGTCGATCAGCTCGCGCTGTTTGAGCTCCGCCCAAAATGCCGCCGGGATTTTCACGTTGAGCAGTCCAACGTTTTCATCCACCTCCGCCGGTTTGACCATGCCCAGGACCAGTGTTGTGACGGCCGGATGGGCCGCGGCAAACTGGGCCGCCGCCGCGCGCAGCGGCACGCCATGCCGCGCGCAGACGCCTTCGATGATGCGCGTAAGGCGCAGCACCGGCTGCGGCGCAAGCGCATACTGATAGCGCGCGCCTTTAACCGCGCCAGTCGCCAAAATGCCGCTGTTAAACACGCCTCCCAGAAAAATGCTAATCTTCTTTTCAAGCATCAGCGGGAAGAACTCGCCGAGCGGGTCTTGCTCCAACAGCGAATAGCGACCAGCCAGCAGGAAGCAGTCGACATCGGCGTTGCGCGCAAAATCGGCCAGCATCTCCCACTGATTCATGCCGGAGCCCACGGCGCGAATCACGCCCTGGCGCTTGAGCTCGTTCAGCGTTGGAAATCCCTCGTCCAGAATCTGCTTGCGGTAGTCGCCAAGATCGGCATCGTGCACATGCACGATGTCGAGATAGCTTGTATGCAGGCGCTTCAAGCTGGCTTCAACGCTGCGCAGCACGGCATCGCGCGTGTAAGAGCGCTCGCCCTGCGAGAAATGATCGCCGCCGATCACGCTCGGTATCCAGCCTACCTTTGTGCCGATGACCACCGCATCACGCTTGATGCCCAAAGCCTTGAGCGCATCGCCCACGCGCTGCTCGGACACGCCATTGCCGTACAACGGCGCCGTGTCAATAAAGTTCACGCCGCTCGCCAGCGCGCGCTGAATGGTCGCATGCGCGTCGGCGTCGCTGACAGTGTAGCCAAAGACCGGGCCCATCGAGCCGATCGGCGCGGTGCCCAGCGCGATTTTTGGAACGGAGAACGTGAGTGCCATATCAGAATTTTAGGTGTTGAAAAACACTAGAACTCATCCTGAAAATGTGGGCCCCACCTTTTTCGCCAACGTTTCAGGTGTGCAAGCAAGGTGGAGTCCACATTTTAGGATGAGTTCTAGGAAACGACAATTCGCAGCGACTTGCCCGCGGCAACGGTCTTGGGTTGTTTGAACACAGCCTCGCCCGAGTCGTCAAGGGCAAAACTGCGCAATGTCAACGCGCCGCCCAGCACCTTGACAGTAGCCGAGTATTCGGCGCGCTTGAGCGCAATCTCGCAGGTGCCATAAGCGTAGCCGTTCGACCAGAAATGCGTGCCGGGCTTGGCCGCAAATGTCATTGACCCTTCGACCGCCGAATAACGAAAGCCGGTCAGCGCCAGCACCGCCGCCCACGAGGCCATGGCGCGCGCATAGTGATGGCCGCATTCGGCCTCATCAAACGGGTTGCGCTTGCGGCCGTCGTAACGCGCGCGAATGGATTTGATCACCTTGAGCGCCGGCGCGGTCTGGCCTTCATACAGCATGCCGACAGCGGCGGTGTATTCAAACCCGGTCATCACCTCGTTGAAATATGGAAATGGCCGCGCCGGCCGGCGGCCGCGCGGATACGATGCCATCAGCAGCGCCGATTCATCGCCCAGCACAAAACTGCGCAAGTGATTGAAGTGACCGTCAAAGCCGCTCTTGTAGTTGAAGGCCATGATCGAGCGCAGCGTTTTTTTCACATGGCCCGGGTTAAGCAAATAGCCCAGCCCGCACACGTGCGCAAAATACTGCCCGACAAGCTGATCGACCAGGCAGCCAGCGCCCAGTTGCAGCGCAGGCTCCGACACATCCGCCGCGCCCATGCCCACGCGCAAGCCTTCCAGAATCAGGTCGTTTTGCTTGGGCGGGCGAATCTCATGCTCGTAGTAGTCGCCGTTGAACAGATGGGTGTCGTTCCATTCGCTGCCGCTGGCAAACAGCCTCCGGCACTTGGCCGCAAATTCTGCATCGCCGAGATAGGCTGCCATCTCTTCGCAGGCGCGCAGTGCGCCGAGATACCAGGTGCCCATCTGCGGATTGGGGCCGTAGTATTCGACATCCATGGTGTTGTGCTGACAGCCTTCCATCACGCCGTCTTCATCCGCATCCCAGCCGCCCGGGCGCCAGCAGAATTCAAGCGCGCGGCGCGCCTTGGGCCACAACATTTTGAGCGTGGCGTCGTCGCCGGAAAGCTGCCAATCGCGATAGAGCTTCATCAAGCAACCCATCTGGCCATCGGCCGCGGCGTTGATCCACTCGGTGGCGCGTTCAAGCGGCAAGTCGGCGCGAAAGGCCATCAACCCGTCGCTGCGCGTGCAGTACTTGAACTCCACCTCACGCATCGTCGACGCCAGCTCGCCAAACAAAAACGCCGAGGCCTGCTCATAGTTCCACACATGAGTGCATGAGCCGAAGCAGCAGCCGGCCTTGTCGCCGCAGCCCTCCCAGCCCAGCATGTGACCGGTGGCGATGCGGAAGGTGGTTTGCGAGCGCAGGGTGGACACGTTGTTGAGCGCCGCTTCCTTGACTTCCAGCGGCAGATCGCTGCCGACAAATGCATTGACAAAAGTCAGAGTATCGGCTTCGAGCTTTTTCAAATGCTCGGCCGCATAGCGTGCAGCATGCCACGCATTGTCAAATTGCGTGGTGTAGTGGTTGCCGACATGATCGGGGTTGTCGCGCAGGCCGGTGCCATAGCTGAGCGACTGCTCTTTGCGGATGCCCCAGCCGCGCCGGTTTGGGAAGTGCCAGGCCAGCACAAATGTCACTTCGCGCACGCCGTGCGCCGGAATCTTCACTTTGGCCGCAAGCGATCCGATCGGGTTGTCCACGCTGCCTTCCACCGCATCGAGCGCGCCATTGGCGCTGAAATCATCCCAGTAGTGCAACAGCGAATCGCCCCAGTTCAAATCCGCCCAGGTGGTGCGATGGGTGACGCCGGTGCTGGCGGTTGTCGTCAACGCCAGCGTGCCCCACTGCTCGGCCGATGGTGCGATGCCGTTGCTGCGCATGTATAGCCCGGACAGCTGCGGCCCGGTTTCTCTGCGAAACTGATTTTCGTTTTTTGCGCCGCCACTTTCGCCGGTGTTGATGCGGCTGTCGACCACCACGCTGCCATCCTGTCCAACAAAATTTTCCATGTTGCCACACACCGACGCCTCCACGGCTTTGCCGGTGGAGTTGGTCAGCACAAAGCGCAGCACAGCAACGGGCAAGGTGCTGCGCGCGCTGTCGGCCGGAATCAGCGGGTTAAACGCCTGCACAACCACACTCACCGGCACGTCCGCATCCGAAAGATGCACCTGCCCAAACGGATAGGCCGCTTCAAAGCGGCATTGGCGAAAGCGTGGAAGGCCGTGGTTGGGCGTGGTGCTGCCAAACGCGCCTTCATACTCTTCGGGTGGAATGACGCCCTCAAGCGCGCGCGTCACCGCTTCGCCGCCCGCAGGCTTGACCCACAGCGCAAAGAACGCTTGCTTGGGCTTGAAGCCTTTGGCGGGCCGGTTGACCACCTCCCAATCGCGCAGATCGCCGCGTCCGCCCAGCGCAACAGTGCCGGTGCCGATGCCGCCGAGGGGCAGCGCGATGCGCGCCAAGTGGCGCTGGTCGTAACGGGTTAGAACGGGCCAGGTTGTCATGGTATTTACTTTAGTCCGAGTTTCTGATGCTTTGAGAGCAGATCGATGGATTCGTGCAGGTGGCGCTCGCGCGTTTCCGGGCGTTTGGCGGCGCGAATCCAGGCCAGATAGTTTTTCCGATACGACGGCGCAAGGGTTTCGAAGTATGCCCAGGCGCGCGGGTGCTGGCGCAGACGCTCTTCAAGCTCATCCAGGCTAAGCTCGACCGCCGCCGGTGGCTGGGGTTTTGCTTTGGGCAAGCGCGCCGACGTCAGAACGGGCGCGCTGACAGCCATCCCGGCCGGCGTCATGCGCCCGGCCTTGACCATGCGCTTCAACCGGGTGATATTGGCAGCCGACCACTTGGCGTTGTTTTTGCGCGGCGTGAATTTTTGCGCAAACGACGCGTCATCGATGCGCTGCACCACGCTGTCGATCCAGCCAAAGCAGATCGCCTCCTCGACAGCGTCGTTGTATGCGATGCGCGGCTTGCCGATGCCAGCCTTGTGATAGATCAGCCACACTTCGCTGTCGCTGGCGTGATGCGCAGCCAGCCATGTTCGCCACTCGTCGCGCGTGGTGATGTGGAGCGTTTGCAGCATCTTCATGGCATTGCCTGCCGGGCAGGCTCGTTGATGATAGAAGAGAGCGGCCAGTTGCGCCACTGCTGGTAAGTCAGGCGCCCATGGTGTTTAATTCCCGCATCGAGGCATCATGAAGATCAAAAACGTCAAGTGCATCCTGACCGCCCCCGGCAATATCGGCCTGGCCGTGGTCAAAGTCGAAACCGATCAAGCCGGCTTGTATGGCGTGGGTTGCGCCACGTTCACCCAGCGTCTCAGCACGGTGCAGGCCGCGGTCAACGATTACTTGCGGCCCTTGCTGATCGGCCGCGATGCGGCGCGCATCGAGGAAATCTGGCAGCTGTGCTATCAGAATAGCTATTGGCGCAACAGCCCGGTGCTGAACAACGCCATTTCGGGCGTCGATCAGGCGCTGTGGGATATCAAGGGCAAGGCGGCGGGCATGCCGGTCTACGACCTGCTCGGCGGCAAGAGCCGCGAGGCGGCGGCGGTCTATCGCCACGCCGACGGGCGCGACTCGCAGGAAGTCGTCGACAACGTGCTGCGCCTGGCCGAGCAAGGCTATCAAAACATCCGCTGCCAGCTGGGCGGCTATGGCGGCATCGCCAAGCAGCAGGGCGCCGGCACAAAGAAGGTCGGCTCGTATAACAACGTCGGCGTGTATGGCGGAATCAAGCATCAAACGCGCAGCCCCAAAGGCGCGATCGCCGGCGAGTATTACGACCCTGATATTTACTGCCGCACGGTGCCCGAGATGTTTGACTATGTGCGCAGCAAGATCGGCTTCGACTTGAACTTGCTGCACGATGTGCACGAACGCATCCCGCCGATGGACGCGGTGCGTTTGGCCAAGGCGCTGGAACCCTATCGGCTGTTCTTCTTTGAGGATCCGCTGGCGCCCGAAGATCAGGAGTGGTTCAAAGTGATCCGCCAGCATGCGGCAGTGCCAATCGCGATGGGCGAATTGTTCACCCACCCGCTCGAGTGGCGCTCGCTGATCGTGAATCAGTTGATCGACTACATCCGTGTGCACATCAGCGATATCGGCGGGATCACACCGGCGCTCAAGCTGGCGCGTTTTTGCGAGGCGTTCAACGTGCGCACCGCATTTCACGGGCCGGGCGACGTTTCGCCAGTGGGTCATGCAGCCAACGTGCACATCGATGTGCACGTGCACAACTTTGGCATCCAGGAGTTCAGCGGCTTCAACCCGCAGCTGGAAGAAGTCTTCCCCGGTTGTCCAAGGCTGGAAGGCGGTTATCTCTACCCCAATGCCAAGCCAGGTCTGGGCATCGACATCGATGAGAAGAAGGCCAAAAAGTATCCCATCCACGCGGACATGTCGCAATTCACGAAGGGCGTGGTGAACTGGACACAGTCGAGGCGGCCGGACGGAACGTTGGGGCGGCCATGACGATCAGTTACCGATGCCGGATCTGGCAGATCCGGCATCGGTAACCTGGCCATGATCTAATCGCACATTCAGCTACGGCCCATAGAATTGCAACAGAGTATGAAACCAAAATTTGTCATCGGCATCGGAGCCATTCTGGCGGCAGTTGCGGCTGTCATGGTCTTCGCCATCGCCGGCAATAGCAGCACAGAGCTCAAAGTCAATGACCTGCTCGCAAAGACGTCGGCCGGCGCGGTCGCCGATCGCTCGTTCAAAGTCACCGGGATTGTGGTGGGCGACAGCATCGTCTACGACCAAAACACTTTGGACCTGCAGTTCGATCTGGTCAATTCGCGCGAAGACGTGCATGTTACGCCCGTCACCGCGCCGCGCATTCGCGTGAAATATCGCGGCGTGCGCCCGGACACGCTGGTGCACGAGGCCACCGCGATTGTGACCGGCAAGATCGCCCCAGATGGCAAGTTTGTCGCCAACGACTCGCCCGACGCTCTGCTGCTGCAGTGCCCGACGAAGTACCAGTCGGCCGCGCTGGCGCAGAAGAAGTAGATAGTGGATAGTAGAGAGTAGATAGCGACACTATCGGCTATCCACTTCCCCAGTAGCCTCTCCCTACTGAAACATCCCCAACAGCAGCGGCAACAACTGCTTCTTGCGCGACACGACGCCGGGCATGTCCCACAGGTTCTCGCCCTTTCGTGAAAACGGCAGGCGCTCGTAATAGCGCGCTTCGCCGACGCACACCAGCAGGCTGTTGTTCTGCACAATGTCGGTGATCATCAGCGCAGCAAAATTAAGGTTCTTCTGCTGTTGTTGCGCGCGCAGCGCCGCGCCCACTTCCGCCTCGCGCTCCAGCACTGCGTCGTAGTGCGTCACTTCAACCTGCGACACGCCAAAGCGTACCGCACCGGCTTCAAACATCTTGAAATCCGCCTGCACAATGTCCTGCGCGGAGCGCTTGGACAAGTCGGCGCCGGCGCGCAGCAGTTGCTCGGCATAGGCATGCATCTGCTGCTCTGCTTCGTCGACGCCAAACGCGTGCCAGGCCAGCCAAACAGCCGATCCGCGGTCGCGCTGCGTGGCGGTGGGTGATTTGAACAGCAGCGTGTCTGAAATGATCCCGGACAGCAGCATGCCGGCGACGCCGGGCGGCGGCGTCTGGCGGGCAAGGCGCATGCGCTCAGCGACCAGGGTGGAGGTGGAGCCGGTGACATCCACATGAAATGCGATGGGGATGGCGGTGTTGACCGTGCCGAGCCGGTGATGATCCAGCACTTCCAGCAACTCCGCTTCGACCAGGCCTTCAACCGATTGCCCGGCTTCGTTGTGATCGACGAGCACCAGCTTGATGCGCGGCGGCTTCATCATGTCCGCGCGGGTGCAGGTGCCGACATATTTGCCATCGCGATCGACCACCCAGAAGTCGTCGCGCAGATCGCGCATAACGTTGTCGCGATGGTCGCTGATGCGGTCGGTGACAAAGAAGCGCGGCACGCTGCGGTCGCATGCTTCGCCGCACGGCACGCGGATCAGCTCGCTGAACGGCGCGTCGGCAATATCCAGATGACGCGACAGATACTCGAAGACCGACTGTCCGGTGACCATGCCCAGCGGCCGGCGCCAGATGTCGATGACCGGCGCCACCCGTCGCGTGCGCGCGGCGAATTCCCAGGCTTCGGCCAAAGACTGGGCTGGGTTGAGCGGCTCGATGGCATTCACCACCTGTTCAAAGCGGGGCGAAGCATCTTCCAGCAGCATGGGGGGCGGCAGGCCAAACGTGTCGAGCGCAAAGCGCGTTTGCGCGTTGATCGATCCTGCGCGCGCGGCAACGGATTCCTGTCCGTCGCGCGCATGCAGCAGCCAGGCGTAGCCGATGGCGGACGCAATGGCATCGGTGTCGGGATTTTTGTGACCAACTACGTAGATGGGTGTGGTGTTCATTTGGTTGGGCGCGCATTATCTCAAATTCGACCTGACAGGTCGACCGCGGCGACCGGGCTACCCGCGCCACATGCGCGCCAGCCGCCGATACTGATCAAACGTGTAATAAGCCATCAATAGGCTCAAGCGCAGGCCGTGCGCACCGTCGCGATAGCCGCCTAACGAGAAAAAGCGCCGCCAAAACTCGCGCAACGGCTGCAGCACGAAATTTCGCTGCTTCGGGCGCACGCCGCGCTTGAACAGAATACTCGCATCATATTCGGCATACTTGCGCTGTTTGGCATGAAATTGCGCCACATTCTCGTAGTTGAAGTGCGTCAACTCATGCCTCAAAAACCCTTTTTCGCCTTCAAACAACGCCACCTCATGCACTTCACGCTGGGGATCAAACCACACGCGACCCACCCGAAACAGCCGCGCTTGAAAATCCGGATACCACCCTGCCCCTCTGGTCAATTTGCCAAATAGAAAGTTGTTGCGCGGAACCGACCAGACCGGGCGCGATTCGTCTGCCGCAGCGACGACGCTGCAGATCTCGGCCGCCAGCTCCGGCGTGCAGCGCTCGTCGGCGTCGACAAAAAACACCCAGGCGCGCGCGCCGGGATATCGCGCCTGCACATGCTTGAGGGCGTCGTTGCGCTGCTGCGCATAGTTGGCGAAACGATTCTGCGTCACCTCGGCGCCGGCGTCGCGAGCGCGAGCCACGGTCCCGTCCGTGCTGAATGAGTCAAAGACCAGCCGCCCGTCGGCCCAAGCCAGCGAAGCGAGGCACTCCGATACGTGGCGCTCTTCGTTGAGCGTCAACACCACAGCGATGATCAGCGGACCGTCGGTCACGCGGCGATCTTAGCAGAGCGGACGGCGGTTTACATTGGTCATCGTGTTCAATGCAATTTGCCCGGACATCATTATGATGGGCGACGCCATGTTTAGTGTAAACAAGCTTTATGACGATCTCACACCGCGCCCGGCGCAGCACACTGTGTTTCACGGGCCGATCTTGCGCGGCGCGGCCTGGCTGTGGAAGGATAAGGCATGAACGACATCGACGACGGCAAGCATTTTGACACCGCGCTCGACACCATTCGCGCGGCCGGCGCGACGGCGTTGCGCTACTTCAACCAACGCGACCTGTTAACCGTGAGCAACAAAGGCCCGCAGGATTTCGTCAGCGAAGCCGATTTGCAGACCGAGCTGCTGATCAGAGAGCGACTGTGCGCGGCCTGTCCCGGCGACGCGTTTATGGGCGAGGAGACCGGCTTGAGCGACATTGGACCCAACGCGGGCGTTTGGGTAGTGGATCCGATCGACGGCACGCAGCCGTTTATCAGCGGGCTGACGTGCTGGTGCGTGTCGATCGCATTTGTGCGCGGCGGCGAGATCCAGTTTGGGCTGGTGTATGCGCCGGCGCGCGACGAGCTGTTTGCGGGCGGACGCGGCCATCCCGCAACGTTGAACGGCGAGCGGCTCAAACCGCATGCGGGCAAAAGCCTGAAAGAAGGGTTGCTCGGCGTCGGGCATTCACCGCGCATCGCGCCCGAACGGTTGACGGCGTTGATGCTGGCGTTACTCAAGCGCGGGGCGATGTATCACCGCGAAGGATCAGGCGCGCTGGGCTTGTGCTACGCCGCGTGCGGCCGGCTGATTGGATACATTGAGCTGCACATCAACGCTTGGGACTGCCTGGCTGCGATCGCCATTTTGAATGCGACGGGTGTGCGCACGAACGATTTTCTGGCGGGCGGCGGACTGCGTAACGGCAATCCCATCATCACCGGTGTCGATGGCGTCTACGACCAGCTGATATCCGTTCATCGCGAGTTGCTCAGCCGCGCCTCACCCATGACCAGCTAAGTGCTGACATGGTATATTTTGGGCACGGCGACGTGGCCAAGTGGTAAGGCGAGGGTCTGCAAAACCCTTATGCATCGGTTCAATCCCGATCGTCGCCTCTGAGAGTGAAAACGCACAAGGGACTGTCCGCAGGGGACTGTCCCTTGTGCGTTTTTCGCGCTGCGGCAGTTACCGCTAAACTGGCGCGATCCCAACCCTATGAGCATCTTTGACGGTTCCCAAAGCCGTAGCGTCTCCAAACCCGATCACACGGTCATCACGCCAGAAAGTCACGTGCCGTCGGCACTTCCCGGCTGGGTAAACACCGTGGCCACGATTGTGATTGCGCCGCGCATCGGCGCCAAATTCGCCGAATACTTTGTCGATTTGTCCCGCGGCGCGACCTCCGCACCGCCACCCGCCGGCGTTCAACGCTTCGTGTATGTGCTTGACGGCGTTATCGACATCGCCGTAGGCGGTCAAACGC
>JANMNW010000315.1:0-10551 GCA_031368515.1 Chloroflexota bacterium
CATTCGTGCGTGGGCCAGGAGGCGATTGCGGCGGGCGCGTGTGCCGCACTCGACCCGGACGACGCGATCATCACGCATCACCGCGGCCACGGACATTGCATTGCCAAGGGAGCGGAGTTGCCCCGGATGATGGCGGAGCCAAATCGGCCAGCTGGGCCACATTTCAGTGCAGGTCTTCGGTCCGCCGTTGATGGCGAGTGTATTGCCCATGGCGCGCACGATTATGGCGCAACGCTTCGAATTTGCATGCATACAATCGCAACGACATGCCTAACAGCACCCTATGCCTAACCTTTGATTTCGACGCGCTTTCAGTCTGGTTTAGCTATCCCCATACCACGCCGTCGATGCTGTCGCGCGGAGAATATGGCGCGCGCGTGGGTGTGCCGCGTGTGTTGCACTTGCTCAAACGCTACGATCTGCGTTGCACGTTCTTTGTACCGGGCCACACAATGGACTCTTTTCCTCGCGAGGTCGAAGCCATCCAGGCCGGCGGACACGAAATCGCCCATCACTCCTATGCGCACATCGACCCAAGCGGCCAGACTCCGGACGAAGAACGCGCCGACATGCAGCGCGCGCTCGATTCTCTCAAGCGCATCGGCGTGGCACCGCGTGGCTTTCGTTCGCCATCAGCAGACTTCTCCGGCGCAACGCTGGGCTTGCTCGAGACATTTGGCTTTGACTACGACTCAAGCCTGATGGCTGACGATTTTCGGCCATATCATCCGCGCCAGGGCGATCAAGTGTCACAACAGCAGCCGCTCGTGCGCGGTCGCGAGAGCGCGCTCTGGGAACTGCCCATGAGCTTTGAGCTCGACGACTGGGTGCACTTCCAATTCAACTTTAGTCCGTATCGCAACGGCACCTCCGCGCCCAGCAAAGTGTTTGAAATTTGGTCGGAAGAACTCGACTGGATGGATGCCAGTGTCGAAGGCGGCATTTTGACTGTGGCGATGCATCCGCAGGTGATCGGCCGCGGCCACCGCATCGCCCTGCTTGAGCGCTTCATTCAGCACGGTCTGGCGCGCGGCGTCGGCTTTTCGCGCATGGATGCGGTCGTCGATGCGCTCGCGGCGCCGAAGCAGAATCGGCGTTGAATTATGCCTCCCAGTCACGCGGCAGACGAGGCGCCATCCAGTGTGAAGGCGGCTTATAGTTGATCCAGGTTTCGTCAAATGGATACGAACGCGCTGTCATTTGCGTCAACAGCGGCTCCGTGGCGCGATTGATTTGCGCCGTCCATTCGGGCATGATGAAGCCCGCCGCGATACCTCGCTGATAGTCTTCCTCGTCTTTCCAGCGCCAGCGCCCATCGGGTTCCATGACAATATCGAGCTCAAGATCAAAGCTGTCAAATCCAACTGACGTTCGCCGCAGCGGCAGCTGGAAATTCACATAGTAGCAGTCAAACGCTCCCGTGGCTTCGGGCCAGAAGTACATGACCGAGTACCAGTCATCGGGACGCACCACCATCAGCATCCTGTTATCGCGCCAGATGCTGGGCCGCAGCACCCAGTCATCATCGCGCTGCACGGCCCAACGATCCCATCGCCGTTCCGCGCTTGCCCACAGCATTTCCGGCTTGTGAATTTCCGCGCCGGGCATAACGAGAAGCGCGGTTTCCTCGGCCGTATCGTCTACTACATATGCGGCCTGCGCAATCAGCACTCGGTCGTTGACCATCCAGCGGTAGGCCACAACATCGCCGGGCCGCCAGTGCTTATCGTCCGCCATAGATCGCCATGCCGCCGTCGATGGCCAGGCCGTGGCCAGTGATGAATGAGGCCTCGTCGGAAGCGAGAAACACCATGCCGTTGGCCACCTCCACGCACTCGCCGATGCGCTTGAGGGCATGAATCTCCGACCAGTATTTTTCCTGGCCAGCGTCGATGCTCTCCGGATACAAGCGAATGGTTCCCGGCAGGATGGCGTTGACGCGAATAGCGGGCGCCAGATCGGCGGCAAGCTGCCGCATCAACGCCATCTGTCCGCCTTTGCTGGTGGCATAGGCCGCCGCATTAAAGAAACCTTTGATGGCTTGAATTGAGCTGATGATGACCATCGACGCGCCGTGTTGCTTTCGCAGGTGCTGCGCGCCATGATGCGCCAGGTGATACGACGCGCTCAGATTCACCGCCAGCACGCGCTCCCACAATTCCGGTGTGGTGGCTTCGACATGCCCATACTGGTGCACGCAGGCGTTGCTCACAATGCAATCGAGACGGCCAAAGTCGCGCACGGTACGCGCGATCAGATCGCCCACCGCCGCATGATCTGACACATCCGTTGCATCAAAGCGGGCGCCGCACTGGACGGCCAGCGCCTCGCCGCGCACCCGATCGATGTCGACCGCCACCACCTGCGCGCCCTCTTCGCTGCAACGCTTAACCGTGGCGGCGCCAATGCCATGCGCGCCGCCTGTGACGATTATTACCTTTCCGCGTAGCCGATCCATCCGCGCCATTCACTCGCCTATGTAATGCTCAAGATCTTCGCGGCTGATGACAAACAGATCGCCGTCCGGTTTCACCGCTCCCAGGCTGACTAGGCATTCGGTGAACAACTCGCGCGTGCGCAGCTCCAAATCCTGCATCGTTTTGTCAGTCATGATCTTGATGATGCCCTGCCCTTTGCGCACATGCGTGCGTTCGTCCGAACGAATGAAGTCGCTGATGTGCACGAGCGCAGCATCGTCCGAGTCGCGCGCTTTGTCGATGAACTCGTTGATCGTCTTGATCACGCCGACTTCGCCAAACAGGTTGATCTCGGCCATGGCGTATTCGGGCTCCATCGGGCCGCGGCAGGTGCTGCTGGTGAGCCGGTTGGGCAACTCATACGGGTCGTAGCCCATCGTCTGCATGGTGCGATAGCCAATTTCGGTATGTCGCGACTCATCCCAGGTAATGCGCGCCAAGTCATACTCGGCTTGCCAATCCTTAAAGCGAATGTCCCAGATAAAGGTGCCGAAGGCTTCGATTGCATCTACTTCATCGCGCTGCGCGCGCACAAATCGCAGCCGCAAGGCCTCGTAGGTGCCGGCCGGGAATCGCGCCGTGCCATCCGCCAGATCGTAGTCGCCGGTCAAATAAAAAGTGTCGAATCGCGAATCGCGCAGCGGCATGTCGCCGCGCACATAGGGCTTGTCGTCGATGCGCAGGTGCGGTCGCTCGCCGCGCGCATCGCTGCCGCTCACGCCGCCGATGCTGGCCAGAACGCGTGACAGGTGCCAGCGCCATTGTTCCAGGCGCGATTCATCCACGCCGCCGTCGATATAGGCGTTGATGGCGGCGTCGGCCCAGGCGAGCATCGGTTCAAAGTCAACCAGAATCTGCTTCATGATGCGGATGGTCGGCGCATCGGTCACCGGGCAGGTGTCGTCGATGTGATGGCGATAGGCAGTTTCGAGTGCGCGCCCAAGCACTTGATGCACACCGACCAGCAGTTCTGGCACGTCGGCTGCGGAGAGCATCTCGTTGATAAACTGATCGATCTCGGCATCGCGAAAATCGTCGACGGTGGCCTTGCGCGTTTCCTGTTCGGTCAAGCGTTCCCGAAAGCGGCGCGCAGCGTCGGCGTGCCAGAAAATGTGGCGACCGGTTTCGACCTTCACCTCAAAATCGGGGATGCTAAGCGTCCATGATCCCAGGCCGTGCATCAGGCAGCGCTCGATGTAAAAGTAACGCAACAAGCGGCGCGCATTTTCGTCGACGCCGAACTTACCGCCCATCTTGCGCATGTCGCGCGGAAATCGGTACGGGTATGTGGCGCGGCGAGCCGCTGCTGCCGCGCGCTGCTCGGGCCGTGACGCGCTTGCAAATACTTTGTTGGTGCTGTGGCCATTCGCATGGCCGTTAGATTTTGTGTCAGACATAAGTTGCCTCCTGAACTGCCGCCGCGCGGCAGACCCGAACCATGCCACATCCTGCCAGAAGTGCAAGCCCGAAATTCACATCCATGCTTCTGCGCATTTTCCATTGGGGATCTCGCTTTGCCTAATCCGCTGGATTTCGTGCGGCAGTCCAAATTTGAACGTTCGGGCATCCAGCCGGCACTTTCCGGATCAGTTCTAAACTGCCTGCATGGAAAATATTGGAATGTTCATTGGACCGCTGCTTGTGCAAATTCCCCTGCTCATCGCCTTGGGCGTTGGAATTCTGCTGGCGGCGCTGCGTTGGAACCGGCACCCGCAAGTGTCCAAATGGGCGATCATTGGCTTCGGCGGCATGATGTTTAACGTCATTGTGTTTGGCGCGCTGTCGCCGCTCGTCGTCTCGACTTTGAGCCGCTCAGGCGAAAGCGCAACGTCGATCGGCACCACCCTGGCTTTCATCAGCATTGCCGGCGGCCTGCTCGGCGTCATTTGGTGGGGCTGCATCATCGCAGCAGTGTTTGGCTCGCGCGAGAAGGCTATGTAAGCTGCGCTTCCGTGTCACTTTTCGGCCTCCAGCGCAGAGCGCACTTTGGCTGCGTTCCGGCTGATCAACACGATGCCGCAACCCGCCAGCAGCGCCAGCCCGCTCCACAGTTGGCCGGCTGTCGGCAATTCATTCAGCACTTCATAGCCAAACAACCCGACAAACACGGGCGAGATCAGCCAGACCAGGTTGACCACAATTAATCCGAAACGCTTGACCGCGGCCAGATATAGCGCGCTTCCCGTCAACAAGCCATACGCGCCCGAAAGAACCAGCAGGACAGTAAGCCAGGTCGGCGCGGTCGCCAATCGCGCCGGTTCGCCAAATACAAACGCCAATACACTGTAGATTAAACCGCCTGCCACGCCAAGCGATCCGCTCAGCACAAACGGATGCGCGTCAGAAACTGCGTGCTTCAAGAACAGCTGCGGGATGGCGTTGAGCAAAAACGACAGCAGCAGCATGGCGATGCCCAAGCCATATCCGCCCGTGTCGGTCAGAGTTGACGCGCGCGCGCTCTGCGCCAACGCCAACCCGGCAGTGCCGCCCAGCAACAGCGGCGCGGCCAGCCAGAACGAACTGCTGCGCAGCACGCGCCGCTCATCGGCAAAGACCAGCGCGGCAAGCACGCTCATCAGCGGCAGGCTCAGCGTGCCAAGCAGCGACGCCACCAGCGCCGGTATGCGCGAAATCGCTTCGTTGGTCAGCCAGCCCGGCACAATGCCCAACAACGTCGTGACCAGCAACAAGCGCAGTTGACGCGGGTCGCGCGCGAATGTGCGCAGCTCGCCACGCCACAACACAAACGCAACGCACAGAAGAAACAGACCGCCGCTGAGCGAGCGGACGCCCGCTACGGTCCACGGGTCAAACGTGCGCAGCAGATAGCGCAGCATCACGCTGACCAGGCTGCCCAGCATCGGGTAAGCCAACAGCACCAAGAGGCCGGCTTCCGGCTGCGGCGCCAAAGCGCCCTTCGGACTCATGCCGAAGGCAGCGCCTTGTCGCCAAAGTAGAACAGCGTGGTTGACGCGCGCGGCAGCTCGACGGCAAAACTCGCGCTGTCGCGCGCCACCTCGCGCCGGGCAAACACATCGACTATTTGGCGCGCCGCATGTGGCAATCGAAAAGTGCGCGCGCCGCCGGCCGAGGTGTGCACGACAAGAAGATCGCGCGTGGCATACAGAACATCGCCAGCCTCGCTATACAGGTGCACGCCGGCATGGCGCGCGATGCCGCGCCACAGCGGCGCTGGCAGGCTGGGCGTCGCCGAGTAAATCGAGCGCCAGTCGCCAAAATCACGGAGGGCCAGCCCGGGCTTGCAGCGGCCCATCGCGGTGACAATCTGGCCTAGTTGCGTGGCTTCCGGGTCGTCCACATAGAACGCCGGAAAGAGTGAACGTTGCACGCTCCAAAACAGATCCTGTGGAACGTCCCTGGTGATTGGATGGCGAACATCGGTCACATGCGCATGCGCGCTCCACGGCTGATCGGTGCGCCGCATGCGAATGCCGGTAATATCCGACACATTGGCCGGATCCAGCGCCGGCGCAGCGTCGTCAAAGATGTACCCAGGCGCGTGTAACCACACGGCGGTGCGGCCAGCGCACTTAACCTGCTGCGCAATCGCCTCACGCTGCGCACGCGACAACCGAAAGGCGTTGAGAAAGATGTAGAGCTTGTACGGAGGCAGACGGCCCTCCACCAAATCACGCAACAAGTACACATCGTGCGGCGCGCCGATGCGCGGCAGATCGATCACGCGCGGATAAAACACGCCGGCAATGCCCAGATCGTTGCGCAGGCTGCCGTAGAAATAGCTCTCGTCATCCAGCAGAACTGCAATTTCGGCATGGGGTGCGCGATTGAGCGCGGTTGCCCAATTGCCAAGCACCTGCATGCGCGCCAGAAGCGCATCTGATTCGTTTTCAATCTCAGGATACTCCCGAAACATGCTGCTCTGCAGCCAGGTGACGCCGTGCCCGCGCGTCAAACAGTACGCGAAGTTGCGTTTGTAGATTTCCAACGTATCGCCGACTGGCTGCATGCGGCCCTCAGGCTCAAAGCGGTTGTGCATGAGCGTGTCTTCTTCAAAAAGATAGAGCTTGCCATGCAGCCGGCAGGTCTCGCTGGGCTGCATGGCCTGGCCATCGCCACCCACGCCGCGAAACGGATAGCTATACGGGCTGACTAAAAAGTCCAGATGCGGCGAACGCAGTGCATGGCTCAGCCCGAGATGGCCGCTGCGTTGAATGGTGCCGTATTCGACGCCATCGAGCCTAATCTCGCCAAACCCAAAGAAGGTGAGATTCCAGGAGAGCTCCATAAGATAACCATAGAACGCACCCGCCAGCTTGTCGCCGCCAGTCTCCTGCTTGACGGTCTGGCAGAAATCGAGCAGCGCTTCCGATGTGAGCTCTGCCAGGCACATGTAGTAATCGATCACGCTGCGCTCACGTTCGGGATCGCGAAACTGGCCGTGCAACGTCGAAAACTGCCTCTTGGGCGCGGGCACATCAGCTGTTTCGAACGTCACCTGAGGATCGTCCCAAGCTTGCCGCAGCGTTGTCTCATGGGAATACTTGCTGCGCAGCCAGTTGCGAAAATGGCGCTGCATGGGCACGCTGTAGTCACCGCACTGCGGCGTCATGTCACCTTCGCCTTTGACCCATTCGCTGACGACGCCGGCGCCAAGTTGATACCCGATGACGCGGTCATACAGGCCAATTTCGCGCAGATGAGCGATGTAGGCACACAGCAAATCCTTAACTTGCGCGCGCCAGATCTGCGACGCATACGACTGCGCAATGCGCCGCTCGGCGAGTGGATTTGCGCGCAGCGCAGCGACGGACGCCTCGTCATCGCCTTCGGAGCCGAGAATTTCCAGCTCATCGGGGTAGGTGTTGTTCCACCAGTTGTTTGGAGAGCCGCGCGTCTCAAAGTTCATGCGAAACAAAAAGTGCGCAGCCGGGTTCTCGTCCAGCACACCGCGCAACCGCGACTCAACACCAGAAAAGTCGTATTGGCCGGGGCCGATCCATTCCGGCCCGCTCGCATCAATTGAATACAGATCGATGCCAAGCTCGCCAAACTTCCGGGCGATTGGACGGGAAGGCCCGCGATGCTCGCCGTCAAAAGGCGAGAGCAAATGAAAGTTGGCGAACGTGGGCTGATCGTCTAGAAAAAGCGTGGGGGTGCCATTGTGCAGCCGTACATGTGCGCGCATGCTGGAGAGTGTGGCATGGCTCTCCGGCGAGCACAACCGCGGTCACAACATTTTCAACACATACAGACCCCAGCCATAGTGCTGGCGGCCGTAGGCGGCATATTCGTCCTGGCTGTCGCGCAGATGGTTGAGCACGGCGTCGCAATCGGCATGATCGGGGTTTTCATCCAGCCAGTCGGACAAACCGCGCCAATCCTCCGCTGTGTAGCGGTCCCACTCGTCCTGATTCGAGTGCAGCGCGTATATCACTTCGCAGCCTGCCTCGCGCGCCTGTTCAAAGATCTTGCTCTCCGAGCCGATACCGCTTTCACGCTGCGCAACATCGGCCGGAACAAGATCAGGATCGCGCCAGAACACCTCTCCAATGATCAGCCGCCCGCCGGGTTTGACCGCGCGCTTCATCGCACGCACCGCATCCGGAAAGAGCCCGGGCCAGCAAAATGTGGCGCCAATACAGGCTGCGGCATCAAAGCTGCCTGGCTCAAACGGATACTCAGCGGCCGGTCCGCACGCAATCTCAATCTGGCCGGCCAAGCCGCGCTCGGATATGCGCGCGTGCGCGCGTTCACACGCCGCCGTGCGAATATCGATGCCCACCCCGCCAATGCCATAGGCTTCGGCCCACAACATCAGCACTACGCCGTAGCCGCTGCCGAAGTCAATGAGCCGGTCGCCGGGCTTGAGGCCGGCCACACGCCCAACTGTCAAAAGCTTTTCGGCAGAAGTGGGATTGACGAACTCCAAATAGCGCTCGGAGATGTTCTTAAGTTGAAGGAATTCCATAGTAGTTCACCGCGTGTATCGAGGCAACATCATGCGAAACGAGCGCGGCATTGACGACAGCTCAGCCGCCTGATTGACAAACCGCATCGCTGTCCGCGTCTTCAGATCACGAATCGAGCGGTAAGACAGATACCGCACCTGCTTGAGACGTTCGTCCGCGCCCAGCAACACGCCATCCGGATCATCCAGTAGCACACCCCAGTCGAAGCCAAACGACACCGAATCGGCGTGCGGCAGGATAAAACCGAATTTGACCGATTTTGACCGGCCGGGCACATACAACGCAATGAGCTTCCAGCCGGTCTTGACCTGTTCGCTTGACTCTGGTAATGCCTGTTTCACCAACGCGCGAAGATGATTGGACAGTGCGCGCATTGCAGGCGGATAGTCTGCAAGAAACGCATCAGGACTTGGAAGCATGCGCCAAAGTATCGCAGCGGCTAACCCGACGTTTTGGGCGCGGCTTCTTCCGGCGGCTTGAGGCTGCTAAAGCTGCGATACAGCGCCAAGTCGTAAATGATCTTGACGCCGCCGGCGATAAAGAAAGGAGCGCTGAGCCAGGGTCCCGCTGCACGCAACATCAACCCAGTCAACAGCGGCGACACCGAAGCGCCGATGCTGCGCGCGATCCCGGTCACACCCGCCGCTGCCGACCGTTCGCTCGGATGCACTACGGCGACTGTGTAGCTTTGGCGGGTCGGCACATCCATCTGCGAAATACTAAAACGCGCGAGCAGGACGGCAATGGCCAAAGGCAAGGTTGGCATCAACGGCACCAAAATCAACAGCATATTCGACGGAATGTGCGTAAACACCATCGTGTTGATCAAACCAAAGCGCGCGGCGATTTTGGCTGCGCTAAGCGCAGAGATGCCGGCAAGAATGTTGGCGCCGAAGAAGATTCCACCCAAAAGCGCTGGCTCCACGCCAAAGCGCACATGAAACCAATAGGCCACAAAGCTTTGCAGCACAAATGCGCCACCAAAAGCGTCCAGCGCAAACAACGAGCTTAGCCGCAGCACCACGGCGCGCGATTGATGCAGCCCCAGCCACGGCGCGCTCGCCGCCGGAGGCAATGCATCGGCGGGCACCTCGATCTTGAGCGATAGCCGCGTAAACAGCACTGCGAGCAGCACACCTACAGCGCCATAAATGAGCACGATGGTGCGATAACTGTCCAGGGCCGCCACGCCCGAGCGCTGCAGCAGTTGCGCCAAACCGCCACCGACCAATGCGCCCACGGCCGTTGCAAACGCGCCCGCCAGGTTGTACCAAGCGAACACCTGCGTGCGTTTTTCGTCTGGGATCAGCTGCGTCAACGACGCCTGCTCGATAGACAAAAACGGCCCCACCTCGCTGCCGCTTGGGCTGATTACCCCGATGATGGCTGCGGCGACCAGCAGTACAAAGTTGCTGATCAGGGCAAACACCCCGGCTGCCAAAATCATCAGCAAGGCCCCAAAGAATAGAGTTTTCTTGCGGCCAGACCGGTCGGCGTGGCTGGTCATCCACAATGAAATTGCGGCATCGCCCAGCAACGTCAGCGTCAACAGCAAGCCAATCTGCGATTCACTCAGCCCGGCCGAAGCGAGATACAGCGCCAGCACAACTGAGAGCAAGCCGTAGGCAAACATGCGGAAAATGCGAGTGACAAAAAGTAGCCGGAAGTTAGTCGTGCTCACCGCAGGGAGTGTAGCTCAGTTACAACGTTGACGGATGCGTAATCGTTTCGGTCGCCGTTTCCGCAATCAAAGTGCCGGCCTGGTTTTAGCGCATGCCGAGCCACGCAAAGACGCCATTGCCGCAAGCCACATCCAGCTCGTACTGGCCAGTTACTCTTGGCCTAGGGTTCTTCAACTGCAACCACCACTTCGACTTCATCTCCGGCGCTCACCGAACACGCACTGGTAAAAACTACCTCGAGGCCATCGGGCAAACGGGAATTGCCCGCGGTAGTCGATGGCCGGTAAACCGGGCAGCCCGTGCAGCGGATTCGTCTCCAACTCGCGGGTCACCCATTCACCGCCCGGCGTCCTAGCTGCGAACATGAGCGCTGCATTCTCCAGATCGCAGGCTGGATAGTGCTTCCCCAGACCCAGGGTTTCAGAATTTCCCCGATTGTTG
>JANMNW010000319.1:0-3570 GCA_031368515.1 Chloroflexota bacterium
ATTCAGGACGCCGGCGGTATTCGCAAGACCGTGGAGGCCGGCATCGAGATGGTGACCGCGCTGTTGCCGGCGGTCAATCAATACCAACGCGAGCCCTTGCCGGTGTCGGGCCTGACGGTGGCGTTGCAGTGTGGCGGCAGCGATGGCTGGAGCGGCGTGACAGCCAACCCGGCGCTCGGTGTGGCTTGCGACGAGCTTGTGCGCCAGGGCGGCAGTGTGGTGCTTGCCGAGACGCCCGAAGTTTACGGAGCCGAACACCTGTTGACGCGACGCGCGGCGTCGCGCGCGGTGGGCGAAAAGCTGATCGAGAAAATCAAATGGTGGGAGCGTCACGCGGCGGCGCACGGTGTGGAGATCGACAACAACCCAAGCGCCGGCAACAAAGTCGGCGGCCTCACCACCATTTACGAGAAATCCCTTGGCGCAGTGGCCAAGGCGGGCAACACGCCGCTCAACGCCGTTCTTGAGTATGCCGAGCAGATTCGCACGCCTGGATTTAGCTTTATGGATACACCCGGTTACGACCCCGTGGGGGCGACGGGTCAGGCTGCGGGCGGCAGCAATTTGATTGTGTTTACAACGGGCCGCAGCTCGTGCTTTGGCTTCAAGCCGTCGCCGAGCATCAAAATTGCCAGCAATACGACCATGTTTGAGCGTATGAGTTCGGACATGGATGTCAACGCCGGACGTGTATTGGATGGCGCGTCGCTCCAGGATGTGGGCGCCGAGATCTTTGAGAAGATCGTTGCTGTGGCTTCGGGCCAGCCGAGCTTGAGCGAGGCGCAAGGGGTGGGGGAAGAAGAATTTCAACCCTGGAACCTGGGTGGGATTTTGTAGGTGGACGTCGTTGCACACAACAAGCGCGCCTGGGACAAGCAGGTCGATGGCGGAGTAAATCCGTGGACCCAGCCCGTCACGAGCGAGCAGATCGCCAAGGCACGGACGGGTGACTGGTTGATCGTGCTGACCGAACAGAAGCGTGTGCCGATCCACTGGTTTACTCAATATCCCTCGCTGGCCGGGCTGGATGTGTTGTGCCTGGCGTCAGGAGGCGGGCAACAGGGGCCGATACTTGCGGCCGCGGGCGCCAACGTGACGGTGTTCGACAACTCACCGCGCCAGCTTGCGCAAGATTGGATGGTGGCAGAACGGGATGAGCTGACGCTGACGACCGTCGAGGGGGATGCGGCCGATCTGTCGCTGTTTGCCGATGCATCGTTTGATCTGATCGTACATCCCGTGTCCAATTTGTTTATGCCCGAGGTGCGGCCCATGTGGCGCGAAGCAGCGCGGGTGCTGCGGCCAGGTGGCGTGTTGATCAGCGGCTTCATGAACCCGGACATCTACGTGTTTGATCCCGAGCCGGCCGATGGCGTGTTTCGCGCGTTGTATGCGCTGCCTTATTCGGACTTGCGCTTTGACGACGCCGAACGCACGCGCCGTTTTGGCGATGCACCGATCGAGTTCAGCCATACCTTGGCCGATCTAATCGGCGGTCAGCTGGATGCGGGCCTGATGCTTACCGCTATGTATGAGGATCGGCATGTTGACAATGCACAAGCGTCGGCGTTCATGCCGAGCTACTTTGCGACGCGCGCGATCAAAGCGCAGTGAGCGCTGGCACCGCCCTGCGGTTCACATCATGCTATGCCGAGCGCGCGCGCAACGCCGCCTGCGCCAGCTGCGCGAATTTTTCCGGCGTGATCTCAACGCCAAATACCATGCGCACCACGCTCGACCAGCCGTACAGAAAGTAATCCCATCCGTCGACCACGGTCAGCGCACGCTCAGCTGCTTGACGCTTTGCCTGGTGTAGAAAATCCAGTTCGCCCCGATAGTTTAGTTCCCAGGCGATGGCGTGTTCGGGAAATGCCCCGGCGTCGCTGATCGGCGAACCGGGCGTGTCTTTGCCCATGCCGGTGGCGTTGATCACCAGCGACTGCGCAGGCAGCGCCGCCATCAGCGCATCGTTGCGGCGCGGATCGACGTTTTGCACATACTCGAACACTATTGTGTTCTCTGGAAAGCGCGCCACCAGCGCCCGCAAAAAATCAAGCTTGCCCGCGCTGCGGTTGACCAGCGTAATCTTGCGCGGCAGATCGCCCCGATCGGCGCGCGTCAGAAAGTGCGTGACGATGGCCACTGCCGAGCCTCCTGCGCCCAGGCACAGGATCTCGGCGCGGCTTTCGCGCCAGAACCCCGGCGTGATGAAATGCGTCATCGATCGCGCCGCGTTGATCGGATCGACCGCCTCGCCCCGCAACTGCCCGTCGCGTTTGTAAATGCACGAGACCTCTTGGCACAGCTCGGCGTCTTGATCAAGCCCGTCGAATAGATCGCGCGCTGCAGTGAGCACATTAATTTTGTGCGTGGTCACAAGCGCGCCAGCCATGAGCGGGTCGCGCTTGATGCGCGCCACCGCCTCGCGATAGCGCCCGGTTGGCGCGTTCATCGGCAGGTCCAAGCCAACCAGCCGGCCGTTGATGCCCAATATTTCCGCCCAGGCCGGAAACATGCGCAGGCTGCTGGATTTGCCGGTGGTGACGCCGAAGAACAACATCGACCGCGTGGCGTCGGCACTCATGCCGCGCCACCCAGTGCGCGGATGTAGCGGCGGCGATACTCGTCATAGGCCGCGTCGAACATCTGCGCGCTGCGTTCGCTCCCCACAACTGCGCCGCTGGAGATCACCGGCAGCGTGATGCCGCGCGCGGCCAGGCGGTCGGCGATGGCGCACTTGATCGCGTTTGTGATTGCCGCCATGGCCACGGTTGAGCCTGGGCCGATCGGACCCGCGAAGCCGTCGATGTTGACCAGAGCGTCGCCGGTTAGAACGCAGTTGTCTATGGCGATATCCGCCACGTCCATCAAGCGCTTGCCGGAGCTGTGCTTGGAGTTGCCCGACCTCGAATGTTCGTATGATGTGACCGCCACCAGCGGCAGGCCAAGCTTCTTGACTTCCAGCGCCATGTCGACCACCACTTCGTTTACGCCGCTGTTGGAAAAGATCATGAAGCTGTCTGGCGCGCGCAGCACGAAATTGCGCAGGATCACGGGCGCAAAGCCTTCCATGTGCTCAATAAACAGCGCTTGCCGCTGGCCATTCGCGCCGACGACCTGATTGTGATAGGTCAGTGACAGTTCGACGATTGAGTGGAAGCCGGGGAAGCTCCCGTATCGCGGAAACATCTCTTCGATGAACACGCGCGAATGGCCGGTCGCAAACAAGTGCACCAGGCCATCACCGGCGATGCTGTTCGCAAAAATATCAGCGGCGCTGTTGATGGCAGGCATTTGGGTCGATCGAATGCGTTCGAGGATGGCGCCGATGGCGTCGAAATAGCGAAGATTGGATTCCATGGTGAAATTATCGGATTTGGATCTGCTGTACCGCAGGGCGGTAGCGGCATTATGCCTTGGCGTCACGGTCTAAGTAGGTTTCTAAAAGGGCTGACCTGAAGAGGCGCATCGGAGTCGAGCCGCTACACTGTCGAGATACCACTCCTGACAGAAAGCGGAGGACTCCGATGGCCTTGGATGATACTCAACGAAGCGCCCTGCGCGGATTGG
>JANMNW010000365.1:0-2372 GCA_031368515.1 Chloroflexota bacterium
GTCGACCTGATGCGCGGGGGCCAGGCGATGAAGGTGCTGATCACGATGTAAGGCGTCGAAGCCGTCATCCTGAGCACGTGACCGGTGATCATGAGCCCCGGTAGTTGTCATCCTGAACCCCGGCACAAGTCATCCTGAGCGAAGCGAAGGATCTCCTTCTGCGGCGCGCAACGTAGGAGATCCTTCGCTGCGCTCAGGATGACGGGTCACGCGCTCAAAATGACGGGTCACGCGCTCAAAATGACGGGTCACGCACTCAGGATGACGGTAGCACGGCATAGTCAGACGACCACCATGGACAGCACCCACCACGCCCTGCTCGCCCGCGTCGCGGCGATGTACTACGACGAGGAGCTCAACCAGGCCGACATCGGCAAGGCGCTGGGGCTGTCGCGCGTCAAGGTCTATCGCCTGCTGAAAGAGGCGCGCGCGTCGGGCGTGGTGCAGATCAATATCCATTGGCCGATTCAACGCAACGCCGAACTGGAACGCGGGCTGGTCGAACGATTTGGCCTGCGCCATGCATTGGTGCTCACGCGCAACGGCACCGCCGAAGATGAAGTGCTGCGCGAGGTTGGCCGACTCGGCGCGCAGTATCTCGACGGCGTGCTGCGCGACGGCAACACCATGGCCATCTGCCTGGGCCGCTCGACGCACGAGGTGGTCAACGCCATGCGGCCACGCGCGCCGGTCGAAGGCCGCGCCCGGCTGCGCGTCGCGCAGGCCGTCGGCAGCATTCCATACAGCATGCAGGAATTCGACAGCGCGACGATTGGCCGGCAACTGGCGGAAAAGTTGGGCGGCGATGTGCTGTATCTGTCTTCGCCGATGATGGCCGACACACCCGAGTCGGCCGATGTCATCCGCCGCCAGCCGCATGTGCAGGCCACGCTCGACGCCGCGCGCAACGCCGATGTGGCGCTGATCGGCATCGGCAGCCTCGATTCGTCGACCGAGCGGCTGATCGAAGCCGGTTTCACCACGCCGGCCGATGTCAAAGCGCTGCGCAAACATGGCGCGGTGGGCGATCTGGCCGGGCGCATGTTTGACATCGACGGCAAAGACGACTTCGCCCACAACCGGCGCGTGATCGGGATCACCCACGACGATCTGCGCCGCATCCCAATCACGCTCGCATCCGTCAGCGGCCCGGAGCGCGCGCCGGCGATCATCGGCGCACTGCGTTCGGGCACTATCCGGGTGCTGTGCACCGACGACGCCACCGCGGCAGGAGTGTTAAGCGCATGACCTACGACGTCATCATCCTCGGCTCCGGGCCAGGCGGCGGCGGCCTGGCTTACGCGCTGAAAGACAGTGGCATGCGCGTGCTGCTGCTCGAACGCGGCGACTTTCTGCCGCAGGAGCCCGAGAACTGGCAGCCCGACGCAGTCATCGGCCAGAAGCGCTATCAGGCCAAAGAGACCTGGCTCGATGTCGATTCAGGCAAAGCGTTCCGGCCGGCCACCTACTATTTCGTCGGCGGCAACACCAAAATGTATGGCGCGGCGTTGCCTCGCTTTCGCGAGCGCGATTTTGAGGCGATCGAATTTGAGGAAGGCACCTCACCCGCCTGGCCGATCCGCTACAGCGATCTGGCGCCGTACTACGCGCAAGCCGAGCGGCTCTTTCACGTGCATGCCGATGTCGGCGCCGACCCGACAGAGCCCGCGCGCGCCAAGCCCTATCCGTTCCCGGCGCTGCCGCGTGAAAGCTATGCCGCGCACATGACCGAGCGGCTGCGCGCGGCCGGCGCGCGGCCCTTCGCGCTGCCGATGGCGCTCGATCTGCGCGAGAACGGCCGCTGCATCCGCTGCGCGACTTGCGATGGTTTTCCCTGCAAGGTGCTGGCTAAGGGCGACGCCGACGCCTGCCTGGTGCGACCGGCGCTCCATTCGCCCAACATCACGCTGCAAACGCGCACGCTGGCGAGGCGGCTGCTGACCAGCCCGGATGGCCGGCAGATCACCGGCGTGGAGGTCGAACGCGACGGGCAGATTGAGACGTTGCGCGCCGGCATCGTCGTTGTCGCCTGCGGCGCGACCAACTCGGCCGCACTTCTGCTGCGCTCAGCCAACGGCGCGCACCCGGACGGGCTGGCCAACCGCAGCGGGCTGGTGGGGCGCAACTACATGGCGCACATCAACTCGACGCTGCTGGCCATCGACCCGCAGCGAACCAACGACGATGTCTATCAAAAGACAGTCGCGATCAACGACTACTACTTCGGCATGCCGGGCTATCCGTACCCAATGGGCAACCTGCAGGTGCTCGGCAAGATCCAGGCCGGCGGCTACATCGCCAGCGCGCGGCCGGATCTCACACCGGCGCAGCAAGCTGACATGAACCGGCGCAGCGCCGATTGGTGGGTGATG
>JANMNW010000371.1:0-2943 GCA_031368515.1 Chloroflexota bacterium
GTTCAGCTGCATGTCGCCGCGCACCACCGCAAAGACAAAACGATCGGCCGCACCCGTCGCCGAGGCTACCAGAAACACCGCCTTGGCCGTGGCGCCGGCCGGGATGCCCAAATAGCGCGCCAAGTCTTCGATTGTCTTTGCCGCCGGGGTGGCGACCTTTTCGATGGGCAATGCTTCGGCCGCAGGCACGGCGGGTTTGGCAAATGCCGCCACTTGACGGTTGGCTGCATAGCCGCAGCCATCGCACAGCACAAGCGTGTCCTCACCAATGGGCGTGAGATACATGTATTCGCGCGCGGCGGTGCCGCCCATCATGCCTACATCGCTGTCGACGCCGACCACCGGCAAGCCGCAGCGCTCAAAGATGCGCAGATACGCCGCATGATGCGCGTCATAGCTGGCGTCCAGACCGGCCGTGTCGGCGTCCAGCGAATAGCTGTCCTTCATGGTGAATTCGCGCACGCGAATCAGGCCGGCGCGCGGACGCGCTTCGTCGCGGAACTTGGTCTGGATGTGATACACGATCTGCGGCAGCTGGCGGTAGCTTCGGATCTCGGTCGCAGCCAGCACCGCGACGACTTCCTCATGCGTCACCGCCAACACCATGTCATGGTCCTTGCGGTCTTTGAAGCGCCCCATCTCCGGACCGATGCTCTCCCAGCGGCCGGATTGCTTCCAAATATCGGCCGGCTGAACGACCGGCATGGTCAGCTCCTGGCCGCCGATGGTGTTGATCTCCTCGCGAAGGATGTCTTCGATTTTGGTCATGCTGCGCCGGGCCAGCGGCAGATAGGCAAACAGGCCGGCGCCGACCTGGCGCACAAAGCCCGCGCGCAGCAGCAGTTTGTGGCCGTCGGCATCGATGCCCGCCGGCGCTTCGCGCAGAGTGGTAAAAAAGGATTTGCTCAATCGCATGCGGCAAACAAAAACCGGAAAGCGCGCGGCTTTCCGGTTGAATCGCGCGCTGTGTATACGTCATCAGGCGCTGAAGGACAGGTGTCGATCAGCGCCGGTCAAGGCGTTGGCACAGTGGGCGTAAGATTCATCGTCGAGGCGGCAGTTTTACCACAGTCGGCCGATGGGCCAAAACATCACCATGGCATCAGGTTACGAAAACAAGGTTGTGTTCGTCAGCGGCGCGGGCGTGGGCATAGGCCTGGCGCTGTGCCAGGCGTATGCGCAACGGGGCGCGATCGTGGCGCTCAACGATCTGGACCCTGCACTGGCCGCGCGCGCGGCCGACACGATCAACGCAGCGACCGGCGTTTCGCGCGTGCACGCTTATGGCTTTGACGTGGCCGATGTCGCCGCCATCCGCGCGGCCATCGCCGACATCGGCGAACGCTTCGGCCGCCTGGACATTTGCGTCGCCAACGCGGGCATCACCAACTATGGTTCGTTTCTCGATTACACGCCGGAAGCGTTCGACCGGCTGACGGGCGTTAACCTGCGCGGCAGTTACTTCACCGCGCAAGCCGCAGCGCGGCTGATGCTCGCCAAAGGCATCGTCGGGCGCATCGTGCTGCAGTCGTCCGTGACAGGCGTGATCGCCTACCCCAATCTCAGCGCCTATGGTCTGACCAAGGCGGCCATCAGCCACATGGCCAAGACGCTCGGCGCCGAGCTTGGGCGGCAACGCATCACGGTCAACGCCGTTGCGCCCGGCGCGATCGTCACCGAACGCACGCTCGCCGACGATCCGCAATTCGAAGCCAACTGGGCGCGCATCACGCCGAACGGCCGTGTCGGGGTTGTCGACGACATCGTGGCGGCGACGCTGTTTTTGACATCCGAACAAGCCGGGCACGTCAACGGCCAAACGATGATCGTCGACGGCGGCTGGACCAACACCAGCCCGCTGACCGAGGATATTCCGACATTGCCGACGGCTGGCTCGACATTGCGCTAGTAACCCGATGCCTCTTGGGGAATCGGGTTACTGCTGTCATATAACCGAGTGATGCGTCTGCAAGCTGCGCACCTTCAGATCCTGCGCCTGCAGCGCGCGAATGCCGCTCACCGCAGCGGCGGCGGCGCTCAGCGTCGTCACCAGCGGAACACGGTTGGCGATCGCCGCCGCGCGAATGGCCTGGCCATCGGTAAAGCTGCGCCGGCCCAGCACGGTGTTGATCACCAATTTGATCTCGCCCGAGTTGATCAAGTCGACCACATGCGGCGATCCGTCGCTCACCTTGTTGACCGTGCGCGCCTGCACGCCGTTGCGCGTTAGATATTCAGCGTTGCCGCTGGTGCCGATCAGGTTGAATCCCAGGCGGCTCAAATCGCGCGCGATTTTGAGCGCGTTGGGCTTGTCATTGTCGTTGACGGTGATCAGCACATTGCCAGAAAGCGGCAGGCGTTCGCCCGCGCCCATCGCCGCTTTGGCATAGGCGTGGCCAAAGTTTGACGCGTGGCCCATCACCTCGCCGGTGCTGCGCATTTCCGGGCCAAGCTGCACAATCGCGGTCGGGAATTTGCCGAACGGCAACACCACTTCCTTGACAAAGAAGCCATCCAGCTCGGGCTCTTCCGTGAAGCCTATCTGCTCCAGCGTCTGGCCGGCCGCGATGCGCGCGGCGATCTTGGCCAGCTGCACGCCGGTGGCTTTGCTGACAAACGGCGTGGTGCGGCTGGCCCGCGGATTGACCTCAAGCACGTATACGATCTCGTCCTTGATCGCAAACTGCACGTTCATCAAGCCTTTGACGCCGATGCGCAGCCCGATGCGCTCGACATAGTCGCGGATGATGTTGAGGTGATACTCGCTCACCTTGAGCGGCGGCAGCACGCAGGCGCTGTCGCCAGAGTGCACGCCGGCCTCCTCAATCTGCTCCATGATGCCGCCGACCACCACGCGCTGGCCGTCGCCAACCACATCGACATCGAGTTCGAACGAGTCTTCAAGATAGCGATCGATCAGCACCGGCGCGTCGGGTGAGACCT
>JANMNW010000380.1:0-19932 GCA_031368515.1 Chloroflexota bacterium
GCAAAGTGTTTGGGTTGGGCTACCCGGTCATGTATCAGCTCATGCGCGCCGCCGGCATTCTGTTTTTTCTCATCCTGGCCTATCGCATTTGTGCGCTTGTCTTCGTTGCGCCCGAGCGGCGCAAGGCTGCCTTTCTAATCATCGCGCTGGGCTCAGGCTTTGGCTGGGTGCTGGTGCTGCTCAAATACACGCTGTTGCGCGGCGAGCTGATCAACCCGCTCGACCTGTATGTGGCGGAAGGCAACACGTTCTTGAGCATGATGGGCTTTCCGCATTTTCTGGCCGCCGCCGTCTACATCTGGTGCTTTGAGCTGTTTTTGCGCGCCATTGACACCGGAAAGCGCCGCTATGCCCTGTACGCCGGACTGTTTGCCCACTTCATGGGCTGGCAACACGCCTATGACCTGCTGATTGTGTGGGGCGTGCTGGGCGCCACCGTGCTGCTCATCATGCTGCGCGATCGCGCCCTGCGCTGGGACCTGATTGTCAATTTGGCGCTGGTCGGCTTGTTGTCATTTCCGCCTGCCCTTTATGCGGCATCGCTCACGCAGCTGGACCCGTTGTGGAAGGAGATTCTCAAACAGTTTGCCAATGCCGGCGTGTTTACGCCGCCGCCCTATCGCCTGCCGGTGTTGCTGGGATTTACATTTGTCTTTGCCTGCATCCAGACCGTCCTTGACGCCCGGCGCATTGCCGGCCTCTCGGCTCCGCGCTTGTCCAATGCCATGCTGATGATTTACGGCTGGTTTCTGATTTCTTTCGTGCTGATTTATCTGCCGGTCGATTTTCAGATTCACATGCTGAACGGCTGGCAGGTGCCGATTGGCATCCTGGCGGCCAAGCTGCTGTACGAGCACGTTCTGCCACGCGCGCGCGCGCGCTTTGGCGCCGGCGCGAACGCAACAACAGATGCCGCACGCTCGCAGCGCTTGCAGCGCGGCCTGCTGGCTCTGTTCTTCGCCGCCATCATCCCCACGAATTTGTATTTGTTCGCATGGCGCTTTTATGACCTGGCCCGCCACGACTACGATTACTATCTCAGCACAGGGGAAACGGCTGCATTGCGATGGCTGGAAGCCAACGCCGATCCAGACGATGTGGTGCTCAGTTCGCGCATCGTTGGACAATATGTGCCAATGATGACCGGCGCGCATGCCTACCTCGCGCACTGGGCGCAAACGGCCGATTACTTCGTCAAGAGCGATAATGTCGACCGTTTTTATTCCTCTGGCGCCAGCGAAGCCGAACGGCGCACGATCATCGACGGCTTTGGCGTGGACTATGTGCTGATCGGCCCGGCTGAAAGCCGCACGCCAGATTTCTCGGATGCGCCGCCGCCCGGCGCGCAGTTGGTGTTCAGTTCGGAGCAGGTGCGTATCTATGAAGTGCTCAACCCATGACTTGCCCGCCCGCCGCATCGCGACCGTGCTGTTGTGGATTGTCGGCATGATTGCGCTGGCACAGCCGTCTGCCCAGGCGCAATCGAGCGGCTGGCAGCAGCCGCGCCGGATGTCGCCGCTGGATCAATTCGGCTGGTTTTCAGACATTGCGGTGGACGAGACCGGCCGCGCGCATGTCGTGTGGGGTCAAACTGGGCAGGGCTATGAAATGGCCATGTATTCGACGAGCAGCGACGGCGTTGCATGGACGCCACCGCTTGACGCGCTGGCGCTTCCAACCACCGGCGCCGCGCCGCGGCCATCACTGCTGGCCGATGGCAGGGGCGAACTGCAGTTGATCATGCGCAACGATGATGGCATGCGCTTTCAGCGCATGCGCGTTGACGAGGTGGCGCAGCCGTCGTTGCGCCCCGAGCCGCAAGAACTAGCGGTGGATGGCGCGCCGTATTTTTCTTCGATGGGATTGGGGCCGGACGGCACAGTCCACATCGTCATCACCGACAACCCGGTGCGGCCGGAGTGCCCGACGTGTTTTCATGTTTACTACCGAAGCTTGGCACTGGATCGCCGCACATGGACGGCCGCGCGCGACGTGTCGCTGGGGCCCGAAGGCGCGGCCAAACCGCGCGTGGTGGTCGACAAGAAAAACAACATCTTTGTTATTTGGGAAAGCGGCATGGGCGGCGGCCTGGGCCGTGTAAACGGCGACACGGCCATTCGTTTCATCAGATCGGCCGATCGCGGCGAGACCTGGAGCGAACCGCTGACCCTGTCGGCCCTGCGCGGCGACAACGCCCGCAGCGCGGCGTTGGGAGTGGATGGCAGCGGCACCGTGGTTGTCGTGTGGATCAACACGCTGGACGACCGCATCTACTTCACGCTGTCGCGTGACGCCGGGCAAACATGGTCGGCGCCCGCTCGCATCACCGATGTCACCGGCAATTGGGACAAATACAAGAATTCGCTGGACAGCTTCGACATGGTCGCCGATGCCGACGGCGCGCTGCATCTGGCCATGGTCGGTCGGATCGGCACTGACAGCACCTCACTGGATATCCTGCACTTGACCTGGAGCGGACAGCAATGGTCTGCGCCGCAGGCTGTCGCCAGCTATCGCGACGACATGCCGGAATGGACCCGCATCAAAGCCGGGCTGGGCAATCAGCTGCACATGACGTGGAGCTTGCGCGACGCCGCCCATGTGTTCGACACAGACAATGGCCGTTTCACTGTGTGGTACGCGCGAGGCACAGTCAACGCGCGCGCGATGCCGCCGCGGGCGGTGCCAAGCGTGACGCCGCCCGCCACTGCGCAGCCGCGCAGCGTGCTTGCCACAGCCCGGCCTGTGCCATCGGTGTCTGCGAACAAGACCGAGGTCAGCATGGAGGATCTCAAAAACGAATACGGCATGCTGCAGATCGCCGCGCTAGGCGCGCTGCCCGTTGCGCTTGTGTTTGTGGTCGCGCTTGTATTCCGGCGGCGCGGCAATTCATGAACCTGCTGTTCGTCGTGCCCTACACGCCCACGCTGATACGCGTTCGGCCGTACAACTTTGTCCGCGCTTTGGCACGGCGCGGCCATCGCCTCACGCTCGCCACGCTGTTCGAAAACGATGAAGAGGCGCGCGCGCTTGATGAGTTGCGTGGCTGGGGGATTGAGGTGCTGGCGCGCCCGCTCACGCGCGGCCAAAAGCTGCGCAATGCGATGTTCGCATTGCCTGGGCGCGATCCGGTTCAAGCCTCGTTCTGCTATCAACCGGCGCTGGCCGAAGCGGTGCGCCAGCGCGCGTGCTCCGGGGCGTTTGATGCCGTGCATGTTGAGCATTTGCGCGGCTCGGGGTATGCGTTGGCCGCGCGCGACGCAATTTCCGCTGGGCCGCGCAAGATCCCGGTGGTCTGGGACAGCGTCGACTCGATCACATATCTGTTTGAGCAGTCCGCGCGGCAGAGCGGCAGCTTTTCAAAGCGCTTGATGACCTGGATCGATCTGGCGCGCACCCGCAGCTATGAGGGCTGGCTGATCAGGCAGTTCGATCACACCGTTGTCACATCGCGCATCGATCGCGATGCGCTGCTCAAGATTGCGCGCGCGCGGCCTTCGCCGATCACGGTGGTCTCGAACGGCGTCGATCTTGACACGTTCACGCCGGGCGACGCCACCCGCGAGCCCGACACCCTGATTTTTAGCGGCAAGATGAGCTATCACGCCAACATCACCGCGGTGCTGCATCTGGTGCGGGACATCATGCCGGCGGTCTGGGCCAGGCGCCCTGCGGTTCGCCTGACGATTGTGGGCAAAGACCCTTCGCCCGAAG
This sequence comes from Chloroflexota bacterium, assembly GCA_031368515.1. Lineage (GTDB taxonomy): Bacteria > Chloroflexota > Anaerolineae > J036 > Brachytrichaceae > CANJQH01. Next base: position 3,715 of record JANMNW010000380.1, read on the forward strand.
TACTGGCGCTGGCGCGAACGCACCCAGGCCGGGTGCTGGTGACCGGCAGTGTGCCGGATCTGGCCGCCCATTTGCGCAAGGCCAGCGTGGCTGTGGTGCCGATCGTGTATGGCGCGGGCGTGCAGAACAAAGTGTTGGAGGCGATGGCAACGTGCACGCCCGTTGTCGCCAGCTTGACCGCGGTGGCTGCTTTGGATGAATCGGCGGGCTTAGCCATGCGCATTGCCCGCGACGATGGCGCGTTTGCCGCGCATGTGCTGAGCCTGCTTGAAAATGAGGCTGATCGCCGGCTGTGCGGCGAGGCTGGCCGCGCGTTCGTTGAACGGCATCATGCCTGGGATGCGTCAGCTGCAGCACTCGAGACGCTGTACATGACGGAGGAGCGGTAGGGCGGTAAGCGGTGAGCGGTGAGCGGTGAGGGTATTCCTCAGGTTGCTGTCTACTGCTCAGCGCTTACCGCCCTACCGCTCACTGCTCACCGGCTCACCGCTCTACCGCTCCCCCGCTCACCACTCAATTCCGTTGGTGGCCGGTTCCTTGCATTCGCACGCCTCGCGGCGCGCTCGTCCGCGCGCTAATGCGCCGTCATACTCTTGCCCGCCTTCGGCCACCTGCCAACCGCCCAGCACAAACGGTTGTAAGCCGGTGCTGTTCAACCATTCGCCGTTGAAGCGTCGCACGATGTGCACATGCGCGCCGTTGCTGATGCCGCCTTCGCATGAGGGGTGCCCGATTCGGTCGCCCTGGGCGACTTTCTTGCCGGCGTCGATACGGCCGTCGCTGCCAATGTGCAGATACAGGATGCTCCAGCCGATGCGGTCGTCGCCGCTCGGATCGAGCGACTGCATGACTTCGCCCCGCGTGCTGCGCGTGATCACGCCGTCGGCCATGGCGGTGACCCATTCGCTCAGCCGCCGGCAGCCGGCAACGCTGCTCGATGTGAAATCGAGCGCCCCCCAAGGCGTGCCGCGCCCCCAGGCGCTGTGCGGCCCGCCGGTGTAGTACCAACGCTCGCCTTTGCGCCAGGGCAGCGCCAACGACGGCTGTTTGACGCCGGCCGACACCAGCCTGCCGTAATCAAAGTCCCAGGGATCGCCAAACATGCGCCGATACACCGCCGTAAAGCTGCGCGATCCGTTGTTGCGCATGCTGTCCCGCCAGGTTGCAGGCGGGCTGATGGCGGCCAGCCAGTTTTGCACGCCTGCGGTGCCTGCGTTGATGCCGTCGCCCACAAATGCGTAGCTGCCGTCTTCAAGCCGCACGACCGAGCGATTGTTGAGGCGCCAGCCATAGTAGCCCTCGTTGAACCGGGCGGCTGCCCAGACCAGCTGGAAATACAGCCCGTTGAGATTGGTTTTGCGATAGCCCAGCGGATAAAGAAGCTGATCGCCGCTGGGCGTCTGTGCGCCGCTGACCCAGCCGCCGGCGTATTCCAACGCGGCCAGCAACAAGCGCGGATGCACGCTCATCTGTTCCGAGACCCGTTGCACGATCTGCGCGCCGCTCAGCGTTTCGTCGCCCACTTCCTCGCTGTAGCGGACCAGATGCCCGCGCTGTTTGCCGATGTACTCGCCGAGGTCGAAGTTCACTGCACCCGGCCCGTTGACCAGTTCGCTGTCGGGGATCAGCTTGATCGACGGCGCATTGCCTTTGATCGGAACGCGCACCACCAGCGTTTGGCCCACGCGAACGAGGTCGTTGGAAAGGCCGTTCAGCGTGCGCAGGTCGGCCACGCTCATGTCTACGTTGAGGGCGATGCCGCCCAAGGTGTCGCCGCGTTGCACGGTGTAAGTCGACGTAAATGTGCCGGTAGCAGGCACGCCACGGGTTGGGTCAAGGGTGGGGATGGCAAATAGCGATTCATCGCCCGGGATGGGAAGCTCACCGGCGCTTTCCGGAAGAAGTGCCGGAGCGGCTGGCACGCCGGCGGCTGGCGCGCTGACGGCGGGTGTGTTGTCGGCGATGCCGCATGCTGCTGCAAAGACTACGCTTAGGCTGGCGCAAACGGCGATGCGCAATCGAACGCGCAATGCGCGATGACCGGAGGAACGTGCGTGCACCAGGCGCGTAGGCATGCGCGCATTATTTCACGCGTCTCACAGGTCCATGTGAACGAATATGGACCAAAATGCTACGCAATATGTGCGTTTGTCCGCCCGCGTCTACGTGATATTGCTGATTTGGGCTATACTGACCGCGCAAATTAGCCATTTGCACACTACTTTTGCATTGCTCGCCAACGCTTTCGGGTACAAGGCATGATTACGCAGGAACAGTTCGAGACCGGTCTGCGGCTGGATCAGTATATTTCCAGCATCGCGCAGAACAAGGAGAACTTTCGTGCGAATTTTATCAAGGCGATCGAAGCGTATAGCGCCGACGACATTTTGTTCTTTCGCTCGCTCAACGAGAAAATTCATGTGGCAGTCGTAACCGATGACGACAGCTATGACGGGTTGCGCGACGTGCCGCTGATTGGCCGGATCTCGGTCGAAGTGGGCAGGGTGGCGTTGCGGCTGTTTCGACCCCGAACCCATGCTGAGGTGGCGGCGGAAGTCGCCCGCGCGGTGGGCATTGAACAAGTTGGTTTCCAGCATTTACCTGTGATTGCGCTGTTTTCGCCCAAAATGGAGTTGCTGGGAGCGCACGTGCGCCGCTTGAGCGCGATGGATGACGAGTTGCGCCGTCGCCACAGCGACTGGATCCAGACACATCCTGAAGTGGCGGATGCGGCCGAGTCGTTTGAGGCCATGTCTCCGATCACACGCACACGGGTGACGCAAGCTCTGTTCGCGTTAACCGGCGAGCAGCGTCTCGAGTGGGGCAGACGCACGGTCGCAGTATGGCGACAGATCATCGCACGGTCGCTGCCGGCCACGAATGGCGCTCATCCAGCGTCGCCCAAACCCGAACCCGGAGCACCGACGCCGCAGCCGGCACAAGATTCTCAAGCTGACACCGTCTGACAGAATTTCGCGTAGGTGTTGACTTCGACCGGCATTTTTGCTATTATAGAACAACCGTTCTACCTATTTCGGAGGCAGATATGTATCAAAGTATTACCGTGATTGGCCGGCTTGGGCGTGACCCCGAGATGCGCTATCTACCCAACGGCGACCCGGTCACATCCTTCAGCATCGCGACCGACCGCCAGTACAACGACCGCAGTGGACAGAAAGTCAAAGAAACGACATGGTTTCGCGTGTCGGTGTTCGGCAAGAGCGCCGAGACCGCGAATCAGTATCTGAGCAAGGGCAAGATGGTCCTTGTGGAAGGGCGTTTGCGGCCAGATCCAAAATCAGGCGGGCCCGTGACGTTCACCAAGCAGGACGGCACAGTCGGCGCGAGCTTTGAGATCGTGGCCAACACTGTGCGCTTCCTGAGCCCGCGCGATGAAGGTGCGCCGGTCGAGGGCGGTGCAGCTCACGGCGATAGTGATGGTGGCGCTGGCGGCGGCGATGATATTCCGTTCTAACGAACGGAAAAGAAGGCAGGTCAACGCACCCTCGAGACGATTCGTATCGAGGGTGCATTCTTTTTCCAGGCTTTGAGACCGGAAATGTCATGACCTTTACAATCGTCTCATGGGCAACCCAACCTCCAACAAACCGCAATCGGTACCCTCACAACCGCCGATCCAGATCGAACTGCCACAGTCGCTCGACGCTGTATATTCCAACTTTGTCGTAATTCAACATACGCCGTCGGAATTCGTGCTGGATTTTGCGCGGATTCTGCCGAACATGCCCACCGCCAAGGTCGGTGCGCGCGTGTTGAGCACGCCGATGCACGCCAAGCTGCTGCTGCGCGCGCTGCAGGAGAACATCGATCGTTTTGAAGCCCAATTTGGACCCATTTATGTGCCGCAGGGCGATGGGTTGACCAGCCAGCTGTTTGGAGGAGGATTGCCGAAGTGAGCGAATGGGTACGTGTTGGGCAATCGTCAAGAGAAACCTTGTCACGTACTTATAATTGCAATGTTGCTGCATCTGTTGCTCGCATGAATTATGTGCAATTGGGCAAATAGTTTGCGGCACTTAAAAGGAGCCTTTTCAAACATGCTGTTAAAAAGCAATGTCAAAAATTCAGTTCTGTGCGTATTGCTCGGAGTCGGGCTGGCACTCGTCGGCGTACCTGGCGGCGCGGCTACAGCGGCTGGCGGCCCAGTGTATTTGCCGCTTGTGTTACGAGACGCACCTGCGCTTCCATCAGTGTTCGGCATTCACTTTGACTTCGGGCCTGGCGCACAGACCACTCGTGGGTTCGACAAGCTCGTCGAATCTGGCGGCGATTGGACTCGTTTGCAGCCTGGGCTACGGTGGGCACGCATTGAGCCAAACGAAGGTGATCGCAATTGGTCTGCAGAAGCCGATCTTGAAACGCAACTGCGTTACTTTTCGGATCGCAAAATCAATGTCATGTTGGTCGTAAACATGGCGCCTGTGTGGGCTCAGCGTGTTACAAACCAGTTTTGTGGTCCTGTTCGGCCGGACAAGTATGCGGCTATGGCCAGCTTCTTCCGGGATGCGGTTGCGCGCTACACCGCACCGCCTTTCAACATTCGGCATTTCGAGTTTTGGAATGAACCAGACGCGGACTTCAAGACAGATGGTTCGGTGAACCAGAGTCTATTTGGTTGCTGGGGAAACAAGAATGATCCGTACTACAACGGCCGCGAGTACGGCGCAGCGCTTAAAGAGGCGTATCGCGGAGTCAAGCTTGGCAATCCACAAGCCCAGTTTTTTGTTGGCGGATTGCTTATGGATTGTGCCCCGTCATTTAGCGGCAATCCGGCATGCGCAACTACGGGACGCTTCTTGGAAGGACTGCTGCTTACTGCGGGTGGCAGTTTTGATGGTGTTAGTTTTCATGCTTATGATGCATGGCCGCCAAACTCAGCCGCCGGGCGCTACGAAAACCCAAATTGGGGCGTGGCCTGGAATACCACTGGTCCGGGTGTGATTGCTAAATCAAGGTTCATTCGGCAACGCTTAGCTGCAGCTGGGGTGTCGGGCAAGACTCTGATCAACACAGAAACGGGTGTTATCAAATGGGGTGCAAGTGCTTCCGTCACTAGCGAACCGAATTTTGACTTGACCAAGACCTACTATGTGCCGCAGGCTTATGCCGCTTCGATCGCGGAGGGCATTGCCGGGAACATTTGGTTTGATATGTTCGGGTGGTTTGGTTCTGGTTTGCTTCGAGGCGATGACACGTTGGTCCCGGCATATGATGCAATGAAAGTCGGCCGCCAACGATTGAATGCTGTTCAATACATCGGCGAAATCACCTCTGCCGATGTCGGCGTCGCCAATGTGGCAGGCTATAAGTTCAACCGCGGCGACCGCAAGGTCTGGGTGGTCTGGTCAAAGGATGGCGCGACGCATAACGCCACTTTCGCCAACGCCCCGCTTGAGGTCGTCGACGCGCTCGGCGCAGCCCAAAGCACAGGCACCAACATTCCAGTCACGATCAAGCCGCTCTACATTGAGTGGCCGTAAGTTGTCAGGAACCCGATTCCGCGCGCGGAATCGGGTTCCTGCTTAGCACGGCCTTGAGAACGCGCCGCGCCGTGAGCTTGCCGCGGATCGTTCGGCCGCCCAGCACCACCGTCGCCAGTTTGAGCCGCAGATCCTCGCGCCGGTTGGCCACTCGCACCAGCGCGTTCAACAGCCAGGCTTTGTCGCACAAACGGTCGCGCACAAACATGCAGAACTCAAACAGCGACTGGAAATGATCGCGCAGCTCGGCGTCGTATGCCTGATGCGGCGCCACGCCAAAGTCGCCCCGTTCGAACATGCCGGCAACATGCCGCGCGGAGATGCGCCCTGATTCGAGCGCGTAGTCGATGCCCTCGCCGGTCAGCGGATTGACCAGACCGGCTGCTTCACCCACCAGCAGCACGCGCTGCGACCAGGTCGGCGCCGTGGTGAAATCCGCCCGCAGTGGATATCCCTTCATCGCGCCAACCTACCGCGCGCCCGCCAACATCGGATGTAACGCCGGGTTGGCCAAAAAGCGCTCGAACGCCTTAGCGGCCGAGCTCGAACGGCCTCGCGCAAAATAGCCCGCACCGATGTTGGCTGTGCCGTCGCCTGTCGGAAAGATCCAGCCATAGCCGGGCAGGGGCACGCCGTCAAAGCGCAGCTGCCACACATCGCCTAGATCGCGCACGCCTTCGAAGTACGCGCGCGCAGCCACCATGCTCTCGGGCGGGCGTGTCAGTATTCCCATTTCGGTTAGCAGGGCGCTGTTGGCGCCGGTCGCCAGGATCAACAGCCGCGAGCGATAGGCTTGCGCTCTACCTTTGTGTTCGGCGCGAATCTCGACGCCGTCGTCGCCTGCGTTGAAACTGGTAACCTTGACTGGCGCCTCAAAATGCACGCCGCTAGCCAATGCGCGCTGCCTGATGCGGTCGTCCAATAGAAGCCTGGGCACCACCAACGACATGGCGGGCAGCGTCTCTGTGCCGGGGATCGGCGCCGATGTGCCGGCGCCGTCCGGTGCGATCACTTCAAAGCGGGTGACGCGCCGTCCCAGTGCGAGCAGTTCATCCAGCAGGCCCATATCATTCAGCACCGCGGCGGCCCTGGGTGTCAACCCATCGCCGCAGGTTTTGTCGCGCGGGAACTCCGCCCGGTCCAGCAGCAGCACTTTCAACCCGCGCCGCGCCAAATAGTGCGCGGCCGCCGAACCGCCCGGACCCGCCCCCACCACGGCCACATCGTGCAATTCATTCATTTCTGTCTATTCTCCAACACTAAACGCGTATCGGGGGCATCGCTCATTTGCCCGAGGCGCGCGTCGCCTGCCTGCGTCACACTGTTTGGCCGGCTTCTTGGCCGGACGTCTGTTGATGCGATATGGCAAGCCTATCTGATGCCGGAATGGAGCTGGCGCTGAGCAATGTGGCGGTGTTTGCGCTGGGCGTGGCGCTCATCGGCCTCGGCTTGCATCGATTCACAGGCTATTGGCGATTTGTGCGCGCGGCACGCGCGGCGGTCGGGCGCGTGGTTGCCATTGATCTGAAAGATTTCGATTACACACGCAACGCGCGCGTTTTCTACACCATCACCGTTGAGTTCCCAACCGCTCGTGGTGCGCGCCGGCGCATTCGGCAGGTGCAGCACTCCAATTTCGGCATTGTGCATGCGCATGGGGAGTGTTTGCCGGTGCTCTATGACCCGGCGCAGCCCGAGCGCGCGTTGTTGAAATCGCACGTTTCCTGGGCGCCGGCACTGCTGGCCTGCGCGGCCGGCGTGGCCATGAGCCTGCTTACCGTGGCTCACTCGCTGTTGCTGTAGCACGGGCGTACACTGCATCTGTGGTTCAAGATCGCCGCTCTTCGCTGTCGCGCTACGCCATGTTGTCCATCGGCGCCGCCATGGCGACGATTGCGCTAAAGTCCGGCGCGTATTGGATCACCGGATCCGTCGGGCTGCTATCCGACGCGCTTGAGTCCATCGTCAATCTGGTGGCCGCCGCGTTCACACTGGCCATGGTTGTGGTGGCTACCCGGCCGCCGGATGAGGACCATCGCTACGGCCACGACAAAGTCGAGTACTTCGCCAGTGGTTTGGAAGGCGCGCTGATTTTGTTGGCGGCGTTGGCCATTGCAGTCGCGGCGATCACACGCTTGATGACGCCGCAGCCCATCGAGCGGGTGGGGCTGGGCCTAACGGTAACGGTATTTGCATCGCTGATCAACTTGGTCGTGTCGCGCGCATTGGCGCGCGCTGGCCGCCGGGAAAATTCGATCGCGCTGGAAGCCGACGCGAAGCATCTGATGACCGATGTCTGGACGTCGGTCGCCGTGGTATGCGGCGTGGCCCTGGTTGCCGTAACGGGCTGGATCTGGCTGGATCCGGTAATCGCGTTGGCCGCGGCCGCGCATATCTTGGCTTCAGCAGTCAGCCTGCTGCGCCGTTCGGCATTAGGCTTGATGGACACCGCCATCGATGCCGCCCAGATGACGCAGCTTCAGACCGTGCTGAACCGGCACGGCGCCGACCGCGTGCAATTTCACGCGCTGCGCACGAGGCAATCCGGCGGACGCTGCTTTGTCTCGTTTCATGTGCTGGTGCCGGGCGATTGGACCGTGCAGGCCGGGCATGCGCTGCTGGAGCGGATTGAAGCCGATGTGCGCGCGGCGATACCCAACGTGACCGTGTTTACCCACTTGGAACCCATCGACGATCCGGCCGCATGGCGCGATACCCAGATTTCCGGCGCCGCTGGCGATGGCGTTGGTGTATGATTGACGCTCAAGCATGATTTTGAACGCGAATAATAACGACGATAACAACGCCGCCTAAACAGGCGTCGCTTGGTTCGTCACGCGTGATTGAGTGCGGCAGTGAGACTAAGGGCAGCCTGAAACGGCGGCCCTTTTTTTGTGCATAGCGCGGCAAGCGCCCGGAGCGACACGACACCATGTTCAAAACACACACTTGCGGGGAACTTCGAAAAAGCCAGGTCGGACAATCGACCACTCTGGCCGGCTGGGTGCATCGCCGGCGCGATCACGGCGGCGTGATTTTCATCGACCTGCGCGACCGTTTTGGGTTGACGCAGATCGTCATTAACCCGGAAAACGTTGACCCCGACTCGTTCAAGCGCGGCGAGAGCCTGCGCAACGAGTTTGTCGTGCAGATCACCGGCGCAATACGCGCGCGCCCGGAGGGCATGGCCAACCCCAAAATGGCCACCGGCGAGATCGAAGTGATGGTGACCAAGCTTGAGATTCTCAACCCGGCCAAAACACCGCCATTTGAAATCGACAGCGATGGCATGGACACGCGCGAGGACTTGCGCCTGCAGTACCGTTTTCTTGACTTGCGTCGCGAGCGCATGGCGCACAACATGACCGTGCGCCACCGCTTTGCCAAATTCATCCGTGATTATCTGGACAACAAGGGCTTTCTCGAAGTCGAGACGCCGATCCTTTTCAAGAGCACGCCAGAAGGCGCGCGCGAGTATCTGGTGCCCAGCCGCGTGCATCCGGGCCAGTTCTACGCGCTGCCGCAGAGCCCGCAGCAGCTGAAGCAGCTGCTCATGGTCGGCGGCATTGAGCGTTACTTTCAGATCGCGCGCTGCTTTCGCGATGAAGATCAACGCGCCGACCGGCAGCCTGAATTCACGCAGCTCGACATGGAGATGAGCTTCGTCGATCGCGAAGATGTGCTGGCCATCGTCGAGGGGCTGTTGACCGAATTCACCGAAAACTATGCCGCGTTGCACGGCAAAACGCTGGTGTTCAAGCCGTTTTTGCGCCTGCCGTTTGCCGAGGTCATGGAGCGCTTTGGCCGCGACAAGCCGGATGTGCGTTATGGCATGCAGTTGTTTGACGTGAGTGCGCCGATGCAGGGCACCGAGTTTCTGCCGTTTCAGGCGAAAAACGTCAAGGGCATCGTCGTGCCCGGGTGCGCCGGTTACTCCCGCAAACAGACGGATGAGCTAACCGAGCTGGTCAAAAAGCAAGGCGCCAAGGGCCTGATTGTGCTGTGGCACGACGAAGGCGGTTTCCGAAACAGCGGCGCGGGGGCCAAGCTGAGCGACGCCGAGAAGGCCGCCATCGCGCAAGCCGGCGTTTCAAAACCCGGCGATCTGGTGCTGCTGGTGGCCGATGACAAACGCAACACCGTCAACGAAGCGCTGGGCGAGCTGCGGCACGAAATGGGCCAGCGACTGAAGCTGGGCGATCCCAATCAACTCGGCTTTTTGTGGGTGATCGACTTTCCGCTGGTGATCTGGAACGACGATGAGCAACAGTGGAATGCCAACCATCACATGTTCACCGCGCCGCAGGATCACTACCTTGACACGCTGGAGAGCGACCCGGGCAGCGTCAAGAGCAAGCAGTATGACTTGGTCTGCAACGGCTTTGAGGTGGCGGGCGGCAGCATCCGAATTCATCGCCGCGACGTGCAGGAGCGCGTCATGAAGCTGATCGGCATCAGCATGGACGAGGCGCGCAAAAAATTCGGACACATGCTGGATGCGTTTGAGTTTGGCGCGCCGCCGCATGGCGGAATCGCGCCCGGCGTAGACCGACTGGTCATGCTCTATTGCGGCGCGCCAAATCTGCGCGAAGTCATCGCCTTCCCCAAGAACCAGAACGCCGCTGACATCATGCTGGGCGTGCCATCGCCTGCCACCGAGAAGCAGACGAAAGAATTGCATATCAGGCTGGCATAAAGCTGGTGTCGGGGTTGTCAAAGCGTCGTTATGGGGAACAGGGTGTCAGGTGTCTATGACACTTGACACCCATTTGTGCGCGGCCGTGCCTGCCGCAAAAGCAACTTGATGCTTGTATGACACCTTCTGTACCGTCCTCCCGGTCGGCCGCCCGCGTGCTGGTTGATCAGCTGCGCATCCATGGAAGCGACACGGCCTTTTGCGTGCCGGGCGAGAGCTATTTGGATGTGCTGGATGCGCTCTACGATACGCCTGAGATCAAGCTCATCGTCGCGCGGCAAGAGGGCGGGGCGGCGTTTATGGCCGAGGCTTACGGCAAGATCACAGGCAAGCCCGGCATTTGCTTTGTCACGCGCGGGCCTGGCGCGAGCAACGCCAGCATCGGTGTGCACACCGCCTTTCACGATTGCACCCCGATGATTCTGTTCATCGGCCAGGTGGCGCGCGCCTTCTCCGAGCGCGAAGGTTTTCAAGAGATCGATTTTCGGCGCATGTTCGCGCCGATCAGCAAGTGGGCGACGCAGATCGACGACCCGGCGCGCATTCCGGAGATTCTGGCGCGCGCCTTTGCCACGGCGGTGTCTGGGCGGCCCTGGCCGGTGGTGATCGCGCTGCCCGAAGACATGTTGGCCGAGGTCGTGGTGGTCGCCGACGCAGCACCGTATCTGCGCGCGCAGGGCAGCCCCTCCAGCGAGCAACTGGCTCAGTTGCGCGCGCTGCTGGTCGATGCCGAGCGGCCGTTGCTGATCGTCGGTGGCGGCGACTGGAGCGCGCATGCGGCTGGTGACTTGCGCATGGCCGTGCGCGCCAATGGCTTGCCCGCACTCGCTTCGTTTCGCGCGCAGGACATCGTCGACAACCGCTTGCCCGAATACGTCGGTGCGCTGGGCGTGGGCGGCAACCCTGCGCTGCGCGAGCGGGTCAAGCAAGCCGATTTGATCGTGTGTGTCGGCGATCGCTTGAGTGAGCTGCCCATGGACGATTATCAGTTGCTGCGGGTGCCGACGCCGGAGCAGACGCTGGTGCATGTGTTTCCCGATCCGGACGAGCTGGGTCGCGTGTATCAGCCGCATCTGCCAATCGTTTCCGGCATGCCGGAGTTTGCAGCCGCGCTGCGCGCCATGCCGCCCGTTGACGGCGAGCGCTGGCGGGCGTGGCTGGCCGATGGCCGCGCGGCGTATGAGCGTTACACGCATCCGGCGGCCTCAAGCACGGCGGTCGATGTCGGCGCGATCATCACGCACATGCGTGAACGATTGCCCTCCGACACGATGATCACCAACGGCGCGGGCAACTACACCGGGCTGGTGCATCGGTTCACGCAGTTCACGACGTTTCGCACGCAGGTGGCGCCGGTGAATGGCACGATGGGCTATGGCGTGCCCGCAGCGGTGTCCTGCAAATTGCTGCATCCCGAACGCACGGTGGTGGCCTTTGCCGGTGACGGCTGCTTTTTGATGAACGGCCAGGAATTGGCGACAGCCATGCAGTATCAACTGCCGATTCTGATTGTGGTGATCAACAACCGCATGCTGGGGACCATCCGCTTGCATCAGGAGCGGCGATTTCCGGGACGCGTGATGGGCAGCGATCTGGTGAACCCCGACTTCGCCGCCTATGCCCGGGCCTTTGGCGCGCACGGCGAGACCGTGACGCGCACAGATGATTTTCCGGCGGCTCTCGAGCGCGCACTGGGTGCGGGCAGAACGGCACTCCTTGAAATAGTCACTTCTGCTTGACTAGCCAGATGACTAGTGATATATTTCACAATAGATAGTGAAAAAAATCACAAGCGAGGCGGTCGTGAAACATAACGTAAAAGTGGTAATTGTCGGTGCTGGGTTTGGCGGGTTAAAAGCGGCAAAAGCCCTGAAAAACGCTCCAGTGGACGTGGTCTTGATCGACTCGCGAAACCATCACACCTTTCAGCCGCTTCTCTATCAAGTGGCGACAGCCGCGCTCGGCCCGGAAGAGATTGCGCACTCGGTGCGCGGCATCTTTCGCGATCAACGCAATTTGACGTTTCGCATGGCTCGCGTGACCGGCGTGGATTGGGCGGCAAAGCAGGTGGCCGTTGAAAACGGTGAGTCGATTGGCTTTGACTATTTGATTTTGGCAGCGGGTGCGGTCACGCAGGACTTTGGCGTGCCGGGTGTGCGCGAGCATGCGCTAGGGCTCAAATCGTTGGATGAAGCGGTGGCGATTCGGCGCCAGGTGATGCAACAGTTTGAACGCGTCGATGCCGATCCCGCGTTGATCCAGCAAGGTGCGCTGACATTTGTATTGGTGGGCGGCGGCCCGACCGGCGTGGAAATGGCTGGCGCGTTGGCGGAGCTGTTTGATCTGGTGCTGCGGCGCGATTTCCCGTGCATCCCGGTTGGCGCCGCGCGGGTAATTTTGCTTGAAGCGGGCGATCGCCTGCTTCTGCCGTTTCACCCATCATTGAGCGCCAACACCTTGCGTGCACTGCAGTCACGGGATGTGGAGGTGCGCTTCTCGCAAGCGGTGGTGCAGGTCGATGCGGCAGGCGTCATGCTCAAAGGTGGCGAGCGAATTGCCGCGCACACGGTGGTGTGGGGCGCGGGCATCAAAGCCAATCCGTTGGCCGATGTGCTTGGCGCACAGCAAACACGAGGCGGCCGTCTTGTTGTCAACGAGGATCTGTCACTGCCGGCTCATCCTGATGCGTTTGTGGTGGGCGACATGGCTGCTGGAAATGATACCAGCGGCGCTCCTTATCCGCAGCTGGCGCAAGCGGCAATGCAGAGCGGTGCGCACGCGGCGCGGCAAATTCTGCGGCGCATGCGGGGCCAGCCCGGCATTACGTTTGCATATCGCGATCCAGGCAGCATGGCCACGATCGGCCGCAACGCCGCAGTGGCGCAGTTCCCCTTTGGCGCGCGCTTTACCGGCATCGTCGCCTGGCTGATGTGGGTGTTCCTGCATCTGATGTATCTGGTCGGTTTTCGCAACAGGCTCAATGTGTTTGTCAACTGGGTGTTCAACTACGTTTGGCACGTGTATGGCGGCACGGTTGTGTATGGGGATGAGGCGATATCCCAACAAACAGGACGCCCAAGCGCCATCGTCAGTCAAGCTTGACCATCTTGCGGCGCGAGGCTTTGATCACAACCTGGGTGCGGTCATTGGCATGCATCTTTTCCATGATCGTGCTGACATAGTTGCGCACAGTGCCCTCGCTCAAATACAGCTTGGCGGCGATGTCTTTGTTGTTCAAGCCCTCGGCGATCAGTCGCAGCACGTCCATCTCGCGCTCGGTCAGCTGTTCGACCTCCATATCGTCCGCCGATGCCGCCGGGGCGGGTTTGGGTATGGGCGCTTCCGGAACGGCGCTTAGCCGGCGAAATTCGTCCATGACTTTGCCGGCGATGGCCGGGTCGATCTGGCTTTCGGCGCGCCGCGCGATGTCGGGATTGTGCGTGACCACGATCACCGTGATGCCGCGCTCTTTGTGCAGCTGTTCGAACAAATCGAGCACTTCCTTGCCCGTCTTGCTGTCGAGTGCGCCCGTCGGCTCGTCGGCCATCAGAATATTCGGGTTGTTGACAAACGCGCGGGCGATCGCCACGCGTTGTTGCTGGCCGCCCGAAAGCTCGCTGGGCATGTTCTTCATCTTGTCGGCCAGGCCGACGGCGTTGAGCGCGGCTTTGGCATGTTCTGAGCGCTCGCGCGCGCTTTGGCCGGCGTATCGCGCAGGCAGCTCGACATTGCGCAGCGCCGATGTGCGGCCCATCAGGTTGTAGCGCTGAAAGATAAAGCCCAGGTTCTTGTTGCGGATGCCGGCCAGCTGCGCTTCGTTCATGGTGCTGACGTCTTCGCCGTTCAAGACATAGCTGCCAGATGTCGGCACGTCCAGGCAACCCAGCATGTTCATCAGCGTGCTCTTGCCGCTGCCGCTGGGGCCAATGATCGCAACGTATTCGCCTTTCTCAATCTGCAAATCGATATTGTCCAGCGCGGTGAATTCGCTTTCGCCCATCTGATACGTTTTGGTCAAATTGCGAATGTTGATGAGTGTCATGGTGTGTCTCCTGGGAGGTTGTTGAATTCGTGGCGTTAGTTGCCGCCCTGGCCCGGGTTGGTGGTTTTGACAGAATGCGATGGGATGACCAGGGTGTCTCCGGCGCTCAACCCGGACAGCACTTGCGTTTGACTGGTATCGCGGTAGCCCAACTTGATCTCGATCTTTTCCGTGGTGTTGTCTGTTTTGAGTCTGTCAACGCTATAGCGCTTGGTCTGACTGTCGACGGTAATGGCGGTGTTTGGCACAACCAACGCATCCGACGTGCTTGCGGTCACGATCTCGCTGGTGCCGCTCATGTTGATCAACACAACCGGCTGCGTTTCGCCTTCCGCCTTGCCCAGCGAGAGCTTGACCTTGTAGTTGACGACCGAACCGTTGTTGGTGCCGACGGTTGAAATCGATTCGACTTTGGCGCTGATAGCCTGGCCGGGGTAGGTCTGCAGCCGCACTTTGGCAGCCTGGCCGACTTTGATGCCGCCCAGATCGGCTTCATCGACATCGACTTCGAAGACAGGCACGTTGAAATCTGCCACGGCCACAGCTGACTGACCTGCCGCGGCCCAATCGCCCATGCCGTATTTGACCGAGGTCACAATGCCATCGAGCGGCGCGGTGATCGTCGTGTCATTGACGCGCTTGTCCGCCGCTTCCCACGCTGCGCGCGCCTGATCGACCTGGGCTTTTTGCTGCGCGACGGTTTCGGCCGCCGGTGTCAGACCGTCGAGCTTGGCTTGCGCCGCCGCCACTTGTGCTTCGGCGCTGGCGATTTTGTCTGCCTGCGGTTTGAGGTTGCTCAATGTCGCTTGCGCGGCCGCGACCTGCTGTTGCGCGGCGGTGTACTTTGAAGCTGCGGGCTTTGCAAACGCCTTGTCGTAGTTGGCCTTGGCCGCGGCATAGTTGTTGGTTGCTTGCTGCAGGCTGGTGGCAGCCGGGTTGGCGCCGATGCCCGCCGGATCGCGGCGGAAGGCGTTGTCATAGGCCGACTGGGCCTGATCGAGCGAGGCTTTGGCGTTGTCCATGGTGGCTTTCAAATTTGCCACTTCTTCGGCCGTGGGAGGGTTGTCCAGATCGGACAAAGCGGTCTGCGCATTCTTCAAGCTGGCCGCTGCCGAAGCGCGCTCGGCTGGGGTTCCGCCGTTCTTTGCACTTTCAAGCGCAACTTTGGCGCTGGCCAGTGACGCTTGGGCACTGCTCAGATCGCTGGCCGTTGGGCCTTTGATCGTGGCGCTGTAGGAAGCGAGCGCGCTGACGTAATTGGCATGCTGCTGTTGAGCCGTGAATCTGAGATCGGTGCGTCCAGCACGGCCAACGCGTCGCCGGCTTTGACCTGCTGGCCTTCCTTGACGCGCACTTCGCGCACCACACCTGATTGTGTAAACGCAATATTGATCGTGCTGTGCGCGGCGACTTTGCCGGTGGCCACGGTGCGGTTTTCGACCGTGCCGGCGGCGACGGTTACTTTTTCGGCACTGGCATCGACTTTCGCCTGCGCCAAGCCGCCCGTGCTTTGACAGGCGCTCAATACGAGCGAGGCGGCGAGCAGGCTGGCGGCAATGAGCGCGGGTTGGGTTGCATGGGTGAATATCGTCTTCTTCATGTGAATGACCTTTTGATTACGGCGTTCATCTTGCGCCAAGCGAACGCTGCGTTCCAGTGAGCGCAATCACTTGACCGGTGTCATAGGCCCAAGCGCAGAGATGGCCGGCTGCGCTACACTTTCACGACAAAGCGCCTCCTTTACGGCGCCACAGGAAGACACCATGCCAATAGGAAACGCAAACAAAGTCATCGCCGGCGGCGGCACGCATCACATCGCCATTCAAGCCCGGGACTGGGATGCCTCGCTCAAGCTGTACCGCGATGTGCTGGGGATGAAGGTTGTGGCGCAGTTCGGACCGCCGGAGCGCAAGATCTGGCTGCTCGATATCGGCGATGGCAGCCACATCGAGCTGTTCCAGCCGCTGACGACCACGCCC
>JANMNW010000394.1:0-9718 GCA_031368515.1 Chloroflexota bacterium
GAAAATTTCCTTGATCCGCTTCGCGCAACTGGCCGACGGCGCGCGGCCGCCATCGGCGCACACCTCCAGCTCGACCACGCCCGCCGGCCGCGCAAACTGGCGCGCGGGCTGATCCTTCAAAATGCCCAGCATCACATCGCGCCAGATCGGCGCGGCGCCGGTGATGCCGGTCACGCCTTCCATCTCGCTGTTGTCGTTGTTGCCCACCCACACGCCGGTGACGAAGTCGGGCGTGTATCCCACGGTCAGGTTGTCGCGAAAGTCGTTGGTGGTGCCGGTTTTGGCCGCCGCTGGAAACGGCAGGTTCAGCACATTGTTGCGGCCAAAGCTGATCGCGCGCGCGGCGTTGTCGCTGAGGATGTGCGTGATGAGATAGGCGTGTTCGGGCTTTACCACTTGCTCGCCCTGCGTCTTTGTGTAATCGCGCACCAGCTTGCCATCCAGCGTTTCAACGCGCGTGATCGCGGTGGGCTTCATATACACCCCGTTGTTGGCCAGCACCGCGTAGGCGCCGGACAGATTCAGCAGCGTGCTCTCCGCGCCGCCCAGCGTGATGGCCAGGCCATATTGCGGGTTGGGCGGAAACTTGATGCCGACGCGGTTGGTCATCGTGATGAACTCCGGCACCGTGACAAACTCGAGCGCATCGACGGCTGGAATGTTCATGCTGCGCGCCAGCGCCTCGCGCATCAGCATCGGGCCGTGAAACTTGCCGTCATAGTTGCGCGGCTTGAACTGCTGGCCATATTGGTTTGTATAAGTCTTGGGCACATCCCAGAAAAGCGTCGCTGGCGTCCAGCCTTTTTCCAGCGCGGCCAGATAGGTGAACGGCTTGACCGCCGAACCGGGCTGCTGCGACGTAACCGCCACATTCACTTGCCCATCGATGCTCGGATCGTTGAAGTCGGCGCTGCCCACCATGGCCAGTATCTCGCCCGTCTGCGGTCGCAGCACAACGACGGCGGCGTTGGTGACATTTTTCGCCTTGAGCTTGGCCAGCTGCTCGCGCACCGCCTGCTCGGCGATGCGTTGCACAATCGGGTTCAGCGAGGTGTAGACCTTGTAGCCCTCGCCATACAACCCCTTCGCGCCAAACTCCCGGTCGAGCTGTTCGCGCACATAGTAGAAAAAATGCGGGGCGATGTTGGGCACATTCAGTTTGGGCGCTTGAAACTCCCGCGCGCGCATGGCCGCCTGCGCTGGCTCAATGTCGCCGTACAGGATGAAGCCGGCTTTGGCCATCAGGCGCAGCACTTCGGCCTGGCGGCGCAGCGTGTTGGCCTTGTTGTCAACCGGGTCCCACAACACCGGCGATTGCGGGATGCCGGCGATAAACGACGCTTCGGCCAGCGTAAGCTCTTTGGCCCGTTTGCCAAAATAGGTGCGCGCAGCGGCTTCGGCGCCATACGCCAGATTGGCGTAGTTCAGCTCGTTCAAATAGATTTCCAGAATTTCATCGCGGCTGTAGCGGCGCGAAATTTCGTTCGCCAGCACGATCTCGCGCAGCTTGCGGCTCAGGGTGCGCTGCGAACGCTCCTCCGGTGTCAGCAGCAGATTGCGCGCAACCTGTTGCGTGATCGTGCTGCCACCGCTGACAAAATCTCGCTCCTCCCAGGCGTAATACAGCACGCGCACGATGGCGACCGGATCAAAGCCCACGCTATAGCGGTAAAAGTTGGGATCTTCCGTGGCGATCGTCGCCTGTTTGAGAAACGGGCTGATCTCGTTGATGCCCACACGCTGGCGAATGCCCGCCGTTGGGTTGTTCGGATCGGTGAGCTCCAGCAGCAAGCCGCCCTCAGCATCGTAAATGCGCGTGCTGGCAAAGGTGCTTTGCTTCTCGCGCAGCGCGCCGACATCGGGCACCTGCGCGGCAATCACGATGTAGCCGCCCATGCCGATGGCGACCACTGCAAAAAAGCCGATAAAGAACAACAGCGCAAAGGTGAGAAAAAGCCTCGAAGCGCTCGACATCGCCCGCGCGCGCTGTTTGCGCGCCGCGCGCGCCTTGTCTTTGGCCGCAGCGCGGGTTTGCGCCGGCGGCGCCGGACGAGGCGCCGTGTCGGGCTGTGCCCTGGCTATTCGAGGCGGCAGGGATGCGTTTTGTGGCGCTTGCGCCAGGGGCGTTGCCGGCTTTGGCGCTGTGGGAGCCGCATCGGGAACATAGCCCTCACGCTCAGAAACCGATTTTTGACCCGGCGCGGCCGGCCGCGTCTTTGGCCTGGGCGTGCCGGGGTCCGATGGATTTTCCGATGGCGTGGTCATGCGCAATCAGTATAGCCATGCAGGCGGATGCGGACTGACGCTTGCACGCCGCGCAATCAGCGCGTGCACAGCGAACGCACTAAACCGTCCGTTCGTAGCGCGCCAGCCACTCGGCGGAAAAAGCGTCAAAACGGTCGTCCCGCAGCGCCGCGCGAATATCGCGCATCAGGTTCATCAGGAAACGCAGGTTGTGAACGCTCATCAAATACAGCCCCAGCATCTCGCCGACAGCCAGCAAGTGGCGGATATACGCGCGCGTAAAGGTGCGGCAGCTGTAGCAGTCGCATGTGGCATCGATGGGCGTTTCGTCGTTTTCAAATTTCTTGTTGCGCATGTTGATGCGGCCATCGCGCGTAAACGCCGCGCCGTGCCGCGCCAGCCGCGTCGGCAGCACGCAATCGAACATGTCCACGCCGCGCGCCACTGAACGGATCAGATCGGTCGGCTCGCCCACGCCCATCAGATAGCGCGGCTTGTCCGCCGGCAGCGCCGCATCCATCCACTCGATGACGTTGAACATGTCGGCCTTGCTCTCGCCCACCGCCAGGCCGCCGATGGCATAGCCCGGAAAATCGAGCTCGGTCACAAAACGCGCCGATTGCTCGCGCAGCTCGCGAAACACGCCACCCTGAGCGATGCCAAACAGCGCCTGATCCGGTCGCTTGTGCGCTTCGCGGCAGCGCGCGGCCCACGCATGCGTGCGGCGCAGACTGATCTCGTTGTACTCGCGGTCGGTCGGCGGCGGGCATTCATCGAAACACATCGCCACATCCGCGCCCAGATTCTCCTGGATGCGAATCGATTTTTCGGGCGTGAAGCGATGCATGCTGCCGTCGAGATGGCTCTTGAAGGTGACGCCGTCGTCGTCGATCTTGCGAAATTCACTCAGCGAAAACACTTGAAAGCCGCCGCTGTCGGTGAGGATTGGCCGGTTCCAGCGCATGAAGCGATGCAGGCCGCCGTGTCGCGCCACCAGCTCATCGCCCGGCCGCAGATACAGGTGATACGTGTTCGACAGGATGAACTCCGCATCCATTTCCTCGAGATCGCGCGGCGGCACGCCCTTGACCGTCGCCTGCGTGCCGACCGGCATAAATTGCGGGGTGTGCATGTCGCCGTGCGGCGTGTGTATCACGCCCAGCCGCGCGCGGCCGCGCGTGAGCGTTTTGTCAAAGCCAAACATCACATCACCATCCCACGTTTAGATTGATAAACACGCCGATGAACAAAGCCATGAGAAAGGTGAGCGCAATCAGATAGGCCACCGCCCGCTGCCGAAACAGCCCCAAAAACATCAGCGTGCTCTTGATATCCACCATGGGGCCAAACACCAGAAACGAAATGATCGCGCCTGTGGTAAAGGTGTTCACAAACGACAGCGCCAGAAACGCATCAACGGTGCTGCACACGGACAACACATACGCCAGCGCCTGCAACGCCAGCACCGAACTCACCGGACCGCGTCCGATGGCGACCAGCGCGCTCTGCGGCACCAGCGTCTGCAACAGCGCGGCGATCATGCTGCCCAGCACTAGATATCGCCCGACATCGAAAAAGTCATCCGCGGCCGTGGCCAGCGCGCTTTGCAGGCGGCTGCCCCGGGAGCCCCGAGTCCCGAGTCCCGAGTCCCCGAGATTAGTGTTCTTGGGACTCGGGACTCCGGACTCATGGCTCCCACCCGCCACCGCCAGCGTTCGTGGCCGTAAAATCTTGATCAGCTGCGGCTGCACTGAAAACACCAGCCCGACCGCCACCGACACCACAAATGTAAATCCGATGCGCGCCCAGAAAACCGGCCCCAATCCAAACGCCGCGTAGGTGCTGGCGATCACAATGGGATTAATCACCGGGGCGGCAAGCAAAAAAGCAATGCCGGATGAGATGGGCAGGCCCTTCTGCGAGAGGCGCCGCACCACCGGCACCACGCCGCACTCGCATACCGGGAAGGCGATTCCCAGCAGCGCGCCCGTCATGGTGGCCAGCGCCTTGTTGCGCGGAAAGAAGGCTGCCACATCGTCGGCGCTGACATACACCGCAATCAGCCCCGACGCCAGGCTGCCAAACAGCAAGAATGGCGCGGCTTCGATAAAGATGCCCAGAAAAACCGTGACAAAGTTTTGCAGCGGATCGGACAACGTCAACGCGGGCAGCAGGCTGATGGCCGGGATCACAGCATCAAGCGCGAGCGTGCCCAGCACAATCGCCAGCAGCACGAACGCGCCGGTGGTGAGGTTGCGTTGCGTCATGTGTCTTTCTTCTGTCGGCGCAACAAGCTTAACATGGCGATCAACGCCAGCAGCGCAATGCCAAACGCCGCGAGCGCCGCAAGCAGAGCCGCCCCGCGTGAAATCGCCGGCGCGGCCGGCGGCATTGCAGGCTGCGCGGCCGTTGCCTGCCGCAGCTCAACCGCCGCGCTGTAAATCGCTTTGTCCAGATGTTGATCGGAGACGATGACCCCGCCTCCTGCAGGGAAGCGCGCGGCGAATGAAATCGTGTCCGGCTTCGCGCGGCGATAGTCCATCAGAAACCGGCCGACGGTCGCCGACAACGGCAGGCTGTATTCGAGATGCACTTGCGGCGCGCTGGGCAGCGAGGCAAACGCGGCATAGTCCGCAACTTCAATCACATCCAGCCGGGGCTCAGCCTGGGCGCCATCGACGCGCAACTCAGCCCATGATTGCACATAGCGCGCGAAGGCTTCCTTCTCCGGCGCCGACGCTTTCAGGTCGCGATCGGCATCGATATGCTCGGACCACACGCGCAGCCCAACCAGATTGCCCAGCCACCAGTCTTGCGTCCAGGTCAGCGTGTCGCCGCGCATCCGAAACACCGTCTCGACACGGCCTTCATCGGAAGGATGCGGCGCCGGCTTCGCAGGGCCGGCCGATGACGCAGGCGCCGCGGCGCCGAGCACGAAAAAAACAAGCGCGCCGCCACCCAAGACAAGCTTGGACGCGCGGCGCGCCAAATGCGGCTTGGCCATAACAGCGGCGTTAAGGCACTCCCGGCAAGGCGGACGATCCGTACAGCTGCATGAACTGCGCCGCGCCCGTCCGCACAACCGGCAGGATAAACTCCGTCGGCTCTGCTTCCTTTTTCACCACCGCGGTATCTTCACGCGCGGCATTCAGCCAGGCGTCATAGCGTTCGCGTTTTTTCGAAGTCAGCTCATCCTCCGCCAACGGCCGCGTTTCCCGGCCCAGCGGCACAAGCAGATACACGCCGCCCGTCACCGATGAAGTGACAATTTGCGTGGGCGCGTTTAGCGCCTTATAGGACAACAGATCCAGCACTTCCGGCCCATACTGCTGGCGCACTTTGTCCTCGCTCATCCAATCCACTTTCTCGCCGTTGCCGATGGCCAGCGGCTGTGTGATTTGATTGGTCTCGGTGATCAGCGCGTCAAAGCGAATTTCCTTCTTCGCCAGGCGATCGGCGGCTTTGACCGCATCGGTGATCACATTGAATCGCAGAAACTGAAATTCATAGTGCGGCGCGCTGGTGGTCACTTCTGCGCCGAGTTTTTCCTGCAGCCGCGTGCGATACAGATCGCCTTCGACAAAATAGCGCATGTCCTGCTCGGTGTAGTTGAGAGGCGCAAGATTGGCCACGCGCTTGGACAGCTCATAGCGATACGTGTCGCTGCTGATCGATGTGGGCTGCAGGCGCGGTTCGCTGGTGGCCGGAACCACCGCAGTGCCGGAAACAACCACAGTCGGTTGGGCGGTGTCGGTCGGGAACGGCGTCAACGTCGCGTTAAAGAATCCAATGCTCTTGGCCAGTTCGATTTCGACATCCTGCGCGCTGACGGTCACGCCGCGGCGCGCCGCTTCCTGACGAATCAGCAAATCATCCACCATGCTCCGGTAGGCTGATTGCGCGATGCCCTCGGCCGTGCCCTGCTGCACGATGTTCTGCAGCTGTTGCTGATAAAACGAGACCAAAAACTCGCTGCTGGGGTCGCCACTCTGGCGGATTTGCGAGATCTGCTGCGACAACTGCGCGGCGTTGCCCGCCACGCTGTTCTGCGTCAACTGCATGCGCTTTTGCAAATTGCGCACAGTGATGCTCTGGCCGCCCACGCTGGCCACCGTGCGGCCCGGTTCGATCACCGTCAACTGCAACACGGCTGCCGCAATCAGGCCCAGCGTGACCAATCCGACAATGATCGAGCCGATTACGATATACCGGCGGCGGCGTTGCTCGATCTCATAGCGCGAAAGCTGCAAGCGCGTCATGTTCGGCGCGGATGCGGCTTCAGATTTCTTCAACATGTGGAGTTACAAAGTTTCCTCGTCGCCGGGCTGCTCA
This sequence comes from Chloroflexota bacterium, assembly GCA_031368515.1. GTDB lineage: Bacteria > Chloroflexota > Anaerolineae > J036 > Brachytrichaceae > CANJQH01. The sequence goes on from JANMNW010000394.1 coordinate 6,577, forward strand.
TCCGAATGGGATTCCAGATGCTGGCGGCGCGGGCCGAGGATGACCATTTCATTGGCTACGATTTCAGTGCGATAGTGCCGCTTGCCTTCGCTGTCTTCCCAGCCGCGCGTCTGCAGGCGTCCTTCAACATACACCTGCTGGCCGCGCGCCAGATGCTGCTTGCAAATTTCCGCCAGGCTGCCCCACGCCACCACATTGAACCATTCCGATTCTTCATGGCGCTGGCCGTCGGGCGAGGTCCAATCGCGTTTTGTTTCGACCGCAAAGGAGGCTACTGCTTTGCCGCCAGGCGTGTAGCGCAACTCAGGCTCGCGCCCCAGATGGCCAATAATCATCACCTTATTCAAACCCCGCATACTGCACCCCTCTTGAACATCGCAACATTCGCATATCGGCGCCTGCCGAAAAAGCGCTTTGCGACCTACTCGTCACCGCCCCGTGCCACGCCCCCTTTTAGATTATGTAGCCAAAAGACAAACCAGTCCACAGCCGCCCGTGCAAGCTCAAGATCCGCTAAGCTGCCGCCGGTGTTTCGGCTGAATCGCCGCTGGCGGCTTCGGGAACGGCCGCCACAGGCTCGTCTTCCGAAAGCACGAGCAAGTAGCGAATCGCATCCTCAACCAGACCCAGGCGCTGCTCTATGCGCGCGACCGTGCCGCCTTCGGCTTTGATCAGCATATGCACATAGTGGCCGTCTCGATATTTTCGAATCGGATACGTCAGATGGCGCATGCCCCACATGTCGGTCTTGAGGACAGAACCGCCATCGGCGGTGACAATGCCCTTGACCCGCTCGACCAATGCGTTCAGATTGGTGGTGTCCAGATCGGGCTTTCCGATAAACGTCAATTCATAGTCTCGCATTCTCAATTCTCCTTTCCCTGGTAATCATTGCCCTCGTAAAAAAACCTGACAATCGCGTGAAATTCACGCGCGATCGTCAGGCCGGGTTCGAGAGCGGAAAGACGGCTGTAATGTCAGCTGCGTCGGGGCCGGAACTATATCACAATGCCACGGCATTCGATTAGAATCGTCTCAATTTCAGGCCGTTTTCTCTCGCCCGGCCCTTTTCAACCGCGCGAAGACAGGTTTCGATGGCTATCGACATAATCGAGTGCACCACGCCCAAGTTGCGCCGCGAATTTATTGATTTTGCGTGGCAAATCTACAAAGACGATCCGTACTGGGTGCCCCCGCTCATCAGCGACCGCACAGCGTTTTACGACAAGAATAAGAATCTGTTCTTCAAGCATTCGGATGCGGCCATGTTTCTGGCGCGCCGCGACGGCTCAACCGTCGGAACCATTGCCGCTGTGCACAACACGCGTCATCTCGAGAAATGGAAAGACAACGCAGGCTTTTTTGGCGGCTTTGAATGCGTCAATTCGCCCGATGTCGCCAGCGCGCTCTTTTCCGCCGCGCAAGCGTGGCTCAAATCGCGCGGGCTGAAGGTCATGCGCGGGCCGGCCACCTTGAGCATCAACGACGAATGCGGCTTGCTGGTCGAAGGTTTCGATTCCGAACCGCAGGTGTTGATGACCTACAACCCGCGCTATTACGCCGATTTGATCGAAGGCTGCGGCTTTGCAAAGGCCAAGGATCTGCTGGCCTGGTGGATCGCCATCGAAGACGGCGGCAAAGCCGTCGCGGGACGCATCGGCCGCATTGCGCAGATGGCGCTCAAACGCGGCCGCTTCACCGTTCGCCACATCAATCTCAAACGCGTCGACGAGGAATTTGCGCACATCAAAAACGTGCTCTATTCACAACCCTGGGAGGAAAACTGGGGACACGTCACGCCAACCGACGAGGAAATGCATCACCTTATTCATCAGCTCAAGCAGTTCGCTGACGAGGAGCTGATTCTGGTGGCCGAGATGGACGGCCAGGCCGTCGGTGTGGCCGCCTGCCTGCCGAATGTCAATCATCCGCTGAAACTGGCCTACCCCAGCCCGCGCACGCCAGAGCTGATCACACTGGCGAAATTCGTCTTGAAGCGCCGTTCAGAGGTTAACTCGGCGCGCTTTCTGGTCATGGGCGTGCTGGCCGAGCACCGCATGGCCGGCATCGACGCGGTGCTGGCGGTAAAAAGCTACGAGGCGGTCAAACGCAAAGGCTATAGCGGCGCCGAATGTTCCTGGATTCTCGAAAATAACGATGCGATGAATCGCATCATCGAACAAGGCGGCGGCAAAATCTACAAACGCTATCGGCTCTATGATCGAGCCATCGCCGATTGACGCGTTCCGGCGGCTTCGCCACTAACGGCAGGTCATGGCTTGCCGTTCGAGCGTCGTGCCGGGTTTGACAGCGTCCTACCGAGGAATAACAGCGCCCGTGCTGGGTTTGAGCGCTCTGCCGAGGAATGACAGCGCCTTGTCGAGTTTGACAGCGCCGTGCCGGGTTGACAGCGCTCTGCCGGGTTTGACAGCGCGCGCTCGGGAAACACAGGAACGCGCTCGCCGTCACGACTCTGTCCAGGGTCGCAAGCCTGCGCCAGATTCCGCGCAACAGAGCAAAAACGCCGGCAGCTGGATTTGCTAGACTTCGCCAATCGCCAGAGACGGTCAATCGACAACGGATAATGGGTTACTCGTCCGGCATGCGGATGGGCGATTGCGCCACTTGGATGGACAATGGACAATGGACAGCACAGCGGGCAAGGCATCGGCAACCGCCACCAAAAATGATCAATGGAAAAAGCGCCCAGCATGAACACAACGCCCGGCCGATCGGCGCAAGCCTTTTGGCATCGAGCAAACAGCCATGGACGCTTGGCGACGGGCGCATGAACTCTTTTCGCTATCGCCTATTGTGGCTGTTGATCGATGTCATTCTGATCAATATCGCCTTCTTTCTGGGCTACTATCTGCGATACAGGATTCAGCTGTTTCGCGAAATCGTGTTTGACGCGCCGTTATCCGGCTATATAGGCATTCAACTGCTTTTTAACGCCTCGCTGCTCATCTTCTTTTGGGCCGACAACGTCTACTCGCACCGCAACGCCTCCTGGTTCGATCAGATCATTCGCATCGCCGGCGCCACCCTCAAAATGCCCTTTGTGGTGTGGACGGCCATCTTCATTCTCGGCCCGACGTTTTACTCGCGTCTGCTGATCGCCGAAGCAGGGGTGATGGTGATC
>JANMNW010000404.1:0-6916 GCA_031368515.1 Chloroflexota bacterium
GCCTATTGCTCGCAGTCCGGCTCGATTTCAGCTTTCCCTCGCGATCCCACTTTTGCAGCGTCTTGATCGCAACCCCAGTTAATCGCGAGAATTCACCCGTCTTGAATGTCTCCATTCGCGCACATTATATCATATTGTTCATATTGTCTAGATTGAATCTATTCTCCTACAAGGAAGAGATCGATTGGGCGCAAGGATACGGCTATCAATTCTGGCGCTGCCGTCACAATTGTTACCGCGGCGATGGCGCTTTTGGCCAATTTTGCGTCGTCATGCCCGATCAGGAGGCGGTGCTGGCCATCACCAGCGGCGTGAAAGACATGCAGAGCGTGCTCGACGCGGCTTGGGACACACTGTTGCCCGCATTCGGCAAGGCGGCGCTGCCGGCAGATTCAAAGGCCGACGCAACGCTGAACAAAACGCTCGGTGCGCTGCGCATGCCGCTGCCAAGCGACGCGCACACATCACCCCTGGCAGCACAAATTCATGGACGGACGTATCGACTTGACGCCAACCCTGCTGGCATGGAGTGGCTCCGCATCGACCTGAACGAAGGCGGGCTTACCTTCACCGTCAACACCGCGCGCGGGTCCGATGTGATCGCATGCGGTTTTGGCAGCTGGCGCGAATCACAGATTGCCTACTCAAGCGCGCAGCCGGCATTGGTTGCCAGCAGCGCGACATGGGTCGATGACAGTACTTTGGTGCTCACATTGTGCCTATGCGAAACGCCTTTTGTGCTCACAGATACGTTTAGATTCAGAGGCGACGACGTTCAGATCGAAGCAAAGTTCAATGTGTCGTTCTTGCCTGCAGAAGCAGTCGTGACGCACGGAAAAGCGCTGTAGTTGTGCAAACGGGCCGCAGAACGCCGAAGACGCACAACCGTACGCGTTCGGCATTCCAGAGCGTTCCGGCGCTAAGCGCCAATGGCCAGCAGCGGATCACCGTTATTCATGGCTAGCGTGGTCACTAAAAACATCACCATGCCGTCGTGTGGCGCGATGGCGTCCTGCACACGCTCGCCCAGCAGATTAGCCACATAGCCAAGGTATTGACCGGCTTTGACGATTTCGCCCACACGACAGGCCGGCCGAAAAAGTCCGTCATGCTCGGAGCGCAACCAGCTGAACTGCTCAAAAACCCGCGCGGGCGTGGGCGCTTGCGCGGCGCCCAGCACTCCCGCATGCGCCAGAGCGCGGTACAGCCCGTCCAGCATGCGCGCAGCCTCGGGCTCGCTCCACACGCCCTGCCCGCCGATCTCGGCCAGCACGGCTGGAATACCGGAATCAGAAGCGGCCGAAACCGTCGAACCCGCCACTTCAGACACCACAATCTCCGCGATGCCAAAAGCCTCCGCCAGCGCCAGCGAGCGCGCATCCACATCGGCATTGCCGCTACGCTTGACGATGCTGAACGGAACCAGCGCCTCGTTCAAGTCGCCGCCGTGCAAGTCGAGATAGGCATCGGCCCGCCGGATGAGGGTTTGGAAAATCCAGTGCGCCAGTTGTTCGGCGAAGCTGCCATCGGCTTTGCCGGGAAAGCAGCGATTGAGATTTTTGCTGTCCGGCGGCGCGATATAAGTGGCGCGCTTGGCGTAGGCCGTCATGCTGCAGATCGGTGCCACGATCAGCTGGCCGCGCAACGCGCTGGGGTCGACGCCCAGCGCCAGCCGGTAGGCGGCTTCGATGCCAACGTATTCGCTGCCATGAATGCCGGCAGTGACAACCACCGTCGGCCCGGCATGCGCGCCGTTGATCACAAAAAGCGGCAGGCGTGTGGCGGTTCCTGCAAAAGTCAGGTCCAGCATGCGCGACGCGCGCGCGCCGGGCTCGGCGTCGGCGCCTGCGACGGAAATGGTTTGTTTGCTCATGGTCTGGACGCAAGCATACGGCGTTGTCCACAACTACACAAATCGAACGCCAGTGGGTCAGGCGCGGCGTCTACGCCAAATGCCCGAGTCGTCCGTGCGCACCCGCCTTTGGGCGCAGGACGATACAACCCAAGTCTTTACGTATTCACTCCGAAGGCCGGTGGATCGCATGTGCAATTAGAGAACAATTCACTGTGCATTCAGCAAACTCATGGCACACGCGCACACTGCACCCTCGCCGACATCCAGGCTCATCAGTCTTCCAACCCCTCGATGGAAAGCACAGCTGTTTCTGGGCATCACGTTTGCAGCCATCGCCACGGCAGTTTGCATCGGCGTGCTCGCAGAGGGATCGGCGGTGGCATTGTCCTCTGCCGCGCTGGTGGCCGGATACGCAACTACCGCTATTGTGTCCATTGTTGTCACACGGCTGCACAAGCCGCTTAGTTTGGGACACAGCCGCGCCTGGCGGTTCACCGCCCTGAGTGTCACAGCATTCATGATCGGCATCTGTCTGGATATGCTGCCGATGTTTGGCGTGCAGCACGCGGCTGTGCCAACCGCGTCCATGGCCTTTTTTGTGCTCGGGATCGGCATGCTTCTGGCCGCGCTGCTGAATCTTCCGTTCCGCGCGTTGGATCGAGACGAACGCGGATTGTTGATCGTGGACATGGCCGGTATTGCCGCGTTTACGGCCTTGATCACTGTGGTCATATTGCCGCAACCGGAAGCCTGGCAACCAATGGAAACCGGGCGCTGGATCGGAATGATCGCATATCAGGCGATGTCCGGCATTATGGTGTGGGCGCTGCTCACCTTGACAGCGCGCGAATGGCATTCGCCCATGCGCGGCACATTCCTGCAGCTCAGCCTTGCTGCGGTGATTGGCTTCCTGGGCGATCAAGTCTACTTTTCGTCAGCGATGCCGGCCGTCACGGCGCACCTCACCGGCAACTTGATCTCTTTTTGCGCGACCACCATCCTTGCGCTTAGCGGATTCACATCGATCGAGGCGCTGCGCAAAGTGGGCGCGCAACCCATATTGACGCTGCGGCTAAACATGCGCCGCAACAGGCTGATCGATGCTTTCTTGAACTACTGGTTTCATGGGCTGGTTACGATCGGTCTTGGCGTGATGGTATGGATCTATGCCCCCAGGGATGGCGTTGGGCGCGTCTCCTGGGAGTTCCTGGTAGCAGCCCAGTTGACTTCCATCGTTATTCTGGTTGTGCGGCAACAACTCGTCCGCAACACATCCAGATGGCTCAAGGCGCGCTATATGAACCTGATGAGCATGCCGCAAGCGTTGTATTCTGCCAATGGCTTTGATGGCCTCGCTACGACCGCGTTCGAGGAACTGCGCCACTTGATCGCTTTTGACCATTGCACGATCGCATTGGCGCACGATGGACCGTCAGGCAGATTCGAAATCTACGACTATGTGCCGTCGCCGGCGCATGCCAAAGTGCGCGTCACCACGAGCGCCACGACGCCGGACAGCGTGTCTGAAGTGCTGCGCAGCGGCTGGCCTGCCATCAACGCCCTCTCAAACGAGCAATCCTGGATTGGCGTGCCGCTCGTGACGGGCGATACGGTCATCGGCGTCCTTCATGTGACGCGCGATCAGGGCGCGGTGTACTCGACCAGCCACGCCGAACTGCTGATGGCCTTCGCCGGGCAATTGATCGCTGTCATCACCTCGCTGCGTTTGCGCGCGACCGAAGCCAAAACAGCCGCTGTGGCTGAACGCGCACGCCTCTCGCACGAGCTGCATGACTCGGTATCGCAACAGCTGTTCGCCTCGTCGCTGATGTCACGCACCGCGCAGCAGATGCTGCCGGTAGACGCGCAGGCCGCGGCCGCGCCCTTGGCTCAGGCATTGGAGCTGACCGAAGGCGCTCTTGCGGAAATGCGCGCGCTGATTTTTGAGTTGCGCCCGGAATCGCTTGAGGAAGAAGGCCTGACCGGCGCATTTCGCAAGCAGGCCGCGGCGCTGGGCGCGCGCCACCGCCTGGACATACGCACCTTGTTCGAGATCGCCGAACCCGATCTTAGAATCGAAGCCAAAGAAGCGCTCTATCGCATCGGTATGGAAGCGATCCAAAACACCGTTAAGCATGCGGGCGCTACAAGCATCGACGTGCGGCTGCGCGCCCCCAATGGCAAGGTCACATTGGAAATTTCCGACAATGGCGCCGGCTTTGACACCGGCGGCAGTTTCCCCGGCCATCTCGGGCTCAAGCGCATGCGCGAACGCGCGCAGCCATTCGGGGGCAGTGTAACCATCATCAGCAGCCCGGGCCAGGGCACAACCGTGCGCGCCGAGATTTAGGGGCACGCGCTCTCACCAATTTCGTGTACGCTGGCGGCGATGTTCGACCGTCGCGTCTGGCGCTATTTCGATTGGGTGCTCTTTGTCATCGTCATCGCCTTGCTCGTCATCGGCGTGGTCATGATCTACAGCGCCACCCGCGGCGACCCGCAAATCGAACGCCTGTGGCTCGACCAGGCTTTCACGGCGCTGGCGGCGGTCTTTGTGCTGCTGATCGTGGCGGCATTTGACTATGCGCTGCTCAAAAACTTCGCGGCTCCGCTCTATGTGATTTCGGTCGCGGCGCTGGCGCTGGTGCTGGTGGTCGGCGAGGCGCGCTTCAACGCCCGCCGCTGGTTCAACCTCGGCGGCTTCGACTTGCAGCCCGGCGAGGTGGCCAAGGTGCTGCTCACCATCGTGCTGGCGCGCTTCATCGCGGACAGGCAGGGCCGCCGGCCCTATCTCGAAACCATCGTGCTCTCAGGCCTGCTGGTGCTGCCATGCGTGGTGCTGATCATGCTGCAGCCCAACTTGAGCACAGCGTTGACCATCGTGTTTCTGTGGCTGGCCGTCGTGTTCGTGGGCGGGCTGGAACGCGAGCACGTCGTCACCATTGGCATCGCCTCGCTGGCCCTGCTCGGCAGCCTGATCTTCATCACGCGCCTGCCTTCGGGCGCTGTAGAGACGAACGAGCAAGCCGCCGCCGCCGCCGCGGGCCAGGATGTCGCGCAGGTGTCGCCCGGCGGGCGGCCTGGCGCGCCCGCGCCGATCATCCCGCCCGAAGCCGAAGCCACCAGCGGATTGATCCGCGCCTACCAGATCAGGCGCATCGAAAGCCTGCTGCTGGGAGGCGAGCAAGGCGAAAACTACCAAAGTGAGCAGGCTCTGATCGCGCTGGGCCAGGGGGGAGTGTTTGGCAAGGGTTTTCTGCGCGGAACCCAGACGCAGTTGCGATTCTTTCCGGTCCGGCATACCGACTTTATCTTTTCGGTTATCGGTGAAGAGCTGGGCTTTGCGGGGGCGACCTTCAGCCTGTTTTTGCTGTTTGCGGTGATCGCGCGCTCTTTATGGGCAGGTTACGCCGCCCCGGACACATTTGGGCGATTGCTGTGCGTCGGCGTGGCTTCGGTGCTGTTTTTGCAGACGTATATCAACGTCGGCATGCAAGTAAGCTGGGCGCCGGTAACCGGCGTGGTGCTGCCGTTTATCAGTTATGGCCGCACAAACTTGATCGTAGTGATGCTCGCCGTGGGCATCATCCAGGGCGTCGCGATGCGGCGGCGCCGCCCGGCGTAACCCGGCGCACGAAACGCTACTGCATCCGCAGCAACACCGGCGCCTGCTGCCACAACGCCTCAAGGTTGTAGTACACGCGCTGGCTGGGCAGGAAAATGTGCACGATAACGTCGGTATAGTCCATCAGCGCCCAACCGCCGCCACCGGTGCCGGTGACGCTTTTGGGCGATATTTTCTGGTTTCTAGAGAGCGCGTCATCAATGCCTTCGGCGATGGCACGCAACTGACGCTCGCTTCCCCCGGAGCAAATGACAAAATAATCGGCGATTGTGGAGAGGGCTCGCAAATCGAGCAGCAGGATGTTTTCGGCTTTCTTATCGGCAGCGGCCGCCACGCACAAGCGTGCCAAGCCAAGCGCATCAACGCTAACAGTTGCAGGCATTACATGTGATTATACTTGCGGTATGTCGATAGAGACGGTCGGCGGCTGGCTGATCCCGTTGGGGGTCGCCCTGACGTTTGCCTCATTGCCTCCGGCCATGCCCGGCGGTCGTCAGCTTGTTCGCGCCGTCGCCCGAATGCTTGGCGTTATTTTGACGGCATGTGTTGCAAGCGCTGCTGCATTTGCAGCACAGGGCATTTTGTGGCCGGAAGGCGGAGATGCTTTTGCCCGCATGTTGCATAGCGGCGCATTTTCCACGGCCGCAGGCGTGGCCGCCGGATTGGGCTGCGCAAACCCGCGCGGCGCAGCTCGGTCAATGGCCAGCGCCACAGCCGCCTTTGTATGCGCGCTATTGTTGTCGTCACTGCAGGACGGCTGGCTGGTGCAACTGGGCGCATTGGCCAACCTGGGCCACGGTGCGGTGGATTTGTCCGGTTTGGCGCTGGTGGGCCTGGTGGGCGGCGGATGCGCCGCCGCCTGCAACGTCATCTTCAGGGTCAGCTCGGCAACTCCCACGCTTCCCCGGCGTTCGCCGGTGTTGGCCACGTTTGACGGCCTGCTGTTGGCATTTGGCGCGGTGACCGTGGTGTCCGGGCTGCCCGATGCGCGCTCATCCGGCGTGCTCACGGCGCATCTTGTTTCGCTCAGTTTGATCGCCCTCAGCGCTCTTGGATTTGCCCTGTTTTATGCCTGGTTTACGACAGGCCGCCTACAGGCGACGATGCTGAGCCGCGCGCTTGTCGCCGCGCTGTTTGCCGGGTCTTCGGCTGCGGTGTTTCCGATCCTCAGCGCGCCGCTGCTTGGCCTCATGGCCGCCGCATTGGCCCTCCCGATCGGTTATTGGTTGCAAATCCGCAATGGCATTCGCGACGAGCAGGGCGCGGTCAGCACAATTTTTCTGCCTGCGGCTTCGGGCGTGCTCTGGACCGGGCTGTTTGCCAATGGGCGCTTCCTTGCCGGCTGGGGCGGTGTCGGCGCCGATGCATATCTGAATCACAGCGGTCTTGGCGTGGTTGGTTGGCTGGCCGGCGGCGACATCGGACAATTCAGCGCG
>JANMNW010000432.1:0-19428 GCA_031368515.1 Chloroflexota bacterium
GTCGACCACCGGCACGAGTGCAGTTTGATCGATCTTGGCAGTGAGCAACGCGGACAGGGTGGCAATGCTGTCGCCCGCCGCGCCGCCACCTGCGCAGTCGGATGTCTCGACCAAAATCACCGGCCAGCCAGCAATTTGCAGGCTCAGGCGCACAGCCTCTGCTGGCGAATAAAGGACGCCTTCAAACTCTAAGCGCCGGTTCCAAAACTCCTGCGCCAGATCTGCCGCCAGTGCATCCGCCTTGGATTGGTCACCATCGGCAATCACCAGCGCTCCGCCGCCCATTTCGGGCTGATCGAGAAACGGTTGTACGAGAAAGACACTAGTGGACAACACACCTTCGCGTCCTTCGTGTGATTTTGCGCGGCGCATGATCTTCGCAAACGGATCGTCGCCGTCTGTGGAAGCATGCACGGCGCCGGTAATCACCGGGACTTTGGCCATGGTCATAACCAGTCGACAGCGGCCTTCAAGCGCATCGAGCAGAAGCGCGGCACCACGCTGACCGGTGCTAAACGCATCCCGGTGCGGATAGGTTTCCCAAGCCACCAGTGCATCAGCACCGCGCACCATCGCACGGGTTACGTCGGCATGCAGATCCAGCGTGGCCACGATGGGCACAGCAGTTCCGACAATACTGCGAACAGCCAGGATCAAATCGCCTTCGAGGTCGCCCAAGCCTTCCACTACGGCGGCGCCATGCAGCGGGAGCAGCACGCCATCCACCGGCAGGGCTGCTCTGAGCCGCTCCGTCATTTCTTGCCTGAGCTGCTGATAACAGCCTGCGGTAACGTAGCCTCCTGGACAGGTGCTGGCAAACAACAACGGGACTACCTGACCGCCGCGTTCTTCCAACGTGCGCAGCATGCCGCCAACGACGCCACCGCTGATTGACAGAATCTCGGCACCGCGCTTGAGCTCGTAACGTTCAAACCAGGAGAGGTCGATCGGCATGCCTCCCAGTTCGTTGCATTCCGTGAAGATGGCGCCCAGCGCAATTCGATGCATAGGTTCAAGGCCACTCAGGTTCGCTTGATGCGCGGCCCGGTCAACAAGCCTAACCCGAGAGTCCCGACCGCGCAAACCGGCACTGGAGCATTGCCCGTGACGTGTTTTGGGTGCGTATTACCAGCGGCAACAACGCCTCTTCTTCTTCTATTGCACGATTTCTAGGCACGGCTCAAGCTTATGTTGGTGCGCGCAGGATGTCAGGGCGCCGGGAACGTCAGCGGCTCGCCCTATTACCCTGCGCTTTTTCGCCGTGTGCAGTAATATCGGATTATGGAACGAGCCCGCGAATATTGACAGAGTAACGCGTTGCCGTTCGGTGACCTGTTTGGCTCAACGGAAAAGGAGTCACATGAGCGAAAACGAGCGGAAATCAGCTGGTGCTTTGCATGAAATTTCAGACTTCATCGATTGCGCGCCAGTCCTGAAAGCCAATAACGCCCTTGCCGTCCAGGACGAGAGCATTGCAGACCACCGTGCGATGGTGAACGTCAATCTGGTGCTCCTGAGCAAGCTTTTCGAAGTTCGCGCCGCCAAGACCATCGACGAAAACACCATCATGCTGCTGGGTGCGCGAGTTTTCAACTCTTCGGCGGCGGCACTTCATCTCACCCTGTCCGGATATTATCAAACCGCGTTCATGCTGCTGCGCGATCTCATTGAAGTCACAAATCTACTCGATTACTTTCTTACAAATCAACATTCTATTGCCCAATGGGGCAAAGCCTCCGATCGTCAGCGCCGCAAACTCTTCAGCCCCAAAGCGATTCGCGACGCGTTGAATGCGCGAGACAAAATGACTCGCGACGTGCGAAATGAGTATTACTCCATGCTTTCAGAAGTGGCTGTGCACGCCACTTTTCAAGGCATCCGGCTTCTGGTGCAGAAGGACAAAATCATTGTCGGGCCGTTTTCTAGCGCGTCACTGATGGCCAGTGTTTTTTCATTGCTCCCGATGTTTTCATGCTTTGGCGCACAAGTGCTGTTGCGGCACTTTGCTGATATTACTGACTTGGACTATCTGAAGACACTCGCAGAGTACAACGCAATATTTTCGGCCTGGCAGAAAAAGCATATCCCTCACGCAGTCTTTCGTCCCGAATAGTCGCACTGGGACGTGAAATGCTCGACCGGATCCCCACCGCGCAATCGATTCAGTCTGTTTGCGCATGTCAAGCTGGATTATTCCCACTCTGTCGGATGCGATGGCATGGAAAATATGAATCGCCCGTGCCACAGAGCAAGGGCGTTTGGCCACAATTGGCTAAATGTGCCGTCTGCCTACTTCGCCAGCGTGGCCGTGCTGAACACGACGCTGAATCGCTTGCAGTAGATCACCACGGACTTGAATTTGCTGGCATCAAAATCGGCCGGCAATTCGTATTCCTGATCACCTGAACCCTGCTTGAGCTTGCCGAGATCCAGGTTGCCATTGCCCATCACGCCATCGGCGTCGCGTGGCTCGGGATTGCCCGACAGATGAACATACAAGTCCGGGCCATCGGCGGCCACAAAGTTGCTAAACCGTAGCACCAGTTTGCCAGCGGCAGTCTTATCAATGCTGGCTTGGCCGTTCGCGAAGTGCGAGGCATCGACCTTTGTAAACTCACCTTTTGCGAGCATCATGGCTTCACCGGCCATGGCTTCCTTGATCGGATCGGTACCGGCAGCGGCCGTGGCGTCAGCCTTGACCATTGCCTCTTTCTCCATGGCCACTTTTGTGGCATCGGCCATAGCCATCGCTTCCTTCGTCGCGTCGGCCTTGACCATCGTCTCTTTTTCCATGGCCACTTTGGTGGCATCGGCCATCGCCATCGCTTCCTTCGTTGCGTCGGCCTTGACCATCTCTTCCTTCTTCATGGTCTCGGCTTTGGTCATCGCCTCTTTGGTTGACTCAGCCGAAACCATGGCCTCCTTGGCCATCGCTTCCTTTTCCATGCTGGCCTTGGTGGCTGCGGCGTCGACTTTTGGCGCAGCATTTGGCGCAGCAGTCGGCGATCCGCCACAGGCGCTCAAAATGATTGAAAGTGCGGCCATAGCCGCAGCAATGGTACCGTAATGTTTCATGGTTCTCCAGGCTGGACAGCTGACAAATGCGCAGCCGGCCAAATCGTGTTCTAAGGGTGTGTCGCTGGTGAGTCTCGCCCCGCCATGTTACGCATTGCTGACTAAGTCCTTACGGATTTGTTACGTCGGCATGACCGCCGCAATGAGCGCCTCGGCTCGCCGGCGCAACGCTTCGCGCAGCGCTTCTGGTTCATGAACGCGAAACGCAAACGGCAACCGCGCCAGTTCACAGGCATACCAATCGGCGTCGTCCGTTCGCCCGCGCAACAGCACGCCGTCTTCCGTCGCCTCAAGCACACCCAGCATGCCCGGCACTTCGGCGCGTGCGAAGGCCAAATCCGTCTGCAAAAACACCTCGACCGCAATCGCGCGCGGCAGCATGGCCATGTTCAGCGCAAGGTGCGCCAGCGTGTCGAAATGTTTTGGCCGCTCGAATTGCTCTTCGCGCAGCGACACGCTTTGCACGCGATCCAGCCGGAACGAGCGCAGCCCAGCGCGCAAATGACAATGCCCGACCACATACCAGCGGCCTTGCCGAAATGCCAGGCCGTATGGGTCGAAGTCGCGTTCCGTTTCAGCGCCATCGGCAGCGCGATAGGCAAAATGCACCCGCCGCCGTTGCTGCGCACCCGAGCTGAGCGTGGTGATCGCGACACTGTTGGGCAGCGGCACATCGGCGCCGGTCATGTCAAGCGCGACCGTTTCGCTCAGCGCGCGCACACGCCCTTTGAGCGGCGCAGGCAGCACGCGCTCCAGTTTCGCCTGCGCGCTCTCGATTGCCGGGGTCGCCTCGCTTAGCCCAAGTCCGCGCGCCGCGTGCAAGCCCAGCGTAAGGGCGAGCGCTTCATCGTCCGTGAACATCATCGGCGGCAGTTTGTAGCCCGGCACAAGCGAGTACGCGCCATAGCGCCCGCGCTCGGCGGTGATCGGAATGCCCAAATCTTGGAGCATCTCGATATAACGGCGAAGTGTGCGTGCATCCACTTCCAATCGCCGGGCCATCTCCGCACCGCTCAAGCGGCCATGCGTTTGCAGCATTTCAAGCACAGCCAGCACACGGGTTGTCGGGTGATACATATCGACAGTGTACTTCTGTATTAGGGCGGATATCACCCTGATTACGCAATATCCTGAGCGTGTTCAAAGGAGAAACATGCATTTCAGTTACTACTCACAGGGGGAAGAAGCACGGCTGCGACAGGAGGAGTTACTGCGAGCGGCCAAGGCGGCAAGGCTGGCCAGGGACGCGTGCAACGGGCAGATCACATGGCTTCGCCGAATCTGGCAGTTTGCGGTGTCAACTGCGCGCTTGTCACCGGCAAAACCTGCATTTCGCGCCAATCGGCGCACAAAAAAGTTCGAGAAACGGGTTGGCGCGCCGCCCACACTGCAGGTCAGAACACAGGATTGAGCGGACGATGCGGTTTGCGCGTGAGAGGCTAATATGCCAGTACTATGACCCATATTCCCACCAATCGCCTGTTTGCCGACGCCATCGCAACGGCACTGGATGAAACGTTCTCAAACGTGCAAGGCATGTATCTCGACCGTGGCACGTCGCTGTATGAGACTCTCGCGACGATCGATGCGGATGAAGCATCACGGCCGGTCTCGCCCAGTTGCGCCAGCATTGCGGCACAAGTGACGCATGTGACCTACTACGTTGATGTACTACACGAATACATTCGCGGCAAAAAAGTCGCAGACGCCGATTGGGGCGCCGCGTGGAAGACCGTCGTTGTCAGCCCAGCGGAATGGGATACGCTTCAGGCAAACCTTAGGGCCGCTCATGATCGTGTTCGAAAACAGATCGCCGCCATCACAAACTGGGATCAAGAGCATCAAGTTGGCGGCGCAGTCGCCATTGTTGCACACACTGCCTATCACCTTGGGGAGATTCGCCAGGCCCTGTGCACGATCAAGTCCACAAGATGAGGCAGGAAACGCGCGGCGAACTTCTGAACCCGATGCGCCGCGCGCTGGACGTAGACGACCGAATCATTTTGATAGGTTGTAAAGGAAATTTGCGCAGTGACCCCACGGACCCTAAGTATTGAGGCCGTTCGCCTGCTTGCCATTCAGGCGCAGGGCCTTGACGCGCCAAAGCCCGCCACGCCAAGCGGTCTGACGGAGGCGTTTCGGGCGCTGCGCGCAGTGCAGCTCGACCCAATCAGCGCCGCGGCCAAAAGCCACCAGCACGTCCTGCGCTGCCGCACCGAACATCCATCGCTCAGGGCACTCAATGCCGACCTCAACACGTTGCTGTGGCGCGATCGCAGCCTGTTCGAATACTGGGCGCATTGCGCCTCGATTGTGCTGACGGAAGACTTTCCGATTCACGAGCATCGCATGCGAAATGCGCTGAGGCCCGATGCAACAGATGCTTGGTCGGTGCGCTCGCGCGCATGGATGGCGGCCAATGCAAAGCTGCGCGCGCGCATACTGCGGGAAATCAAGACGCGCGGTCCGCTTCCCGCCTCGGCCATCGAAGATGAATCCGAGGCAGCCTGGAGCAGCTCGGGCTGGAACAATGGGCGCACCGTGTCGCAGATGCTCGATCTCCTTTGGTTTGACGGCACGCTGATGGTCAGCGGGCGCAAGGGCAATAGCCGAATCTGGGATCTTGCGGAACGCCATCTGCCCGCTGAAACGCCTCGCGAGCGATTGCGCGACGCGCAGGTCACGCGGCAAGCGGCGTTGCATGCGGTGCGCGCGTTGGGAGCCGGCACTCAGCAGCACATCAAGCAACATTTCACGCGCGGGCGCTATCCCGATTTGCAGAAGCAATTGCAGGCCCTGGTGCGCGCGGGTGAAATTGCAGAGACGACGGTAACCGGGCTTCCCGACATCTGGTACGCGCCGGCAGACGTAATCGACGGATTTGCCACAACCGACGTACGCGCCGCACTTGACTCGCTGCCAACACGCATGCTCTCCCCATTCGACAACCTAATCTGTGATCGCAAGCGCACCGAGCAATTGTTTGGAATGGATTTTAGGATCGAAATCTACGTCCCACCGGACAAACGAAAGTACGGCTACTACGTGCTGCCCGTGATGCATCGTGGCCGATTTATCGGCCGGGTCGATCCCAAATTTGACAAAGTGAGCACGGTCTTAAGCGTGCCACGCATTCATCTCGAGCTCGGCGCGCCAAAAGATGCACGACGTGTAATCGGCGCCGCGTTGGAAGCACTTGGCGACTGGCTCGGCGCAAAACAGATGACTCTCTCGTCAGCAGCTTAGCCAGCGTTTCCATCTCAATTTCCGAGATCGTAACCGCCTCCGTAGGCGGACACGGAGACGAAATTTATCTCGGGTACGGACACAGGCACACGACTGTTCACCTCAATTGCCTCAATGGATAAAGTCGGGGATACTTTGAACAAACATGCAGCCAAACAACGGCGAACCGATCATTTCCGTGAAAAACCTGGCCATCGCCTACGGCACCCGCAAGGGCGAGGTGCGCGCCGTGCGCGATGTGTCATTCGACATCCATCGCGGTGAAACGCTGGGCCTCGTCGGTGAAAGCGGCTGCGGCAAGAGCACGGTGGCCTATGCGCTGGTGGGCTATCTCGGTCGCAATGGACGGGTAGCCGGCGGCACGATTGACTTTCTCGGCCAATCGCTGGTCGACAAGACCGAGGGCGAGCTGCGCAAGCTGCGCGGCAACCGCATTGCCATGGTCTACCAAGACCCGATGACGTCGCTCAACCCGGTGATGCGCATCGGCGACCAGATGAGCGAAGTGCTTACGGTGCACCAGGGCATGTCCCGCGAACAAGGCCGCGCGCGATGTATCGAGATGCTCAACCGAGTCTATATGCCGGATGCCGGGCGCGTGCTTGAGCGCTATCCACACCAGATTTCGGGCGGCCAACAACAGCGTATCGTCATCGCCATGGCCCTTCTCAACAACCCCGCCCTCCTCATCATGGATGAGCCGACCACCGCGCTTGATGTGACCGTTGAAGCGGCCGTGCTCGATCTGGTGGCCGATCTGCGCCGAGACTTCGACACCGCGATACTTTTCATCAGCCACAATCTGGGCGTGATCGCGCGGGTGTGCAATCGCGTGGGCGTAATGTATGCCGGCGAAGTGGTCGAGATGTCGGACACGCGCGCGACCTTTGCCGATCCGCGTCATCCCTATACCCAGGGCCTGTTGCGCGCCATTCCACGTCTCGGTTCCGACAAACAAAGCAGCGTGCTTTATCCGATTCCAGGGCGCGTGCCGGCACCGGACAGCTTGCCGCCCGGCTGCGCCTTCGAACCGCGCTGTCAGTACGCCGCTGACGCCTGCCGAAGCGCCCGCCCGGCACTGGCTGAGTTTCGAGTCCCGAGCCCCGATTCCCGAGCGCAGTCATCTGGGACTCAGGTCTGGGGACTGACAGCTCAGCACTTGACCCGCTGTATTCGCGCGGCAGAAATTGATGCAAGCCAGTGGGTGGCGCCGATCGACGTCACATTGCCCGAGCAACGCCTGACCAACCCCGCAGACCTGACCAACGACATTTTGCGCGTCGAAGGTTTGAAGACGCATTACCGCAGCAGTGGCTCCGGCCTGCTCGGCGCGTTTGGGCTGGGCAAACGCGACACGGTCAAGGCCGTCGATGGCGTTAGCTTCAACCTGCTCAAGGGCAAAACGCTGGGCGTGGTGGGCGAGAGCGGCAGCGGCAAAAGCACGCTGATCAAAACCATCATCGGGCTCGAAGATAGCAGCGGCGGCAAAGCGCAGTTTATTGGCTTCGATCTGGGCAAACGCACCAGCCAGCGCGATCTGGACTTGATCAAAGAGCTGCAGATGGTCTTCCAAAATCCGGAGTCGACCATGAACCCCGCCTACAGCGTAGGGCAGCAAATCGAACGGCCACTGCGACGCTTCAACATCGTGCCCAAAGCGCAGGTGCGCGACGAGGTGATCCGGCTGCTGCGCGCCGTCAAGCTCGACGAGCACTATTACGACCGGCTGCCGCGCCAGCTCTCCGGCGGAGAGAAACAGCGCATCGGCATTGCGCGCGCCTTTGCCGGCCGCCCCGATCTGGTGCTGGCGGACGAACCGGTCAGCGCCCTCGATGTGTCCGTGCAGGCGGCGGTGCTCAACTTGCTCTTGGACATTCAGCACGAGCGCGGGACCACCATGATTTTTATCGCCCACGATCTGAGCGTGGTGCGCTTCTTCTGCGACTTCATCGCGGTGATGTATCTCGGCCAAATCGTGGAGATCGGCCCAGCTGAGGCGATCTACCGCCCTCCTTATCACCCATACACCGAGTCGCTGCTGGCTGCGGTGCCGGTGCCCGACCCCACTGCCGAACAATCGCACATCCGTTTGGAAGGCAACGTGCCCAGCGCGGTCAACCCGCCCAGCGGCTGCCGCTTTCACACGCGCTGCCCGCGCCGCGCGTTGTTGCCGAATGGCGGCGCGATCTGCGAGAGCGAAATCCCGCCATGGCAGGACGCCGGCGACGGCCACAAAATCAACTGCCACATCCCGCTTGATGAACTGCGCAAGATGGAAGCGGCGATCAAGATGCTCGACACGCCAAAAACATGAACCTCGAACCGCTTGCATCGCTTCCGCTCGTCTCGGTGATCAACGCCGGCGATTTGAAGGCTGATTTGAGCGACTGGTTGCGCATACGGCCGGAACAGGCGCGCTCTGAATACACCAGCGAGCTGTCACAACCACAAGCCGTGCCTGTGCAGAACGTGCATATCGTTGCGGGAGCTGCTTCGGTGCTGATCGACGCCACGCGCTTCACATTTGACACCCACCCCGATTTCAGGTTGGACGGCTACACGCCACCGCCGTCGCTCATCGACCAGCTTGAGGCGAGCGGCGCCAGCCCGGAATCGATCGGACATGTGGTGATTACGCATCCGCATGACGATCACATCTCCGGTTTGCTTGATGAAGACGAAGAACCTCGCTTTTGCAACGCGCGGCACTACATCGGCGCGGCGGATTGGGACTGGCTTGAGCGCCATGCGCCCGATGGCGAAGCCATCAACATTCTGAAACGATTGGACGTCTATCGATTGCTGCAGCGCGTCGACGGCGACCGCTCCATCACCCATGAAGTCGACATTCTGGCGGCACCGGGAGAAACGCCCGGCCATCAGGTTGTAAGGGCGCGGCTCATCGGCGGCCAAATGCTGTATTGTGTCGGCGACTTGTTTCACCACCAGATGGAGTACGCCAACCCCGATTGGCAGGTGTACTGGAGCGACGCGGCGGCCAATGCGCGCAGCCGCGCCCGCATCATGCGAATGGCGGGTGACGACAACGCCGCAATCGTCGCCACGCATGTGCGTGGCATTCGCCGCGTCGTGTCCCGTTAATGGCGACTGCGTGCCATGCAGGCGTTGTAACAACGGCACGCCGCACACGTGATCGTCGTGAAAGTGGCTGATCAGCGCCACATCGATCTTGTCTGCGCCGGTTTCGGCTTTCAGCGCATCCAGGCTGTGCAGCAGGGCGCGGCGGCGATACCGCTTCGAATACTCAGCCGCCAGCAGGCCGCGCGCATTGTGGTAGCCGTAGTCTATCGCCAACACTTTGCCGCTACGGCTGACGACAAACCAGTTGTACGACTGGCTCTGTGTGGCGCGCCAGACGTGCTCGCTCACGCGTTGCAGCGCGGGCGTGTGTATCGAGGCGATGGCGGCGCGTTCGTCCGGCCGGCCGTCGCATAGCACCTTGAGCGATTCCTCCAACGCGGCCAACGCGCTTTCGCACACCGCCGCGCCAAACATCGGCGTGCCCAGGCTGGGCAACAGCGCGTCGGGCGCGCGCTTGCGCAGATCGCGCGCAGACCAAAACGCGTTGACCGCGCCGCCAAGGTCGTTGTAGTTGTATTGATACGGCGCCACCCGCGCAACCTTGCCATGCGAGTGTATGGCCTCGCCGCAAAACACGAGCTGGCGCCCGCCGCTTCGTACCGCCAAGCCAGTGTGATGCAAGGTGACGCCCGGCAGCGGCACAACTTCCACATCCAAACCTACCAGCGTGCGCCGCTCATAATCCAGCAGCACTCCGGAGATCGGCGTGGCCTCGATCGGCGCAAACAGGTCCCAGTAGTTGTCGTAGATGATGTATGTGTCGCGCTGACGAAAGTGCTGGGCCGGGTCGGCAAAGATTGCGCGCTCGCCCTCCGGCACATACACCGGAATGCCGCGTTCGGCCGCGCGGGCCGCTCCAGCGCTGTGATCGCGAAAGAAGTGCGTGCATACCACCGCCGCGGGCCGAGCCGGCAGCGTGTCCCTTGCATCGAGCCAGGCGCCGGTGCCAGCGTTGACGATGATCGCACCAGCCGGGCCGATCACGGCGTACACATTGCAGCTGTCGCGCCACACAAACATATCGGGTTGCAGTTGGGTCCAGGTCATGACTTGCCAGCCTTGAAAAAACTTAAATACCCGGGAGGGCCGCGCGCAGCCATTCGGGATAGCGGATGCTCAATGTGCGCGTGACAAACGCCATGGGACCTTCGGGAGTGTCGCACATCATCACACTCATGCTTTGATCGAGCGAAGCAAACACATGGCCCGAATGCGCAATCACATTGCACGTGCCTGTGGCATGCCGTTCGGTGCCCAGGTTGAAACGGCGCGAATACCAGGTGTATACGGTGTTGAAACGGTCGCGGCTGCGATAGACCGCATCACGCCGAACGGCAAGATAGGGCCGCAGTCGATAGGACAGATTGCTTGCGGTCACCGTTCCTCCTGGAATGTCGGTTGCCGAATACGCGGCGTATGCGGTTACAGCGGCGGCGCTCCACAACAGCGCCGCGCAAAGCGCGACCGCACGCAACACGCGCCGCGCAAAGCGCCTGGTGTCAAACTCGAAAGCCGGCACACCGAAAGTATCATTCAATCACCCGCGATGGCAACTCAATCGGTGCTGGAAACCTTTGTCGATCACTGTGGCCGCGCGCCGGACAAGACCGGCGTTCACTTTGAAGGTGAGGACTACAGCTATGCGCGCCTGCTGGCGCTGGCGCGGCAGGCCGCCGGCGCGTTGGCTGCGCACGGCGTCGAAGCCGGCGATCGGGTGGCGCTGTTTCTGGGAAACTCGGTGGATTTTCTCGCGGCCTACCTGGGCATCCATCTGGCTGGCGGCATTGTGGTGCCGGTGAACACGCTGTATCGCCAGGTGGAACTTCGGCACATTTTGAGCGACTCCGGCGCGGCGGTGTGCGTCACCGATGCCGCGCTGCGGCCATCGCTCGACGCGCTGCGCGGCGATCTCAAAGAGCTGCGGCACATTCTCGAAGCGCCGCTCTTATCGGAGCAACCGGCCAGCCCGCTTCGGCTGCCGGACGGCGACGAGATCGCGCTGATCGGCTACACCTCCGGCACCACCGGCCGCAGCAAAGGCGCCATGCTACGCCACCGCAATGTGTTGGCAAATATCGCCAGCGTATGCCAGGCATGGCGATGGACTGATCGCGACCATCTGTTATTGACACTTCCGCTTTTTCACGTGCATGGTCTGCTCGTCGGCTTTCACGGCACGCTGTTCGCCGGCGCCGGCTGCGAGCTGCATCGCGCGTTCAGCGCCGCGACGGTGTTCGATCGGCTCAACAGCGGAGCGTTCTCCATGTTCTTTGGAGTGCCGACGATGTATGTGCGCCTTCTCGACGAACAGCGCCGCCGCAACCTCACACCACCGCCGCTGCGGCTGTATGTCTCGGGCAGCGCCGCGCTTAGCCAGGACACGTTCGCGGCGTTTGAGGCGCAATTCGGCCAGCGCATCCTTGAGCGCTATGGCATGACCGAAACCGTCATGAACCTCACCAACCCTTATGACGGCGAACGCCGGCCAGGCGCCGTCGGCCAGCCTTTTCCCGGCCAGGAAGCGCACATTGTCGATGTGGCCACCCGCGCGCCGCTCGGCTCAGAACGCGATGGCGAAATCGAGGTGCGCGGAGGACATGTATTCGCCGGCTACTGGCAGCGCCCCGACGCCACAACCGAGGCATTTACCAGCGACGGCTGGTTTAAAACCGGCGATCTGGGCCGCGTCAGCGCCGAAGGATACTTCAGCATCAACGGCCGGGCGAGCGAGCTCATCATCACCGGCGGCTACAACGTGTATCCGCGCGAGATCGAAGACGTGATTGCGCGCTTTCCTGGCGTGCGCGAGGTGGCGGTGATCGGGCTGCCCGATGCAGAATTCGGCGAACAGGTCGCGGCTGCGATCGCCGCCGATCCGGGCACCTCGCCGGACGAGGTGATTGCGTTTTGCCGCGAGCAGCTGGCGGCGTTCAAAAAGCCAAAGCGCATCGTGCTGGTGGACGCTCTGCCGCGCAACGCGATGCAAAAGGTTCAAAAGCATCTGGTGCGGACCTTGTTTGAGACCTGAGTCCCGCCGTTGCGGCCGCCATTTCGGGCCTCACCCTGCGCTCGTCATCCCGAGCCTCAGCTTGCACTCGTCACCCCTAGCCTCACCTTGCGCTCGTCATCCCGAACCCACCCTGCGCTCGTCATCCCTCGCTCTCGCTGGGGATGACGGATGCTGAGAGTAGGACGACCGGCGCGGAACGTGCCGCACGTAGGGGAACGGTTGGCGCTCGTGGGGCGCCACACCCTCGTCATGTCGAGCGCAGCGAGACATCTTGCAGCTCGGACGCGGCGAACAGGCCCTCGACAAGCTCCGGGCAGGCAACTCGCTGTCACTCGGAATGACGAGTGTGGAGCGTGGGGCGACGAGCGCGGCTGCACGCGATGACACCCGTAGGGCGCGAGGCAACATTTGCGGCGCACGCCATGGCGATTGCGGATTAACATTGCGCCACTTCAATGTCAACCGAACTCAACTTCATGACCGCCCGCGAACTCGCGCGTCGCATGCGCGACAAGTCGCTCTCCGCCCGCGAAGTGCTAGACGCTCATCTGCGGCAGATCGACGCAGTCAACGAAATAGTCAACGCGATCGTGACGCTGGCGCCGGAGCTGGCGCAGGCGCGCGCGGCCGAAGCCGACGCCGCCATCATGCGCGGCGAAGTGCTCGGCCCGCTGCATGGCTTGCCCATCGCGCACAAGGATTTGCAGGACACAGCCGGCATCCGCACCACCTATGGCTCGACGATCTTTGCCAATCATGTGCCCTTGATCGACAGCCTGACCGTCGAGCGCATCAAGCGCGCGGGTGCAGTCACGATCGGCAAAACCAACGTGCCCGAATTTGGCGCAGGCTCGCAGACCTTCAACCCGGTTTTCGGGCCCACGCGTAACCCGTACGATTTGAGCAAAACCTGTGGCGGCAGCAGCGGCGGCGCGGCCGTGGCGCTGGCGTGCGGCATGCTGCCGATCGCCGATGGCAGCGACATGGGCGGTTCATTGCGAAATCCGGCCAGTTTCTGCAACGTTGTCGGCTTTCGGCCGTCTCCGGGACGCGTGCCGTCATGGCCGCAAGGCATGGGCTGGTTTACGCTCAGCGTCGATGGCCCGATGGCGCGCAGCGTAGGCGACGTGGCGCTGTTACTCAGCGCGCTGGCCGGGCCGGACGACCGCTCGCCAATCTCGATCGACGAGGCTGGCGCGCGATTTGCGCAGCCGCTCGACCGCAACTTTAAACACACGCGCATCGCCTGGCTGGGCGACATGGGCGGCGTGCCGTTCGATCCGCGCGTGCGGGCGGTGGTTGATGCGCGGCGCAGCGTATTTGAGTCGCTTGGCTGCATCCTGGACGACGCCGAGCCGGATAATCTGTCCGATGCCGACGCAATTTTCAAAACACTGCGCGCATGGAGCTTTGAGCTCGGCCAAAGCGACAACCTGGCCAACCATCGCGACAAGCTAAAGGACACCATCATTTGGAATGCCGAACAGGGTAAAACGCTCACGGGAGCAGATATCAGCCGCGCCGAGCAAAAACGCAGTGAGTTGTATCACCGCGCGCGCGTCTTCATGCAGCGCTACGAATTCATGGTGCTGCCCACGGTGCAAGTGCCGCCGTTCGATGTGACGCAGCCTTACCCCACCGAGATCAACGGCATTCCCCCGGCCACATATATCGATTGGATGCGCTCGTGCTACTACATGACCGTGCTGGGACACCCGGCGATTTCCGTGCCAGCCGGATTCACACCTGAGGGCTTGCCGGTGGGTATCCAGATAGTCGGCCGGCACCGCGACGACTGGGGCGTGCTGCAATTGGCGCACGCGTTTGAACAAGCGACACACTACGCAGAGCGGCGGCCGGCTTTGGCCGCATAACGCGGCCTCTATAATCCCGCCCGCTCAATTACTTCCATGTCGACAACTTCCTACTACATCTTCCCTGACCAAGTTCACTTCGGTTTCGGCACGGCGCAAAAAGCCGGCGCGGAGGCCAAAGCCGATGGCGCCCGTAACGTGTTTGTCATCGCCGATCCCGGCGTGGTCGCTGCCGGGTTGGTTGAACCGGTGCTGGCCTCAGTTAAGGCAGCCGGTTTGGCGCACACAGTCTACGACAAGGTGATTCCCAATCCAGACGCGCCCTCAGTCGACGCCGCCTCCGACGCCTATCGAGCAGCGGGCGCGGACTTGATCCTCGGCATCGGCGGCGGCAGCGCGCTTGACACGGCGAAAGCCGCACGCATGGTCGTCGCCGGCCCGCCCGATGGCAAAGTGGCTGAATACGCCTACCGCATGGGCGACAAAGCGCGCCCGCATCCCAAACAGCTGCCCACATATATCGCCGTGCCAACGACCGCCGGCACCGGTGCCGAAGTGACGCCCTGGGCAGTCATCACCGACCCGGCTGACAAATTCAAATTCGGCGTGGGCGGCCCGCGCTCGGTGCCTACCCTGGCCATCATCGATCCGGAGCTGATGCTGGGTCTGCCTGCGCCGCTCACAGCCGGCACGGGCATGGACGCGCTGACGCACCTGATCGAAGCGTATACATCGACCAATGAGAACCCGGTGCTTGATGCCATGATTCTGCATGGCATCGAGCTTGTCGCGCGGCACTTGCCCGAAGTGGTGGCCAAGGGCAGTAACCGGGCGGCGCGCGAAGCCATGGCACACGCTGCAATGATGGGCGGCATTGCCATCAGCAGCAAATGGCTGGGCGCCTGCCATTCGGTCGCGCATCAGCTTTCGGGCTTTGCCAATGTGCCGCATGGGCTGGCCAACGCCATCATGCTGCCGCACGTGATGCGCTACAACCTGCCGGGCGCGATTGAAAAGTACGCGCGTGTAAACGCCGCTTTGGGAGGTTCGACGGCCGGCACGCTGCGCCAGCGGGCCGAAGCCGCGGTGGCATCCGTGGACCAGCTGAATCGCGATGTCAACTTGCCCGCCCGACTGCGTGATGTGGGTGTGAAGGACGAGCACATTCTGCCCATGGCCAAATACGCCTATACGGTCGATCTGAATTGGTGGACCAACCCGCGCAGCGTCAATGAATCTGTGATGGAGCAGCTGTATCGCACGGCATTTTGACACTTTCTCGCATTTAAGAGACACTCGCATATATTCAATCATGAATACTCGAACAGGCAATTTTCCCATTGGATTTCGACGGCTGTGGATGGACTGGCACAAAGACTTGAAGAGCCTCATTGCATGGACCAAGACCAACGATCTTTCCGGCATCGACGTAGGCCGGGACGGCGACGTCATCGGCCAGCAGATTCTCGACGCGGGTCTGCGCATCGGCTCGATCGACCTTAAGGAATGGCAGGGCATGATCTCGCCCAGCAAGTCCACGCGCAAAAAAGCGGTGGCGGCCAACGCCAAGTACGTCGACGCTTGCGCCAAGTTCGGCGTGGTCAATTATTTCATCGTGATGCTGCCCGAAAAGCCCGAGCTGCCGCGCGCCGAGAGCTTTGGCTACATGGTTGAGAGCTACAGGGAGCTGGCCCCGGTGCTTGAAAAAGCCAAAGCGCGTATCGTGATCGAAGGCTGGCCCGGACCCGGCGCGCTGTGTTGCACGCCGGAAGGCTATCGCGGGCTGTTCAAGGCGGTGCCATCCAAGTCAATGGGCGTCAATTACGACCCCTCGCACCTGATGCGCATGGGCATCGATCCACTGCGCTTTCTGCGCGAATTCGGATCGCGCGTCTATCACGTGCACGGCAAAGACACCGAAATCCTGGCGGAAAATCAATACGAATACGGCCATGAGCAGCCGCCAACTTTCGGCATGCCGATCAAGTTCGGCAATATGGCCTGGCGCTACACCATCCCCGGCCAGGGGCAGGTGCGCTGGCCGAAAGTCATGAAGACACTGGTTGAGCTGAAGTACAAAGGCATGGTGTCGATCGAACTCGAAGACGCCAACTTCAACGGCAAGGAAGCGACCGAGAAGCAAGGCATTCTCGCCGGCGCGCAGTTCCTGGCCGGCGTGTAATGCGCCTCTCCAATGTCATCCACGCCGTCGACCTGCATGCCTGCGGTGAACCAGGCCGCGTGATCGTCGGCGGCGTGCTGGATGTGCCCGGCAAAACGATGTTCGAGAAGGCGGTGTATCTCGAGCAGCATGCCGATCACATTCGCAAGCGCATGCTCAACGAGCCGCGCGGCTTTCCGCCGGCCAACTGCAACCTGATCCTGCCCGCCTGCCACCCTGACGCGCAGGCGGGTTATGTGATCATGGAGCATGTTGAGTATCCGGGCATGTCCGGCACCAACACCATCTGCGTGGCCACCACGCTGCTCGAAACCGGCATGTTGCCGATGAGCGAGCCGGTCACCGAGTTGGTGCTGGAAGCGCCGGCCGGGTTGATCCGCATCACCGCGCAGTGCCACAACGGCAAAGTGCGCGCGATCACCTTCAAAAACGTGCCGGCCTTTGCCACGCACATCGACGCGCCGGTGGAAGTGCCCACGCTGGGAACGATCAAGGTCGATGTGGCCTATGGCGGCATGTTCTACGCCATTGCCGACGCCGGGCAGTTCGGCTTGCGGTTGACACCTGACGAAGGCGCCGACATCACGCGCATCACCGAGATGGTCAAGGCCGCCGCGGCTGAACAATTGCCCGTGGTGCATCCGCACAACCCGGGGTTTGCCGGCATCACCATCGCGCAGCTTTCGGGTCCGCCACACAACGCGGCCAACAGCATGCGCAACTGCGTCACCGTTTCGACAGGCAAGCTTGACTGGGACAAGCCTTCGACATGGACAGGTGTGATCGACCGTTCGCCGTGCGGCACCGGCACCTGCGCGCGCATGGCTACGCTGCACTCGCGCGGACAACTCGGGCTAAACGAGGACTTTCGCCACGAAGGCGTGCTGGGCACGGTGTTCACCGGGCGGCTGCTTGAAGAAACGCAAATCGGCCCGTACAAAGCCGTCGTGCCAACCATCACTGGCACAGCCTGGATTACCGGCTTTGCGCAATACGTTGTCGATCCAGAAGATCCGTTTCCAAACGGCTGGACGGTCGGGGATATTTGGTAGTAGCGGATCTGCCGATTTCCCCTCGCAACTCTACTCTTGGAACTCGGGACTCCGGACTCCGGACTCGGGACTCAGGACTCCGGACTCAGGACTCCGGACTCGGGACTCGAGACTCGGGACTCGAGACTCGAGACTCGGGACTTCAATGATCATCGACTCTATCTCAATTCACCACTATCGCCTGCCGCTCGACCCGCCGTTCAAGGCCTCATGGGATCCCAAGCCGCGCACCAGCCACACCGCCACGCTCGTGCGCGTGCGCGCGGGCGCCTTTGAAGGCGTGGGCAGCGGCGACGCCATGCTGGGGCTCGCCGGGCATGAGCACTTGTTCATCGGCCACGATCCGTTCGACATCGAACGGCATGTGCACATTCTGGACAACTTGCAGTTCATGTATGGGCGCATGTGGCCGCTCGAAGTCGCGCTGTGGGATCTGATGGGCAAGATCAGCGGGCAGCCGTTGTGGAAGCTGCTGGGCGGACGCAGCCAATCGGTGCGGCTTTACGCGTCGTGCGGCGAGCGCAAACCCGCGACCGAACGCGCGGCGAGCGCTGTGCAGTTGAAGGCTGAAGGGTTCCCAGCGCTCAAAATCCGCTTTCATGCGCCTGATCCCAAAGACGATTTGGCCGTGGTGCGAGCCGTGCGCGAGGCGATCGGCTCAGACATGCACATCCTGGTCGATGCCAACCAAGGCTGGCAAATGCCGTGGGACGCCTCTCCTACGTGGGACTTCAAAACTGCGCTGTGGATGGCCGACGCCTTGCATGAGCTAGGCGTGTATTGGCTGGAGGAGCCGCTGCATCGGCACGACTACCGCGGGCTTGCCGAGCTGCGCAAGCGCGCCAAGCTGCGCATCGCCGGCGGCGAAGGCAACCGCGATTTCAGCGAGCAGCGCGAGTATTTGAAGCACGGGTCGTTCGATGTTTATCAAGCCGACGTGGTTTGGGCCACCGGCATCCTGCGCGCACAACAGCTGGCGCGCGAGGTTCAAGCAGCCGGCTGCGTCTTCACGCCGCATACCTGGGGCGACGGCCTGGTTGTGCTGGCCAACCTGCACGTATTTGCCGCGCTCTCGACAGCGCCGTTTGTCGAGTGGCCGCACGACCCTCCCGGCTGGACCTACCAGCGGCGCGACTTCATTTTGCCCCATCCGTTAACACCCAGCGCGCCGGCGACATTTTCGCTGCCCGATGCGCCAGGGCTTGGCGTCCAGATTGACTGGCAGGCCATCGAACGCTATCGCATCGACAAAGGCACGATGTAGCGCTCACCCGCCTCCGGGTGTAGTCCAACCTCAAGGTGGGCTCCACCTCGTCGATTGAGAGGAAGTGTCAGCTTCATGAAACACGCCAAAAAGCGCTGCCCGGTGCCGGTTATAGTCACGGGCGATGAGCATCTCACTCCTGTGTCCGGCTTTGCTCACGCTTGGCGCGGGCCGCATAGACGGACGGCGCGGGCTGGCGGCTATTGCCTTGCGCGTCCCAGTCATGAGCATCGATGCGCGTCCGGCAACCAGCCTAACCATCAGCGGCCCCTGCGCGGACGTGGCGCGGCGCGCGGCGCAACGCTTGCGGCCTGATGCCGGCGCCGAGGTCGAAATCGAATCGGCTCTGCCGCGCCACATGGGCTTGGGCGCCGATCTGATGATGACCGAAGCGATGCGCGATGTGTTGGCGCGCGTGTCGGGCGCAAGCAGCACATCGGACCAGAGCGTCGCCGGCCATGCGTTTGCCAACGGCGGGCTGATTTTCGTCGATGAAAGCGGCGCGCTGCTGCGCCGATGCACGCTTGAACACGACGACACGCACGCCTGGGTGTTTGTGCTGCTCCTGCCAACTCCGCCGGATGACACGCCCGACGATCTTGAACTCTCGCGCGCGCAATACCTGCTGTCCGCCACATCCGACCACGACCTGAATCCGCTGTTCGATGCGGCAGAAGCGGGCG
>JANMNW010000470.1:0-4851 GCA_031368515.1 Chloroflexota bacterium
CCGTCAACGTCAGCCGCTTGTCCCCGTCACGCGCCGCCAGCACCGTGTCTAACTCTGCTTCCAAGTCCGCCATCAGGCGCGCCTTTGCTTCGTTTTCACCCATGCCCCCATTTTCGCTCCCCTTTAGAAAAATGCACCCCCTCTTTGGAGGATTGTTGCACCCAGCCCGTGGCCGCAAACGGCGGATGCGCCCCGATAATGGCCGTCATGGAAGAGCAAGCGCCAAATATCGATGTTTGGATGATCAATCGGAATTTGCCTGCCGCGCCGCGCTATCTGTTGCCGACCGGATATCAGATGCGCTTTTATCGCGAGGGTGATGCAGTTGCCTGGGCCCATGTTCAGCAGGCGGCGGAAAAGCTGATGGCGCCGCCGCCCGATGAGGCCACATTTTTTAAGGAATATGGAACAGATCATGCCTATCTTGCCGAACGCATCATGTTTCTCGTCGGGCCCGATGGGAGCGACATCGGCACGATCACAGCGTGGAACGACAGCGTCGTTGATAACCGCGAAATGGGCCGCATTCACTGGGTGGGTATTGTTCCCAGCGCGCAGGGCATCGGGCTGGCCAAGCCCATGCTCAGCGCGGCGTGCGATGTGTTGCGCGAGCGCGGTTATCGTGAGGCCTGGCTGTGGACCGGAACCGGCCGCGTTCCGGCGCTGAATCTCTATGCGCATTTTGGCTTCGTGTCGTATCCGCGCAATGAGGTCGACCGCGCGGCATGGCTTGCGGTTGCGCCGCGGCTGAAGTATCCGGTAGTGGAGAGTAGAGAGTAGAGAGTGGATAGTTGATGCCACTATCACTATCCACTATCCACTCTCTACTATCCACTATCCACTCTCTACTCTCTACTATCCGCTCCCCGCTATCACTACAGCCAGCAAGTCCGCCGTCTCGCGCAGCGCGTTCATGCGCGCGCCAGGGCGCCAGAACATCGCTCGATTGATCAAACTGGCAAAGCGCGGCTCCTCGGCCATCAGCCAGCGCGCCGCCGCCGGTTTGCTGGCGATGGAGCCGGTAGCCAGGGTGTAGCGCGCGCGGCACATGGTCAGCACGGCGTAAGCTTGGTATTCGTCATTGAGCAAGTTGCGGTGATCATCGACCTGCCACGCCCACCACTCGCGCAGCAGCGCGCGGGTGGCCTGTTTGAGCATGTCGGGCGAAACAGGATCGATCAGCTCGCGCAGGTCGGGGCCGGAGACGATCACACCGAATTCGCGCGCGATATGGCGTTGAATGATCCAGTCGCTGTTCTGCGTTTCCCATGCGAAGTGGCCGTCGCTGCCCAGCCAGGGGTGCGCATCTTCGGCGCGATAGCCGGGCAGGTTGGCCAGCGGGATATACGCGCACTCGATGTTGCTCGCGCCTTGTATCCCGCTGGCGCGCAGCGCCGCGTGCATGCGGCCGAGCGCGTCAAACTGGCGTTCGTCGACGCGCTCGCGCGTGACTGCCAGGCAATCAACGTCGCTGGCGGCTGGGTCGTAGTCACCGGTGGCCAGCGAACCCAGCAGATAAAGGCCGATGGCGTTGGCCTGGAGCGCGTCGCGCTGACCGGCGCGCAATGCGTCCGCCAGCACATTGACGTGGGAGTGGGGTGTGGGGAAGGCCGGCCGTGTCATGCCTCTCTCGCAACATGCGCATCGCAGGCGCGCGCCCAGTCCACCGTTTCACCCTGCGCAAATGCGTGCTGAAAACCAGAAGCTGCGTCGCGGCGGGTGGCGTCGTCAGACCCATCCGATAGCAAGCGGTTGCCGTAATCGGCCAGGTCCTCGAGCGCGCGTTCATAGCGATAGTAGGCCAGCAGCCGCCAGTTCAACGTGCAGGCGCCATAGCCTTTGAAAAACAGCGCCTCGTGCGCCTGCGCGATCCAGTCGCCCGGGGTGCCGAGCATGCGGGCCACGAACATCAGATCGCGTTCGCGCGGCGCCAGCAGCGGCCCGTCCCAATCGACGACATGCACCGTGCTGTCGCCGTGCACCATCAAGTTTGCGGTGTGGATGTCGCTGTGGCAAAGCACCAGCGGCTCCGGGTTTTCGCGCAACGTGCAGCCCAGGGCCTCGGCGCGGGTGATCAATGCCTCGATTTCGGCGTCGCGCACGCGCCAGAATGCGATCGTGTCGCGCTCGATGTCGTCGCGAGTGCGGTGAGCGCGCAGGCGCCGCTGGAGCTGCCGCATGTCCGCGCCAATGGGCAGATCGTACGCCTCACGCCGCAGCAATGCGTCAATCTTCGGCGGCCTGGTGACGGTGACATCGTGGATGCGGCGCAGCACCGCGCCGTATGCGATCCAGTGCGCGTCGGTCATTGGGTTGTCCATGCCGTTGCCGCCTTCAAGAAATGGATACAGGATCACCGAAAAACCGCCGGCTTCGGCATGGGTGTGTCCGGCCAAGGTGTCAAGCGGCGCGACGACCTCGCCGATGCCCAAGCTGCGCAGATGGCGCGGCACAATCAGACTTGCCGGGTTGTCGACGCGATACTTCACCTTGACGAAGCGCGCGCTGTCGTCCATCAGCGCCGCCTTGTAGACATACGAGTTCATGTCGTTGCCGAGCGGCAAAAAGTCAAAGCTGCGAATCCGCAGCCTGTACTCGCGGGTCAACACCTGGATGATTGCGGCATCGTCGATGGCTGGGCGAATTAACATCAATTTACAATCATACGATGGCGTCAAGGCAGATTATCGCGATGGGCGGCGGCGGATTTTTGATGGAGAACACGCTGCTGATGGAAAAGTATGTGTTGAAGGCGACAAAGAAGAAGCGGCCGCGCATCTGCTTCTTTCCGCACGCCACGGACAACGCGCCCGCGCAAGCGAAAAAATTTATCGCTGCGCACGAAGCGTTGCCGTGCGTCCCCAGCGTGTTGTCGTTGTATCAAACCCCGCCCATTGCGGATCTGGCCGGCTTTGTGCTTGAACAGGACGCCATCTATGTGGGCGGCGGCAATACCAAGAGCATGCTGGCTGTATGGCGCGACTGGGGGCTCGATGTGATTTTGCGCCAGGCCCATCGGCAAGGCGTTGTGCTGGCAGGCATCAGCGCCGGCGCCAATTGCTGGTTTGAACACTGCGTGACCGATTCTGCCGCGCCGCAGCTGAGCATGCTGCCCTGCCTGGGAATCTTGAAGGGCAGCTTTTGCCCGCACTACGATGGCGAGGCTGATCGGAGGCCGGTCTATCAAGCGCTGATCGCCGCCGGGGAGATCAAACCCGGCCTGGCTTGCGATGACGGGGCGGCGGCGCATTTCATCGACGGCCGGCTGCTGCGAGTTGTGACGTCGCGCGACAGCGCTCGCGGCTATGCGCTTCGCCGCGCGGGCGGAAAGGCGCGCGAAACGGTATTGCCAGCATATCGTTTGCACTGATCGTATGCGGCTGGGCCTCAGTTCCTACACATTTCCGTGGGCCACGCGGCTGGCACCTGGCCAGCCCGGGCGCATGGATGCGCACGATCTGATCGATCAGACCCGCGCATTGGGGCTGGAGGTGCTTCAGCTGGCCGATGCGGTTGCGCTGCACGCGCTTGGCGATGCGGATATCGATGCGATTGGCGCGCATGCCGCGCGGGCGGGCGTCGCACTGGAGTTGGGCGCGCGCGCCGACGACGCCACGCGCATTCAACAGTACGTGGCGCTGGCGGCGCGGTTGAATGTCCGGCTGGTGCGCGTGTCGCTGCGTGGCAAGACGCCGGCGGCGATGATCACGCTGCTGGCTTCGGTCGAGCCGCAGCTGAGAGCAGCGGACGCGCGGCTTGCGCTTGAGACGCATGAAACGTTGCGCGCTCGCCAACTCCTCGCTGTTGTCGAGGCGGTGGGCAGCCCGTGGGTGGGCGTGTGCTTTGACACGGCCAATTCGCTGGGATGTCTCGAGGGCGCGGCGCAGGTGTTTGAAACGTTGGCGCAGCACATTGTCAATGTGCACATCAAGGATGTTCGGGCGCGGCGCAACGCCGACAATAGCGGTTTTGTGATCGAGGGTGTGCCGGCGGGGCGGGGTCAGCTTGACTTGCCGGAACTATTTGCGCAGCTGCGGGCCATGGGCCGGCCGATGAGCCTGATTCTGGAAAACTGGGTGCCTGGCGAGGCCACGCTGGCTGCGACTTTGGAAAAGGAGCGGGCGTGGGCGGTGGAGAGCGTGGCTTATTGCCGTGGAAAGGTCTAGACCTGAAAGGTCATGACCTTTCCGCCAAATCCAGCAAAAAGAGCTTCACCGCGCTCCGGTGCCCGGGTTTTGCCGTCAGATCTGTGCTGTCGCTAAAGGTGTCCAGCCCGCCAACCAGGGCACGGCGCGCCAACCGGGCCAATCCCGGATCGGCGATGGCTTTGGTGAGCGCCGCAACGATACCGTTGTACGTGATCACCATGAAAGGCCGGCCAAAAAACGGCGTGGCGGCCACGGCGACCGATTGCGTTGCGCCAAGCGCATTGTGCGCGCGCGCCAACGCTTCATAGACCGCCACCAGATGCCGCTCGCGTTCGAGCCACGTTTGGGCATGCAAGACTTGGTGCATTTCGGGATATAGCGCCGGGCCAAAGCGCAGTTGTCTAAACGCAGTGCCCAGCCACTTCGCATAGGGAGCGTACTCGCGCGCCATCAGGAAACACAGGCGCATCGCGTCGCGAACCAGACGTGCGCCGATCAACGCCGACCCCACCTCGTCGCCAGCCTGACCCGCCCGACCCATCAAGTGTTCTTCCTGGCTGATGCGGTGCCAGCATGCGGCCATCAGATACAGCCACACATCGCGCGGATAGTAGCGCAGCCGCTCGCGCATGCGCTGCACGTCAATGTCGTCATGAAACAACGGCCCGCGCGTCACCGTCCGCAGCCGCTGTTCTGAAAAGCT
>JANMNW010000477.1:0-4351 GCA_031368515.1 Chloroflexota bacterium
GTCGACGGTAGGAAAGCATTTGTGACGCGATTCGTAACGTCGCATCGCCCGGACGATCAGGTTCAAGGATTCGGCAGTCTGGATCACGGCCTTGTGTGCCTGGGTCCAGATGATCGTAGAAAAAACGCTGAAACAAATTGTGTGAGAAGCGGTAGCGCGACAGCCGTTGCCCATCAATGCGGAGCGCTTCCAGGCCCTCCACAAACTGGTGCACATGCTGAAGATCGCCGCTCAACTCCCGGATTAATGCGCGCAGATCGGTCGAAAGCACGCGGCCGACAGCTTCTGCCGTGAATTCGTTGCCTTCCACGCAAGCCACATTTAGCTTTTCGCGCGCATGAGCCGGCAGTGCCGCGATGCGCGATGCCAGAATCCCCTCGATGCGCGCGGGCAGGCCGCTCCAATCCAGGGTCTTGCTCGCAATCCAGCAGCCTGACGCATCTTGCGTCAGAACGCCGCGCTGACGAAGGTCCAGCAGCAACTCGGTTGTAAATAGCGGATGCCCATCTGTGTGGCTGAGGAGGCTCTGGCGAAATGATGGGTCTAGCCGGTTCGGCTGGCTGTCAATCAGCGCATCCACGAATGCCTGCGCCTTCAGTCGTTGAACTTCGTCGAGATCCAGCCAAACATCGCCGCGATACCGGCGCACTTCATTGAGCACGCGTTCCAGCGGATGGTGCGCATCTCCGCGTGCTTGTAGCACCTCATTCGTCCGATAAGTGCACAGGATAAAGAGCTTGCTGGTCTCGATTCTACGGCTCAGGCGGAACAGCAGGTCGATGGATACATCGTCGGCCCACTGCAGGTCTTCGATCACCATCACCAGTGGCGCCACCGCACAAAGGGCTTCAACCACATTGACATATTGCTCGATGATCTGATCCTGATTCAGCGCGTCAGCACCTGCCGACTCCCGTTTTTTGTCCTGCGGCTGCATGTGCTGAATGGCGCGCTTGGGCAGACCCGACTTGTCCAGCACATATGTGCCAATTTTCGCGACGAGCAATGTGCCCGGCAGAATCACATTGATCAGATCGGGGCCGAACTGCACCACTGTGTCTGCAATCCCTTTGAATATTCTGGCCGTTCGGGCGCTGGTTTTGTCCGCGGCAGTGCCCGTGGGAGCGCGTTTGGCATCGGCCTGTGCCAGACACGCCAAAACTTCCCGGAACGGTGCGTAGGGTAAGCCATTCCCGACCTGCGGATCGCACAAGCCGGTCGCAAGCATCAACTTCGGATGTTGTGCTTGTGACCGACGCAGAAATTCCTCGGCCAGCATGCTCTTGCCCGTGCCGGCTTCTCCGGTTATGAATCCGATTTGCGCCGAGCCCGCCAACGCCTTGTCCAGCATGGCGAACAACCATGCAAGTTCTGACTCACGTGCGATGACCTGCCCTTCCTCAATCATTAGTTGCCAGACTTGTCGCCCGACGAAATTTCGGGCTCAGGCTCGTCCAGCATGAGCGACCACTCGCAGCCGATTGAGGTGAATTGGTGGGTTGATTCTCCCGCCGCCAACGTCACGACTGAGTGCTTAGTTCCTTCCGGATCGGTGACGCACACGCGCATGGGAATACTGGCGGTGTTTTCGATTTTTAGGACAAAGAAGTGGTTTTTGTCAGACTTGACGGTTTTCGCTGCTTTTGCGGCATAGATGTGTTTTTTGTCAGACATGATGGTTTTCGCTGCGGAATTGGGTCACGACGGAGCTGGCAGGCACAATGCATATTAGCACCTGCTGCAGATCGTGCCGGTTGCATGCCGCGCGCGTTGCTCAAAACGCCGTCGGCGGCTGGTATTCGCCAAATACCCCGCGCAGCACTGTGCCGATTTCACCCACGGTTACACCCGCCTCGACGCACGCCACCAGCGTGGGCATGACATTGGCTGTGCCGCGCGCCACGCCCTCGAGCTGCGCCATCATCGCGTGCGCGCGCGCGGTGTCGCGTTGCGCGCGCCAGAGCCTTAGCCGTTCAACTTGCTGGGCCTCGACTGCCGGGTTCAGCGTAAAGCGCGCGCCGGCGGCTTCCTGCGTTTCTTCAACATAGTCATTGACGCCCACCACGATTCGGGTTTTTTCCTCGACCGCGCGCTGGTGGCGATAGGCACTTTCGGCGATCTGCGCTTGCATCCAGCCCGCTTCGATCGCGCTGACTGCGCCGCCGAGCGCGTCGATCTGCGCGATCAAGCCGTTGGCGCGCGCCTCGATCTCATCGGTGAGCTTTTCCACGACATACGAGCCTGCCAAGGGGTCGACCGTATCGGTCACGCCGCTTTCGTTGGCGATGATCTGCTGCGTGCGCAGCGCCACTCGCACGGCTTGCTCGGTTGGCAGCTGCAGCGCCTCGTCCATGCCGTTGGTGTGCAGGCTTTGGGTGCCGCCCAGCACTGCAGCCAGCGCCTGCAGCGTCACGCGCGCGACGTTGTTCATCGGCTGCTGAGCGGTGAGTGTGCTGCCGCCGGTTTGGGTGTGAAAGCGCAACATCATGCTGCGCGGGTCTTTGGCCCCGAAGCGCTCGCGCATAATTTTTGCCCACAGCCGCCGGGCCGCCCGGAACTTGGCCACCTCTTCCAGAAAATCGTTGTGGGCGTTGAAGAAGAAGGCCAATTGGCCGGCGAACTCGTCGACGCCGAGCCCGGCGGCGACGGCCGCCTGCACATACGCGATTGCGTTGGCCAGCGTGAACGCCACCTCCTGCACGGCAGTGCTGCCCGCTTCGCGAATGTGATAGCCGCTGATGCTGATGGTGTTCCACTGCGGAGCTTCGTTTCTGCAAAATGCGAATAGATCGGTGACCAGGCGCATCGAGTGCCTGGGCGGAAAGACATACAGGCCGCGCGCGGCGTATTCTTTCAAGATGTCGTTTTGCACGGTGCCGCGCAGCTGACTCATAGCGACACCCTGTTCTTTGGCCACGGCGATATACAGCGCCAGCAGCACCGGGGCGGGCGCGTTGATGGTCATCGAGGTGCTGATCTTGTCGAGCGGCAAGTCGCGAAAAAGCTGGCGCGCGTCGTCGAGCGTGCTGATGCTGACGCCGACCTTGCCCACTTCGCCGAGCGCGAGCGGGTCGTCGGCGTCCATGCACAGCTGGGTGGGCAGGTCAAACGCGACCGAGATGCCGGTTTGCCCTTGCGCCAGAAGATAGCGGTAACGCGCGTTTGACTCGGCTGCGGTGGCGAAGCCGGCATACTGGCGCATGGTCCACAGGCGCGAACGGTACATGGTCGGGTGCACGCCCCGCGTAAACGGGTATTCGCCCGGCCACTCGCAATCGCCATCGGCGGCGCCGAGCGCGGTTTCCAGCGGAATGCCCGAAGGCGTCTCGAAATGAGCTTTGCGTCCGGGCGCGCGCTTGAGCGCGGGGCGGAGCGTCTCACGCTCCCAGTCTTCACGGGTTCGGGTCATAGGTGCTTCGTTTAGGCAGAGAGTTTTCTACCAATCTTTTAGGACAGCGGCGCAAAACGCGCCGCGCTCGATCAAACTATCGATCAAAATATGCTCGTGCGGCGCATGCAGGCCGTCGCCCACCGCGCCAAAACCGTCCATCGTCGGCGCGATTTGCGCCGTGAACGACGCATCGCTTCCAGCGCCGGATGCGCCGTGCGTCAAAGCCAAACCGGTGGTGGCTGCAATTGCCGTTAAGCGCTCGATAATGCGCAGCCGCTCGGCGTTGCACTCCATGGCCGGCCGGTCGAAGCCGCCTTCGATTTCCAGCCGCGCGCCGGGCAACACCGGCGCCAGATCGTGGATCGCGCCGCTCATCCAATCGGCGTCGGCTTGCGTTGTGGCGCGGGTGTCGACGGTCATCTCTGCGTAGTCCGGGATCACGTTCGACGCCGTGCCGCCCTTGATCATGCCCACCGTCGATGCCGTGCCGCGTCGGTAATCGGTCAAACGCTGGATCGCCGGGATGTGATGCGCCAGCTCCCAGATCGCATTCACACCCAGCTCGTGATTGCCGCCCGCGTGCGCCGCCTGTCCGCGCGCCTTGATCACCCAATGGCCCACCGCCCGGCGCGACGATTTCATGCGTCCATCGGCCAGCGCCGGCTCCATCACCATCACCAGCGCCGCGCCGCGCGCTTGATCTTCGATCAGAGACTTGGAGCTGTCGCTGCCGATTTCCTCATCGCTTGTAAACAGCACACGAATCTCGCGCCCGGGCAGGGCGTTGAGCGCGCGCAAGGCTTGAATCGCCGACAGCGCAATGACATGGCTGGCTTTCATATCGAACACGCCCGGGCCGAACATTTTGTCGTCGGCGATTTTGTAGCGCGGCGCGAATGAGCCCAGCGGATGCACCGTGTCCATGTGCAGGATCATGGCGATGGGCGAGCCGGCACAGGC
>JANMNW010000486.1:0-5632 GCA_031368515.1 Chloroflexota bacterium
GACGCAGCCACAAGCGTTGGCTCGCTGCAAGATACGCTGCTGTGGCGCGATGCGATGTCACCCGCCACAAGCGACGAAGCAGTTGTCTTTGAGCAGGTGCCGTTCGATCATCCGCTATGGGTGCTGTACTCAAGCGGCACCACCGGTCTGCCCAAGCCCATTGTGCATGGGCATGGCGGCATGCTGCTCGAACATTTGAAGTCGACCCATTTGCACAATGACATCAAGGCCGATGATTGTTTCTTCTGGCACACCAGCACGGGCTGGATGATGTGGAATTACGTGATCGGCAGCCTGCTCAATGGCAGCAGCGCGTTGCTGTATGACGGCAGCCCGGCCTATCCAGACATGAACGCCTTGTGGTCGCTGGCGGCCGAGGCCGGCGTCACCTACTTCGGCACTTCGGCCGCGTTCATCGCGGCGTCGATCAAAGCCGATGCGCGACCCAATCAAGAAGTCGATCTCAAACGCATCCGCGCGGTGGGCTCGACCGGATCTCCGCTGACAGTGACAGGCTTTGAGTGGGTGTATGCCCATGTGCATCCATCCGTCGCGCTCGAACCGCTGAGCGGCGGCACCGATGTGTGTACGGCGTTTGTCGGAGGCGCGCGCATCCTGTCTATTTACGCCGGAGAGATGCAAACGGCGGAGCTGGGCGCGTGCGTGCGCGCGTTTGATGAGTCCGGGCGGTCGGTGACCGGCGCTGTCGGCGAGCTTGTCGTTACGCAGCCGATGCCCTGCATGCCGGTGGCCTTCTGGAACGATCCAGGGCACGCGCGCTATCGCGCCAGCTA
The DNA here is from genome assembly GCA_031368515.1 of Chloroflexota bacterium. Classification (GTDB taxonomy): domain Bacteria; phylum Chloroflexota; class Anaerolineae; order J036; family Brachytrichaceae; genus CANJQH01. The sequence goes on from JANMNW010000486.1 coordinate 795, forward strand.
CTTCGAACAATATCCCGGCCAGTGGCGGCACGGCGATTGGATCAAGATCAACGCTCGCGGCGGCTGCGTGATCTACGGCCGTTCGGACAGCACCATCAACCGCCACGGCGTGCGCATGGGCACAAGCGAAATCTACCAATCGGTCGAAGCGCATCCAGAAATCGCCGACAGCCTGATCGTAGATCTGGAGCTGCTCGGGCGCGACTCGCACATGCCGTTGTTTGTCGTGCTGCGTCGCGGCGCCAGATTGGACGAGGCGCTCAAGCTGCGCATCTGTCAATGCCTGCGCAACGACGTCTCACCGCGCCATGTGCCGGACGAGATTGTGGAGATCGCCCAGGTGCCCTATACGTTGAGCGGCAAGAAGATGGAAGTGCCGGTGCGGCGCATCCTGTTGGGCCAGCCGGTCGATGCGGCGGCAAACCGCGGGGCCATGCGCAACCCCGAAGCGCTGGATTTCTTCATCGCGCGCGCCGCCTGCCTGTAGCCGGCGGCACAGCAGTGGCGCTCAGCCGAAATGCTCATAGGCGCGACATTGTTGTCTGCAGTCAACGACAGGGTCGGGACCTTTGTCGCATTTTGATACATATTTAGTGAAAGGCCATGCGCCGTCCTGCCAAGTGCACCGACTATAGGTTGACAAGTACTCAGTCAAGAACCATAGCAGCACTCGGACAAACTAAGGGATTCACATCCCTGCGGGGTAACGGCAATGCGGTCGGTCAAGTTCATCACACTCACCATGACCCTTTTGCTGGCGCAGATGGCCACAACCACACCTTCGCCAGCGCTCGCGGATAGCACACTCGTGTCCGTGCGGCCGTCCACGATGAACGGCTGGGCGCTCGGCGAAGTGAGCGCGGCAGAGTTAGTGCCGTCCAGCGCCACCGCATTCGTGTTTGGTCCGGGCACGCCGCCCATCGGCAATGGCGGAATACAAATGACCGTCACTAACGCCATCAGCCACCCAAGCGCCACGCGACCCATGCTTGGCGTACGGCTTGACGACCTGACAAAAATCACCTACGCCACACTGGTCGGTTCGCCGGCGGTAGCCACCGAACTCCAGTTCGCCATCGACCTGACCGCGACTGACAGCTATGTCGGCGACCAAGGCAGCATCATTTTTGATCCAGCCTTGCAGGTGACAGGCGTCGTCTCTCCAGGCATATGGCAGGAGTGGGATGCGCTAAATGGGCGCTGGTGGGCAACGCCGGAAGCTGGAGCGCTGGCGACGGAATGCACGGCTGCGGCGCCGTGCGGCATGGCGACGATCCTGTTGCGCTTTCCGCACATCGCGCTGCATTCGCTGAACGGGTCGGTGTCGCTCAGCGCGCGCGCAAGCGCCACGCCCTACACCACCCATGTTGACGATTTGATCATCGGAGTCAACGGCAGCACCACGGTCTACGATTTTGAGCCCGAAATTCCCTGCACGGCAGTTTGCTGGGTTGATCCGTCCACCGGCAACGACCGCTTCGGCGGCGCATCGCCCGGCGCGGCCAAACGCAGCATTCAGGCGGCCATCGACGCCGTGTCTCCGCTTGGCACAGTTCGGGTGCGACCGGGCGACTATCACGAGGTTGCGGCCGACAGAACGCTGGACAGCGGCAGCGGCCCCCACACCTTCGGCCTGTTTGTTCCCGCCACGAAATTCGGCGTTACGCTGCAAGGCGTCGACAGCGGCAACGGCGCGATCGGCTACTGGGCCAGCGTGGCAGCCACCATCTACACCAGCGCGACCAATTCGCCCGGCCCAAGCGGCATCTTTATTGAAGGCGACAACGTCAGCATCGTGGGATTGCGCATCGCGGAAAACGGTCCCACGCGCGATCGCACCATCGAGGTAATTGGCGACGGCTTCACATTGCGCGACGCTGAAGTGTCCGATCCGGCCGGGCGAGTTTTCATCCACGACCCGCGCTATAACAGCGGCAGCGGAGCGGCGCACGTCGTGCGGTATCTCATCAACGGCAATCGCTTCTCCAACGGCGCAAGCGTTGAAGTGGCCAATGGCGCGGGCGCCAGCGGCGCGTCAAGCGACCGGGCCATCACAAACAACATCTTTGTGCAGCCCTTCGATCAGCCCTCAATAGTGTTCACCGGCCCAGGCACCGGCCTGCCCGGCTACAACTATCCAATCGGCGGCGCCAACATCGGCGGCAACAACTTCAACAACACCGCCGCGCCAAATGGCGCTCACATTCGCGTGCGCGGCGACTACGACAATTCGAAGTTCGACTGGCGCTCGTACTGGGAAAGCAACACCTACAACAGGGCGGTGATCGCCGGTGCTGCGCCGCCCGACAATGTGCGGGCGATCAACCTGGTGGACGGCCCGTATCTGTTCGACAACACCCGCGAGATTCACACCTCGATTCAGAATCGGATCGACATGGCGCAGGCGGGCGACACGCTGCTGGTCAAAGCCGGCGATTATGCCGAGCGGCTGACCATCGGCAAAGCGCTGACGATCAACGGCGCTGGCGCGGGCATGCGCGCCAAAAACCGCGTTGGCGCGCCCAGCACGCTGCGCGTCACAAGCGGCGTAACTGCGGCTATTGTGATCGAGGCCAACGATGTGACCCTCAACGGATTCACATTCGATGCGACGGGCTCGGATGCGGGCTGGATTGCCACTGCGTATGCTGGCCCGGGCAATCCGCGCTACGAGCGCCTGCGGATTCTCAACAACACGCTCGTCGGCGACGCTGGCGGGCTTGATCTGCACAACCAGGACGATTTGCTAATCGAAGGCAACTTTTTCGATCGGCTGGGCGACGACGCTGTGCGTGTCTCGGCCGCCACCGCTCTGGATGCCGGCTCCAACCATTTGGTGTATCGCGGCAACGACAGCCTGAACAACGCCGGCGCGCATTTGCGCACGGTTGGCGCCGGACATCACACCCTTTGGATGCGCGACAATCGCGCCGCAGGCGATTCGGCCGTGCTGAGCGGCATCTCCGAGGCGACCATCTTTTACAACACGTTTGCCGGCGCATCCAACCCGCAGGGCCAGCTGGTGCTGCTGGAAGGCAATCGCCAGTTCACTATCACTGCCAACAGTTTTGCCAGCATTGCGGCGCCGGCAATCGCGGTGCTTGGCGCAAACTGCGGCTTGACGATCACAAACAACCTCATCGCCGCCAACTCAGTCGGCATCACGCAGCATGTGGCGCTGCTCGACCTGCGCGGCGTGCAAAGCTACACCCTGGTTCAGGGCAATGTCATTACCATCAACGGCGGCAACAGCGGCCCGATGCATGGCATCGGCATCGACAATGCCCAAGGCGAAATGTTGATCGTCTCAAACACGCTGCGCGGAGGCGGGCCGCCCCTTGCGCGCGCGGTCGCGCTGCGCCGGCAGATCGCCGACGCCGGCGATTTGCCGCCGGCGGCGGGCATTCGGCTGAACGCCGCTATGGGCGCAAGCGCGCGCGTGACGATCACACAAAACAGCATCACAGCGTTCCAGAACGGTCTGCACCGCTTCGGCGCGGCGGCAGGCGGCAGCGTGACGTTCACACGCAACAACTTGTCCGGCAACTTTTTTCATGGCGTGCTAAACGACAGCCAGGATCTCTTCGACGCGCAATGCAACTGGCACGGTCATGCCAGCGGGCCGGCCGGCGCGGGCGCCGGGAGCGGCTCGCCCGTATCTCAGGGCGTGGACTTTTCACCCTGGCTGATCAGCCCGGATCTCAACAGCGCGTGTCAGTCGCTGTCGCTGACGATTGTGATGCAGGTGATTGGCATTGCGCCGCCATCGCCATGGGCCATTTTGGGACCGAGCGGCGTTTTGACGATTACAGCCGTCGGCGGTCAACACACGTTGAGCGACATTTCTCCAGGCACGTTCACGCTGGTGCAACAGCCGCAACCGGGTTACCGAACGGCATCGGTTTGCAGCAACGGCGCCTTTGGAACTGAAGCGCTAGGCGTTGAACTGCAGGCTGACGCCGAGCTGGTCTGCACCTTCACCAGTACCTTTATCGGCGGCCACATACAGCTGTTGCCCATGGTCGGCAATCAAGCCCGCAATCAGTAAGCGCGCGCTCGTTTACAGCGCGCGGCGCAAAATGCCCTCAAGCGCGTCGACGGACAGCGGGCGCGCGGACATGCGCACCAGCCGCGCATAGGTCATGGCTTGTTCGGCCATCGGCCGAATGCTGCGCTCTTCGACGCCGATGTCGCGCAGGCGCATCGGTAGCCCGACATCGGCTTTCAGCTTTTGAATCGCCTCGACGCAGCGGTCGGGTGCGCGCGCCTCGCCCAGCCATTCGGCGATCGCTGCAAAGCCGGACGGATTCGACGGCAGCAAATATTCGACCACGTAGGGCAGCAACAATCCGGTTCCCAAGCCGTGCGGCGTGTGTGTGAGCGCGCCAACCGGATACTGCAGCGCGTGGACGGCGCTCAGCCCGGCGTTGGAAAACGCCATGCCGGCCAGCAGCGCCGCCAGATGCATGCCTTCGCGCGCCCGCGCGTTTTTGGGCTGATATACCGCCTCGCGCAGATGCGTGCCAGTAAGTTTGATGGCGCGTTCGGCCAGCGCATCGGTGAGATCGAAGCGGCCGCCAAATTGCGGGCGCAACCCCGGCGGCGGCTCAAATGCCTGAAATCCGATCACCGTCATTGTTTCAACCGCATGGGCCAGCGCATCCATACCACTTTCCGCGGTAACTTTGGGCGGACACGACACCGTCAGCATCGGATCGACCAGAGCCAGGCTGGGCCGCACAAACGGCGAGGCCACCGCCAGCTTGAGCTGCTGCGCGGTGTCTTCGATCACAGCGACCGGTTCGGTTCGTCGCCTCGTGGCGCGCAGTCGCTCGTGC
>JANMNW010000490.1:0-3648 GCA_031368515.1 Chloroflexota bacterium
CCACGAGCCGGTGCACCGTCAGCCGGCTTGCGGCAGCTCATTGAGACATAGCTGCAACCACCGATGCGGCTGCGGGTAGTTGGTTTGCCGTGATCGCCGTGACCGTGGCCGTGGCACGTGGTCGTGGCCGAAAACCGTGGTAGGTGGCCGAATACGAGATACTTTGCCGCATGTCAATCTCCCGCCTGCGCGATTTCAATGTTCATATTGGTCCCTATCAGCCTGGCCCGTTTAACGCGATCACCGATGTTCACGGCATTCGTGTCGGCCATAGCACGGTGATTCACGACTCCCCCTGCATCTCCCGGACGGGCATCACTGTCATCGTGCCGCGCGACGGGGAGATTTGGAAAGACAATTGTTTTGCGGGATTTCATTCGTTCAATGGCTGCGGCGAGATGACCGGCATTCACTGGCTCAAAGAGAGCGGGATGCTGTGCTCGCCGATTGCGATCACCAATACCCATCAGGTCGGGCTGGCGCACGAAGCGCTGGTGAAATATGGCGCCAGCGCCAACCGCGCGCAAAGCTATATCGGCGCGCTGCCGGTGTGCGCGGAAACGTGGGACGGCCATCTCAGCGACGCCAACGCCCATCCCCTGACGCAGCAGCACGTGTTTGATGCGCTGGACGGCGCGCGCTCGGGGCCGGTGGCGGAAGGCAATGTCGGCGGCGGCACGGGCATGATCTGCCACGAGTTCAAAGGCGGGATCGGCACATCGTCGCGGCAGGTGCCGATCGGAGACGAGGCGTTTACGCTGGGCGCGCTGGTGCAAAGCAATCACGGCGCGCGTCACGGGCTGCGCGTCAACGGCGTGCCGGTGGGCTTGAAGATTCCAAATTCCGTGGTGCCCGGCCTGCGCGACGATGATCCGCCCAACACCGGCAGCTCGATCATCATCATCGTCGCCACCGATGCGCCGCTGTTGCCCATGCAGTGCGAGCGGCTGGCGCAGCGCGCGACTGTGGGGCTGGCACGCAGCGGCGGCGTGGGCTACAACGGCAGTGGCGACTTGTTTCTGGCTTTTTCAACCGGCAACCACGTGTCGGAATACGACCGCCAAGTGCGCCAACTGCGCATGCTGGCCAACCGTCAGATGAACGAGCTGATTGAGGCAACGGCCGACGCTGTGGAAGAGGCGATTGTGAATTCCATGCTGGCTGCCGAAACGATGACCGGCTTGATGAGCCGCACGATTTACGCCCTGCCGCATGATCTATTGCGCCGGGCACTGGCGCAGCCAGCTTAGAAATTCCTTACCTGACAGGTAAGGAATTTCTAAGCTTCGAACGCCGCAGTCGACCGGCACCGTCAGCCACAGTCAGGCGCAAATCGCTAAGCGGTGCTGCCGCGACGCAGTCGCCACCCCAGCCAAAAAGCCAGAAGCCCATACAGCGCAATCGGCAGCCAATACACCGGCTTGATCGGCTGCAGCTGGGTGTTTATGTCCGGGCCACCGCTCACCGACAAATACACAGCGGCAATCACCAACGCCACGCCCGCGCACAGCGCCGCCACCGGGATTTCCTTTAGCCAGCGGCCCAGCAACACTGCCACCAGCGCCGCAGCCACGCCCGTGCCAACGCCAATCAGAAGAAACATCAACAGCAAGCCGTCGACGAAGCTAAACAGGGTGGTGTCGAAGAACATAACCGGAAAACCGACGATGCCGCTGGCAATGTCGACTTCGCCCCCGGGCCGAAACACAAAACCCAGCGTGCGATTGACCGACAAATAGGCCATGGCCAGCACGCTGCCACCCAGCCCGCCCATCAACGCGCCCTTGAGCAAAGTTCGCCCCATGTGCGATGCAAACGATCCAAAATACATGATTCCATCATACGACCATCACCTTACCAATCCCCTGCATAGCTGGCCAGAAATGGCTTCGCCGCGCGCGTAAGCCACTGATACCGCAACTCATTGAGTTGCCGAATATGCAAATGGTCATGCGCCAGCCAGGCAGTCAGCACATCGCCCGCGCGCATTGACCCGAGCGGATTGCTATGGGTCGATTCCCAATTGGGTACTTTCAAACTGCGCAGCCAGGCGATCGACTCCTCGCGCTCCGACAACCACTCGTTCAGCGCCTGCGGCAAAAGTTGTTCGTTATAGGCGCGCGTGCTCACCCAGCCTGCGGGATCAATCGGCGGCCAATCGGCTTCGGGACGGTGCAGGCAGAAATCGAGCCGAGTGCGAAAATCTTCGCGCTCTTCGTCGCGCAGATGACAGATCACTTCGGTGATTGACCAAGCTTCAGCCGCCGGGCGCCAGTGCGCCTGCTCTACCGCGACCCCGGCGCACAGCCCGCTAATCACCGACACATTGCGGCGAAAACCGTCCACATATTGCTCAAGCACAATCGCCATGCCGAGCATGTTAGCACCTTATGCGCGCACCAGTAGCTGCCTAAGGCCGCGAAACACCATCACGCCGTGCCACGCCGGCGCCGTTTCAGTCAAACGCAAGGCCGGCATGCGTTCAAACAGCGCAGCCAGCCCAACCTCGCCCTCCATGCGCGCCAGTGGCGCCCCCACACAATAGTGAATGCCGCCGCCAAAGGACAAGTGCCGGATATTTTGACGCGTGACATCAAACGCGTCAGGCTGTTCAAACACGCGTGGATCTCGATTGGCCGCGCCAATCACCAGTGTCACTTCTTGGCCGGCCGACAACAGCTCGCCGCCGAGCTTTATGACTTCGGAAGTTATGCGCGTGGTGGCCTGCACCGGGCTGTCATAGCGCAGAATCTCCTCGACCGCGTTGGGCAGCAGTTCCGGCTGCGCGCGCAGCCGCTGAAGCTGCTCCGGGTTGCGCAACAACGCCAGCGTGCCGTTGCCGATCAGGTTGACTGTGGTTTCATGCCCGGCAAACAGCAACAAGCCGCACGTGGCGATCACCTCATCAAGGGTCAGCCGCCCGCCGTCAAGCTCGGCTTGCACCATCGCGCTCAGAATATCGTCATCCGGCGCGGCGGTTTTCTGCGCAATCAGCCGCTCAAAATAGGCCCGCAGCGCCACCGTGGCGCGATTCGCGCGCAGCACAGGCTCGTCCGAATTGGTGAAGTCGATCGCCGCCGCCAGCGCTTGCGACCAATCGCGAAAGAGCGCCCGGTCTTTATTCGGCACGCCCAGCATTTCCGCAATCACCTGAACCGGCAGCTCAAACGCATAGCTGGCGATGAGATCGAAGTCGCTACGCGCGTCGATGGCGTCAATTAGCCGATGCGCCAGCGCGCGCGTGCGTTCGCGCAGGCGCGCCACAGCCTGCGGCGTAAATGCCCGGTTGACCAGACCGCGCAAGCGGGTGTGGTTGGGCGGATCGCGAAAGAGCATCCAGCGGCTGGTCATGACGAAGTAATCGGCCATGGCCGGCGGCGGCGTCCATGCGTTGCTGTTTCCGCGAATCATGCGCGGATCACGCAGCAACGCGCCCACATGCTCGTGCCGCGCGACATACCGCGCGACGTAGCCGCTTCCGGAGGGAACATTCACTACATCGCTCTCAAGCATCGCGCGATAAAACGGATACGGATCGGCGCGGAACTCGGGCGAATAAGGGTCAAAAGTTTCAATTGCGCTCACAGTTCTCCGGACAAGCGCACTGAGCATACTCGACGTTGATCTCGACGCGGCGACGCACACGCA
>JANMNW010000505.1:0-4335 GCA_031368515.1 Chloroflexota bacterium
GAATCGCGGGACGATTGCCATGTGACGATTCCCTCCAGCCTGCCGGTAACACGCCTGCGGGTCTATGGCGATGCGGTTGTGCGCTCGCTCGTCGCGCCGGTGAACGTAGTGCGCATCGACGGTGATCTAAAAATCGGCGAGGTGGATCAAGCCGTCATCGGCGAGGTGATGGGCGATCTTGAGGTTGAAGGCCGGGTGGGGCAGCTCACAGCGAAAAACGTGCATGGTGATGTCACGGTGCAGGCCGCCCAGGGCACTGTCGCGCTGAACTCGGTTGATGGCGATGTGCGAGTCGAGGGTCACGTCACTTCAGTTCATTTCGCCAATGTGGGCGGTGATGTGTCTTTGCGCAACATCGGCGGCGCGGCGCGGCTGGACAACGCCGGCGGCGATTTCAACGTGCGGGGCGCGGCGGAATCCATTCATTGCGTCAATGCGGGCGGGGATGCGCAGCTACGCGGGTCATTCCATGCTGTCAAGGTGAATAACGTCGGCGGTGATTTTTCAATCGATGACGCGAGCTCGCTGGAAGTGCACAACGTCGGAGGCACGTTTTCGATTCGCGGATCGGTGCAGCGCTTTGCTTGCCATTCCGTTGGCGGCGACCTGCAAGCCTCTGGCACATCCATGACCGGCGGGCTTCATCTCAGGGTGGGCGGAGACGCAGCGTTTGCGATTGCTCCGCGCGCGGGTGAGGAGTATGCGATTACCGCGGGCGGCGATGTTGCCTGCGAGCTGAGTTCGGACGCCAATGCCGACATCGTCATACTCGATTCGGAAGGCATGCAAGAGCTTCGTGCGGGCGCGGGAGGTGCGTCGGTGCGCATCCAGGCAGGTGGCGATGTGTCGCTTAGCGGAGCGGAGTCGGTCGACATGCGCCGGCATGTCAAACAGGGCGGCCGCAAGATGGGCGCATTCAAGATCAAGCTGCCCTCGTTTCGGATGAATATTCCGATCCCGCCTATTCCTCCAATCCCGCCGATGCCGCCAATGCCGCCGATGCCCAATATCGAACAGATGATTCGTGACAGGCTCGGCGCGCATTTTGAAATCAACATGACCGACGAAGACTCGGGCGCGTCAGCGGCGGCACAGCCGGCTCCATCGAAGTCCATGACCGCGTCTGCGCCGCAAGCAATTCGCTTCGACGCAAAACCGGTTGTGACCGAGGAAGAACGCATGGTGATTTTGCGCATGCTGGCTGAAAAGAAAATAACAGTCGCGCAGGCAGAGCAGCTACTGGCTGCGTTGGAAGGAGGCGCATGAGCGCGATGTTGGACTCGTTGGCGCGTGTGGTATTTGCAGCGCAGTCCAGCCGGGTGGGGCGCGGGCTGCCAGTGCTCACGCTGATCTTTGCGATCGGCCTGATTTCGCTGGCGCGCCCCGAAGATTTTGTCGACACGCGTGTGTATGACTTGCGCGGTGAGACCAGCATGGTCGCGCTGGTGGGCAAATACGTTCGTGTGTCCGGCAAACTGGTGCCTTCGCAAGCAGCCAGCAGCGAGTCGTCGCTCGGTCAAACCGCCGTGCAGGGCAGCCGCTATGTGCCGCTGTATGTTGAGAAGCGCCCCGATCCGCTGTTTGTTCTGGATCAGGATCTGCCCAACGTCGCGTCCGATGGCGCGACCGTAGAGCTGATTGGCCGCATCGAAACAGCCGGCGGCTTTCCCGGCATGTATCTGGCGCGGGGCAACCCGCCGAACATTCCGCTGCAAAACCAGGCCGCCCGGCTGGGCATCGTGCTGGCCGCAGCCGTGCTGGTCTGGTGGCTCATTGTTTGGGCGCTGGGCCGTGTCGATTATGCGCCTTCGGTGAGCAGCGTGGGCAATGCGGCATCGCCGGTCGCCGTCGGGCCGCTGCTGTGGTCCGGCGCACTGGGCTCGGCGCAGCGCAATATGCGCGTGCGCGCCGTGCCGGTGTCGGTGGTCAAAACGCAGCACGAGCTGCGGCTGGAGCCAGCCGGCCGTCATCTGGGCTGGGCGGTGCACTTGCGGCAATTGCAGCGGGCCGCGCGCACGCACGTGGCGACGCCCCTGGGCGCGCGGCCCGCAGCACGAATTGTGTTTGTCGACGAGCGCGGGCAAACACGCAGCGGCACGCTGGCGGGCGCGGCCGAAGAGATCGATGGTCTGCTGTTTCAGCTAAGCGCGCGAGCGCAAAAGCCCGCATCGATGCAGACCTTGGAAAGGTCTCGCACACTGTGAGCGCGGGCGCACCCGCCGGGCGCGACCGCTAATTGAGGTGAAACCATGAACGACTTTGCCACCATGAGCATGCAGGCGGAACTGCGTCATCGTGACCGCATCGCAGAAGCGCGGCGCGAGCGGATGGCACTGGAAGCAGTCCAGGCCCAGAAGCCTTACAGGCCCAGCGGACTGCTCGCCACTGCGATTCTCTTTGTGCGCATTGTGCGGTTGATCAATCGGCAACGGGCTCATCACGCCCCCGTGAATCGGGCTGCCATATGAACAACGACTGGAAGCCGCGATTCTTCTTCATCTGGACCGGCCAGGCCTTCTCGCTTTTCGGAAGCTCGCTGGTCCAGTTTGCGCTGATCTGGTGGCTGACGCTAACCACGGGTTCGGCCACTGTTTTGGCAACAGCATCGCTGGCCGGCATGCTCCCGCAGGTGCTGCTGGGGCTGGTCGCCGGGACTGTGGTCGACCGCGGCAACCGCCGCGTGATCATGATCGCCGCTGACGCGTTTGTGGCTTCGACCACCGCAGTGCTGGCCTGGCTTTTTTTTCAAAACCTGTTGCAGCCCTGGCACGTCTATGTCGTGATGGCGCTGCGTTCCGCCGCGTCCGCGTTCCACTTTCCAGCCATGCAGGCGTCAACCACGTTGATGGTGCCAAATGCGCAGCTGAGCCGGGTGGCCGGGATGAACCAGACGCTGCAAGGCGCGTCGAGCATCGTCGCGCCGGGTATGGGCGCGCTGGTCGTGAGCCTGCTGCCGATGCATGGCGTCATGCTCATCGATGTGGTCACGGCGGCGCTGGCCATTGTGCCCCTGCTGTTTGTGGCGGTGCCCAATCCGGTTAAAGCCGAAGCGAGCGCCGCCGATGCGCCGCCGTCGATGTTTGGCGACATGCGCGCAGGCTTGCGATTCGTATGGAACTGGCGCGCACTGACGCTGACGATGCTGCTGAGCCTGATTATTAACTTTGTGCTGACGCCAGGCGGCTCACTGATCCCAATCTTGGTCACGCGCCACTTCGGCGGCGCAGTACGCGAACTGGCAGTCTTCGAAGCCGCGTGGGGCGCCGGAATGATTGCCGGCGGCATCCTGCTAAGCGTTTGGGGCGGATTTAAGAGCAAGATCATTACAGCCATGTGCGGGCTAACCGGGATTGGCTTGGGGTTTGTGCTGGGCGGATTTGCGCCAGCTTGGGCGGTGTCACTGGGAGTGGCAGGGCTGTTTATCTCGGGCGCTTCCAATCCCATTGCCAACGGCCCGTTTATGGCCATCGTTCAATCGGCCGTGCCGCCTGAAATGCAGGGTCGCGTGAATGGCTTGCTGCTAAGCATGAGCATGGCAGTTACCCCGATCAGTCTGCTGGTGGCTGGCCCGGTTGCTGATGCGTTGGGCGTGCGCTTCTGGTTCGTGCTGGGCGGTGCAATCTGCGTGGCGCTGGCGGGTTTGGCCTTGCTTTCGCCCGAAATTCGGGGCATTGAGCATGAAGCGCGTGACCGTTCGTCAGCGATCAAGCTCGCAACGGAACTCGCTCGGTAAATCATCAGCAGCCGCGGAAAGAACACGCTGGCTGCGAAAAGGAAGTGATACACATGGCAACTTCAGAAGAACGCATGCGATTGTTGAAGATGGTGGAGGAGGGCAAGCTCTCGCCAGAAGAGGCGGCCAAGCTCCTCACATTGCTGACCGAAAGCGCCAGTCCGCGCAAGGCCGCGGCGGCGAGCGGCGTGGCAGGCGACGCGGCAGGATTTGTTCCGGCCAGCACGCGGGCGCGCAACGTTCGCATACGCGTTGCCGACGCCAGGCCGGGCAAGCGAGGCACAAATGTCAATCTCACGCTGCCCATCGGCCTGGTTGGCGTGCTGGTCAAGGTTGCCGACCGCTTTATTCCACCTGAGGAGCGCGAGCGCATCAACGTCAATGACATCTGGCATGCGATTCACAGCGGAGCCACCGGCAAGATCGTTGACATGGTCGGCGATGAAGGCGAGCGTGTCGAGATCATCCTTGAGTGAGGCTTGGCGTGTGCATCGCCGCGTCGAGATCACCGTCAAGTATGCTCAGTGCGCTTGTCAGGAGAACTGTGAGTGCAATTGAAACTTTTGACCCTTACTCGCCCGAGTTCCGCGCCGATCCGAATC
>JANMNW010000535.1:0-16277 GCA_031368515.1 Chloroflexota bacterium
CCGCGGCGCGAATATCGATGTGCGCGGGCCCGGGCATCGGATTGGCGCGCAACACCGAAAGCAGCGGGTCCCACCACAACGCGCCCAGCCCGGCCACGCCGCCGCCGACGATCAGCGCTTCGGGATCGAGGGTATTGAGCAGGCCGCACAGCACGCGGCCCAACACTTGGGCTCCGGCGGTGATGGCGGCCACGGCAAGCGGATCACCGGCGGCGGCGAGCGTGGCCACTGTGCGCAAATCGAGGTCGTGCTTCCCGGCGCGCGCGCAATAGTCGGCGGCTATCGCCGGTCCGCTGGCATACGACTCCAGCCGCCCATCCAGCACGCCGCGGCCGCGGGCGGCGACCGAGTCCTCCGTGAGCAAAGTGCCGACCTCGCCGGCGCTGTAGCTATGGCCGCGCCACAGTTGCCCGTTCATGACCAATGCGCCTCCCACGCCGGTGCCGACTGCGATATACAGCGCATGCTGGAACGGGCGGCCCGCGCCAAAACGCTGCTCGCCCAGCGCCCATACATTGGCGTCGTTGTCGACAGCCACGGGCAGATCGAATGCCGCTCGCAACGTCCGCGCGATCTCGGCGCCGGTCCAGCCGGATATGGTGGGCGATGCGTAACGCACCCGGCCGTGCGCGTAATCAATCACGCCAGCCGCGCCCACCCCGGCTGCGCGCACGCACGCGCCCTGCCCTTCGGCTTCGGCGCGCACCGCTGCGCCCAGCGTATGCATCACCCGCAGAATGGCGTCCGCGCCCTCGTGCGCCGGAGTGGGCGCGGTGCGCACATGCGTCACGCGTCCGCTCAAGTCAACGGCGCCGCACGCGATCTTGGTGCCGCCCAAATCAATTCCCAGAACGCAATCAGTGGTCATAGCCGTAGTGCTTCCTAATCTGGCAGTATACTGGTCTATACCAGAATGGTCACGTCAACCCAGCCTCTGCTATTCACCCACGCTCACATTTACCACGATGCCGGCGACATCGCCAGTGGCTGGCTGCTGGCGCGCGGCGGCGTGATTGCGGACTTTGGCGCCGGAGAACCAGCCAGCACACTCCCCGACGCACAGCGCATCGATCTGCAAGGCGGGCGGCTGTTGCCCGGATTCATCGACACTCATGTGCACGGCGGCGATGGCGCCGATGTAATGGATCCCGATCCGGCAGCGCTGCCCAAATTGGCGCGCCATTGCGCCCGGCACGGCGTAACATCTCTTTTGCCGACCACCTGGTCGGCCTCGCGCGAAGCCACTCAAAGCGCGCTAGCGCGCATAGCCGCCGCCATAGGCCCGATCGACCAGGGCGCGGGCATTCTGGGTGCGCATCTGGAAGGGCCTTATCTCAACGCCGAGCATTGCGGTGCGCAGGATGCCAGCGTCATCCGCCGCGCCGGCCGCGAAGAAGCGCTGGCGTTTCTGGACAGCGGCGCGATTCGCATCGACTCGCTGGCGCCAGAGTTTGCCGAAAACGCCTGGCTGATTGACGAGTGCGCGCGGCGCGGCATCGCCGTATCCGCCGCCCACACGGACGCCACCTATGAGCAGGTCGCAGAAGCTGCACATCGCGGGCTGTCGCGCAGCACCCACACCTTCAACGCCATGCGCGGTTTGCATCACCGCGAACCCGGAACATTGGGCGCAGTGCTCACCCTGCCCGACATCGATTGCGAACTGATCGCCGACTGCGTTCATGTTCATCCCGCCGCGATGCGGCTGCTGCTGGCAGCCAAAGGCGCCGGTCACATCATCCTCATCACCGATGCGATCCGCGCCGCCGGCATGCCAGAAGGCGAGTATGCGCTCGACATGCGCACCATCAGCGTGCGCGACGGCTCCGCCCATTTGCCCGATGGAACCCTGGCCGGCAGCGTGCTTGACATGGACACCGCCCTGCGCCGATTTCTCGACGCTACGGCGCTGACCCTGGCCGAAGCCTGGCCGGTCACCAGCCGCAACGCCGCGCGTTCGATCGGCATCGGCGATCGCACAGGGCGCATTGCCGTGGGGCTGGACGCCGATCTGGTGGCGCTTGACGACAACCTGACCGTGACGATGACCGTCGCGCAAGGCTGCATCGTTTACAGGAGGCTCGCATGACATCCGTGTTGCATGACGAAATTGCCGAACAACCCGGCGTGATCCGGCAATTACTGAGCGAGCAAGGTCAAAGCGTGGCGCGCATCGCCGAACGCATTGCCGCGGCGCAGCCGCGTTTTGCCGTGATCGCCGCGCGCGGCACCTCGGACAACGCGGCGCGCTATGCGCAGTACATTTTTGGCGCGCTCAACCGGCTGACCGTGGCATTGGCCACGCCCTCGCTCTATGGCCTGTATGACCGCGCACCAAAGCTGGATGGCGCGGTCGTAATCGGCATCTCGCAATCGGGCCAATCGCCCGACATCGTGCAGGTGCTGATCGAAGCAGGGCGGCAAGGCGCGCCAACGGTGGCCATCACCAACGACCCGCAATCGCCTCTGGCGCGCGCGGCCGACGGTGTGATTGCGCTGGGCGCGGGTGTGGAGCGCAGCGTGGCCGCCACCAAGACCTACACCGCCGAACTGGCTGCGCTGGCGCTGCTATCGGCGCAGCTGGGCAACGACGCCGCTGCGATAAGCGATCTGTTGAAATTGCCGGAGGCGATCGCGCGCTCGCTGGATGCTGAATCGGCGGCGCGCGCGGCTGCGCAGGCGCTGGCGCCGGCCAGCCGCTGTGTGACTCTCGGCCGCGGTTTCAACTACGCCACCGCGTTTGAAGTGGCGCTCAAAATCAAAGAGCTGACGCACCTGCTGGCCGAGCCGTACTCCACCGCTGATTTCAAACACGGGCCGATCGCCATGGTCGAACCTGACTTTCCAGTCATCACCATCGCGGCGGGAACAACCACGCGCGATGAACTGACCCAAATGCGCGCATCGCTGCTTGAACGGCGCGCGATCTCGATCGTGCTGGGCGACACGGCAAACGGCCCGCAGCCGGGCGAACATTTCGTGCCGCTGCCAGACGGTTTGCCGGAGTGGCTCAGCCCGATCGCCGCCATCGTGCCCGGACAATTGCTGGCCTATCATCTGGCGTATGCGCGAAAGCTCGACCCGGACAAGCCGCGCACGATCAGCAAGGTCACGCTGACAAAATAGCGGCGCGACTACACGACGCGCATTTCAACGCCGCCGGTTTTGACCACATCCTGCGGGCGCAAACGCGCGCGCGTGATGCGAACGCCATTGACCAGCGTGCCGTTGCGGCTGCCGGCGTCCTCGAGCATCCAGGCGGCTTCCGCAGCCTCCCAAAACACGCGGGCGTGGCGCTGCGAGACAAACTCGTCGTCGAGATGAATCAGGCAATTGGGGTCGCGGCCGATCCAGGCTTGCCCGGCAGCGATGGCGTAACGCCGGTCGGGCGCATCAAGCCGGGCAATCGACAACGGCGCAAGCGGCGCGCCGGACACCGGCGCAACGCGATCGCGCCAGACCTCTCGCGCAATGGCGGTGATAAAGGCGAGCAGCGCGGCGGCCATGAGCAGGCGCAGCGCAAACAGCAGCCATTCCATTCACCGCGGGCTCCAAAACGCCATCAACCCGTCTGCGATTCTAAAGGGCCGGCCATCTTCAGGCGTGGCAGGCACCACGCAGATGTGCGCGGCCTTGCCGCCCATGCCATCCGGGCGCATCATCGGCAGCACCAGCGCGTCGCTGTCCGGCGACCAAATCCGATGGCTCTTGGCGTATTGATCAAAGAACGGCAAAAACTGGTTGACAAACACGTCGATGGGTTCGAAGGTGGCGACCAGCCTGTCGCTGCCGGTTTCCACATCGACCACCCACAT
This sequence comes from Chloroflexota bacterium, assembly GCA_031368515.1. Classification (GTDB taxonomy): domain Bacteria; phylum Chloroflexota; class Anaerolineae; order J036; family Brachytrichaceae; genus CANJQH01. Next base: position 3,816 of record JANMNW010000535.1, read on the forward strand.
GTTCAACCACAACTCGGACTCGTCCTCTTTGTCATCCTCGTCGAATTCCTCCGAGTCGTCGTCGTCGGCCGACATCATTTCAGGCTGCGCGCCGCCATCGCGCGCAATCGTGCTCGGGTCAGGCATCATGTGGCGCACCGTTTCCGACACCTGCGCCACGGTGAAATAGGCAATGCGCTTGCCATCGGGCGACCAGAAAAAGGCCAGCACGATCTCGTCGCTCAGCACGCGAACATCGCTTGAGACGATGTCCAGCAAGCGCAACGGGCCGTAATAGGTGCGGACTTGCTCGGGCGGGCTGATATAGGCCAGCTGATCGCTTGTCGGGCTCCAGCTCATGGCGGCCACGCCCTCATGACGCAGTGCAATGCGCGATGACTTTTCCTCATCGCCCATGCGATCGACGATCAGCTGCAGCTCGTTTTTGCGCGACACATGGCCAAAGGCGCGGTAGAGGCCGCTGACGGCGATGCCGGGCGATTGAAACAGGCCCGGCCGCGCAACCTTGGTTTTGGTCATGCCAGCCGGCGCAAACGGATCGACCAGCTCCAGCTTCGCGCCGCGTTCGCCGTCCCAGCCGCCCACATGCACCAGAAGTTTTTTGCCATCGGGCGTCCAATCCCAAAAGCACGGCCGGCCGGTGGCGACCAGATGCGAGCGCTTGCCCGATTGCATGACGGCGCGGTTGGCATTGGCCACGTGCAGGCCCATGCTTTGCTCATCGGCGCGCGTGGCGATAAAGCTGATGTGCTCGCCGCTGGGCGACCAGTACAGATAAATCGGGGCGTTGCGTCCGCTTTCGTAAGCGGTATGCTCGGCGGCGGGTTCCACTGCGGTGTCCAACGCGGGGTCAAAAATGAACACGCCGGCGCGATCGCGATTTCCACCGATGGCAGCCACCCGATCGGCATGCGGCGACCAGGCAGGAAAGTGAAAAAAACGATCGCCCTGCGCCAGCAACTGGCGTTCGCTGCCATCCCGGGTGGCTATTTCGAGGCCGCCTTCAGGGTTGACCAACGCAATGCGATCGACGCGTTCAGACATAGATTACCCGTAAGCTACCACATCTCTGCGGTCGATCCGGCCCAGCCGTGTTGTCCGTTGTCACTTACGCATCGACTGCGTCGGGCAGGCGGAGCCGGAAGGGGAAGCGGTCGCGCATTGACGCTGTGTTCTAGGGCGTCGCGACAACAACCGCATGGTCGTGGCCATCGGCAAGCAGGTCAAAATAGCCATCCCCCATCTCACAGCCGTCCAGCCACATCTGCGTGGCGCCAGGCGCAAGTTGGGCATCGCGTATGACGTTGATCCGATACACGCTCGTGTTTTCGCCGGCGTCAACTCGGTAAGCCGCGCGAAAGCCGGGCCAGTGCCCTGGCAAGCGCGGGCAAATGTGCAAGCGGTTGCCACATTTGCGCAGCCCCAATATGCCTTCAATGCCAAGCCGATACATCCATCCGGCCGAGCCGGTGTACCAAGTCCAGCCGCCGCGTCCCACATGCGGCGTATGGCCATACACATCGGCGGCAATCACATATGGCTCGACCTTGTATCGCCCGACTTTTTCGGCGCTGTCGCCATGCCCGATCGGATTCAGAAGCGCGAACAGCGACGCCGCGCGGTCATGGTCGCCCAGGTCGGCAAATGCCCAAGCCGCCCACACCGCCGCGTGCGTATACTGGCCGCCGTTTTCACGAATGCCTGGCGGATAGCCTTTGATATAACCAGGATCGCGCGGCGTGGCGTCGAACGGCGGCGCAAACAGCAATATCGCCTGCGCGTCGGGCAGGACCAGCCGCTCATACACCGCATTCATCGCCTGCCGGGCGCGTTCGGGTTGCGCAGCGCCTGAAAGCACCGCCCATGACTGCGCGATTGAGTCGATCTGGCATTCGGCATCCGAAGCGGACCCCAGCGTTGCGCCATCGTCGTAGTAGGCGCGGCGATACCACGCGCCGTCCCAGGCTTCCGCTTCCAGCGCGCCGGCGATGCGCGCCGCCTGTGCGCGATAGTCGCCCGCCTGCGCCGCATCGCCGCACAGCGCGGCAACATCGGCAAAACGCTTGAGCGTGTCGTTCAGAAACCATCCCAGCCATACGCTTTCGCCGCGCCCTTCGATGCCGACACGGTTCATGCCGTCGTTCCAGTCGCCGCTCCCGATCAGCGGCAAGCCATGCGCGCCCGCCGTCAGGCCTTTGCGCAGCGCGCGCGCGCAATGTTCATAGAGTGTGGCCGTTTCCGCCGTCTCGGGAAACTGGGCATAGCGATCCTCATCGCCGAGAGCCAGCGGTTCGGCGCTCAAAAATGACAACGTCTCGGACAGGATATCGCGATCGCCGGTGACGGCGATGTATTCGGCTGTGACATACGGCAGCCATAGCAAGTCGTCCGAACAATGGGTGCGCACACCGCGTCCGAAGGGCGGATGCCACCAGTGCAGCACATCGCCTTCGGTAAACTGATGGCGCGCAGCGTTGAGGATCACCTGCCGCGCATCTTTTGGCGCCGCATGCAGCAGCGCCAACGCATCTTGCAGCTGATCGCGAAAGCCGAACGCGCCGCTGGACTGATACAGCGCCGTGCGACCCCAGAGCCGGCATGCGATCGCCTGATACAGCAGCCAACGGTTGAGCATCAAGTTCATGGCGGGCTCGGGCGTCTCGACCGCAATAGTCCCAAGCACTGCGTCCCAATGCGCGCCCAGACTCAGCCAGGCCGCCTGCGCCTGCTCGGGCTGGCGATACCGCGCAGCGAGAGACAGAGCGCTTGCGCGATCGGCGGCCTCGCCCAGCACGAAGTGAAGTTCCTCAACGGCGCCTGCTTCCAGATCCACATGCACCTGCAATGCGGCGCAAGGATCGCCGCCAGCGCGCAGTGATCCTGACAATCCCACACGCGTCAGCGCATCGGGCTGGCTCAGGCTGCCCATGCGGCCCAAAAACTCTGCGCGGCTGGTGGTCAGGCCATGCACAGGCTTGTTCGACGCAACAAATGCCACCTGCGAACCAAACTCGCCGCTATGCGCATTGCGCGCCAGGATCGATTGCGTCTCCCCGTCATAGTCTGGCACCACAAATGGCCTGGTGTTTTCGGGAGTTGTGCCCAAAACCCATTCGGCATAGTAGGTCACGGTGATGCGGCGGCGACGCGCCAGTGTGTTGGTCAGCCGCAACCGCATCAGTTTGACAGGCGCATCCGGCGCGACATACACGCGCAACGCTTGCAGCAGGCCATGGCTTGCGTGTTCAAACTGCGTGTAGCCAGCACCGTGGCGGATCAGATAGGGCGCCAACGCCGGCGCAGGCGCCGGCGTTGGCGACCACACATCGGCTGTTTCTTCGTCGCGCAGATAGATCGCCTCGCCGGCTGCGTTCAACACTGGATCGTTGCGCCACGGGGTCAGGCGATTTTCGCCGCTGTTGCCCGCCCACGTTGAGCCCAAACCCGCTTCCGAGGTCAGACAGCCAAACTCCGGGTTGGCGATGACGTTGGTCCAAGGCACGGGTGTGTTTTGTCCCGGTTCAAGATAAATCACATACTCACACCCATCCGCGCTGAAGCCGCCCAAACCGTTGTCAAAGCGCAGATCGCGCGGTCGGTCAACCGGCTGCGTATGCTCCTCCGAGTTTGCGGCATCGGCGACCAACCGTGGCAAAGGCGTGCTGGGCTGCTGCAGCGCCAGGGTTTGCTCAGCCAGCGTATCGAGGCTGTTGTCGAGGATCACTCGCGCGCTGGAAAGCAGCAAACTGCGCTGCTGTTCCGTCAGCTGGCTGGCCCGAATCACAAAGATGCCGTCGCGCCGATTCAGCCAGACCGCATTGCCGCTGCGCGCCAAAAGCCGATGCAGGTATTGATCCAGCGTCTGCTCGTAGCCGCTGTCCTGTTCGTTGAGCAACACCAGGTTGACTGAAACTTGCCGGTTGCGCCAATAGGCGTGGGCGCGCAACGCGGCGCGCAAAACGGGCGCGTGCTGTTCGCGCACGCGCAGCAGCAAAATAGGCAGATCGCCGGAAAGCCCGAACGCGTACAACCCAGTTTGACTCAGACTGTTGCTGGCCAGTACATCCGGCGCGGCACGCAATGCCGGGCTCGGATACAGCAGAGCGGACAACACTTGCTCCATCGCGCTCAGATCGGTTGTGGACAGGCGCGAGGCTCGCACATCGGCTTCGCTTTTGTGGCGCGCTGCGTCAAACACCGCATCGATCTCGCGCCAGTTCTGGAATCGCACCGCCAGCGACAGAACATCGTCTCGCGTTGACGCGCTCGATGTCACCCAGGCAAGCTGCACATGCGCTGATGGTTCCAGCACGATGTCTTGGCTCAACGCCATGACAGGGTCCAACAACGGCCCGGTGCTGCCGCTCAGACCGGCAGCGTTGCTCAAGGCTGCCGGGCTGCGCATGTTACGGCCGCGGCCGATGAAGCGCGCCCGGTCGCTCTCGCAAGCGCCCTGCGTGGCGTGCGCCGCCGCATCCGGTCCAAGCGTCAGGCTGTGGGATAGATACAACGCGGGCTCCGTCGCCGCGCGCGGTCGGCGGCGAAACACAAGTGCCGAGGCACCCGGAACATATTCGCTTTGGACAAACAGCTTGCTAAACGCGGGATGGCGCTGATCCGCTTCGCGGGACCCGAGCAACACTTCGCCATAGCTGCACACCCGCAGGCGGCGGCGCACGTTCGAGTGGTTGGCGATGGTGACAAGGCGCACTTCAACGTCATCATCGGGGGCCACCGCGACGCGCATAGTGGCGTGAATCTCGTGCGCCGTGCAATGAAATTCCGCCTGGTGCGTCTGGAAGCTCACGCTTTGCTCGCGCGCCATTCCCGGCGCAGGTTGCGCCGTAAGCGACCAGGTGGCATCGCGCTCCTGGTCATGCAAGTAGACAAAGACGCCGGTGTTGTCCAGCGTGGGGTCAGCCTGCCAGCGCGTCAATGCAACACCGCCGCACTGGCTGTAACCGGTGCCGGCATTTGTGATCATGGTCGTAAAGCGGCCATTCGACAGCACATGTGCGTGCGGGTGAGGGGTATCGACTGGCACGCTCCACGGCGTGACGACGACGGGCGCCAAAGTCAGGGTTTTCGGCGCGGTTTCGTCTGAGTTCGGAAAATCGGCGGGCGCTTGCTGTGGAATGCGCTCCTGCAACAGCAACTCCACGCTTTTGACGCGTGGATCGGCATGAAAACGGCTGACCATGATGTTGTCATGCAAAACGTTCAGCAGCGAGACCAGGCTCATGGCATGGTGGTGGGCCATGTACGACTGCACCACCTCATGCGTCACGCCAGGCGCCAGGCGCGCTTGTGTAAAGTCGATTGACTCAAACAAGCCGTAGCGGCCGCGCGCCCGCAAGGCCTCGAGTCCCTCGATGTTTCGCAGAGCTTCAAAGGGGCGAATGGGCAGCGCCAGCACAGTGGCATACGGCGCCACCACCAGATCATCGGCCAGGCCGCGCTTGAAGCCCAGGCTGGGCACGCCAAAAGCGCGATATTGATGGTTCAGGTTCGCATCGAATGCGAAATATCCCGACTCCGAGATGCCCCACGGCACACCTTTGCGCTTGCCGTAGCGAATTTGGCAATCGACCGCCGCGCGGCAGGACTGATCGAGAAACATGCCCTCGTAGCTGCGCACCAGCAGCATGGGCATCAAGTATTCAAACATGGTGCCGCTCCAGGACAAGAGCGCGCGTTCGCCATCAACCAGCGTGAGCGGTCGCGCCAGGTTCAGCCAATGGCTGGCCGGCACATCGCCCTTGGCAATTGCAACCAGGCTGGTAATTCGCGCTTCGGACGCCAGCAAGTCATAGTAGTTGGCGTCCAGCACCGCATCGGTCGGGGTGTAGCCGATGTGAAAGATTTGCCTGCGCGTGTCAAACAGAAAACCGAACGCCATTTCATTCGCGAATGTCTCGGCCATTGCCACGGCCGATTGAAGCATGGCGGTGATCGTCTGCGCGTGCGCAAGCGCGACATCCAGCGCCTCATCGAGCTGATCACACCAGGCCAGCGCCGCGCGCCGCTCCAGCGCGCTTGCCAGCTGCATCCCAAGCGCGCGCACTTGCACGAGCGCCTGCTGTGCCGACGTGCATGCCTGAGGGCAGTGCGCCAGCGTCGTCGTCATGGGCATGGCCGCTTGCAGCTCGTCACCGGCCTTGCGCCAGACGCCGTCCAGCGCCGGTGGAAACGGGTGCTGGAGCAATGCGGCGGTCACAGGCGACAGCGTGCACCACTCGTCATGCAAATCGTCGAGATGAAAATCAAGACGCTCAACGCAGTTGCTCAGGTCGCCAATGGCGGCGGCAGACAGCGCCCGCCCGCGTGAATTGATCACAGCGACTACAGATTCGCCAAGGCGCGAGCGGCCCGCTGCGCGCAGACGGCGCAGCGCCGGAAGCCAGGCGCCTGGCTCGTCGCGCAATGCCTCAATTTCCTGCAACATTGCAGCCAGTTGCGCCCGCAGAGACTGCACCGCTTCGCCCGCAGAAGCAAACGATGAGCCCGAGACAACCTGATCCATCCAGGCCAGCACGTCTTGCAAACCCGCCAGTTGTTCCCAGCGCATCAGCGGCGCATTCAGCACATCCCTACGGCCTTGGCGCAACGTCATCAGGCATGCGGCTAAATTGCCGGAGTCCACGGTCGACACATAGGGAGGAGGCAGCGGCGCCAGCGTGCGCGTGTCATACCAATTCAGGAAATGCCCTCGATGGCGCTCCAGGCGACTCATGCTGTCCAGCGTTGCCTGCAACCGCAGCGCCAGATCGTGGCTGCGAATATAGCCAAAGTCATGGGCCGCCAGCGCGGACAGTAAGTACAAGCCAATATTGGTGGGCGATGTCTGATGCGCAATGATGCCGACGGGTTGCTCTTGAAAGTGATCGGGCGGCAGCCAGTTGTCATGCGGCCCGACAAAGTGTTCAAAAAACATCCACGTCTGGCGTGCCAATGCGCGCAGTTTCCAGCGCTGCGCATCGCTCAATGTCAGTGATTTGCGGCGGCTGGGCCGGCCCAGCCAATACGCAACCAGCGGCGACAGCAACCAGGCGCTCAACATGGGCAGTCCGCCGATCAGCTCGAGCGGATTGGTCCATGCCAGCAGCGCCAGCGCCGCCGTGGCCGTCAGCGCCGCCACCAGCGCGGGTGTCATTTGCCGGGTGGTCACGCCTAAACTGACGTTGCGGCCGATCAGCCGCATGGTGTGCGCGGCCGACGTCCATTCCAGCATGCGCTTGTGTGAAACCAGCAGGCGCCACAGCGATGTGGCAATCGCGTCCAATGACAGCAATGCCTCATACGGCAGAAAGGTCAGCGCAAGCAATGCCCGCGCGGCATCCATCCAGATTGGGCGCGCGCTCGCCTTGCGCCGGACGCCGCCCGCCCGGCTCAGCAGTGCAGCGCCGGCATTAACCGCGCTGATGAACACTGACATGCTCAAGGTTAGTGCGGTGATCAGCGTCCATGTTAGAAACGAGCCGGGCAGCCAGAACCACCCTGCCAGCAACAAGGCCATCAACGCGGGGGCTGTCAGGCTGCGACGCAAATTGTCAAGCATCTTCCAGCGATCGATGGGCGCGAGCACGTTTGGCCCGCGCCCATGCGCAGTCGGCACTTGCGCAAACAGCCAGGGCAGCAACTGCCAATCGCCGCGAATCCAGCGATGCGCCCGGCGCATATAGGTCAAGTAATTGGGCGGATAGTCTTCGAGCAAAACGATGTCGGTCACCAGACCGGCGCGGCCGTGGCTGCCTTCAAACAAGTCATGGCTAAGCAGCGCGTTTTCCGGAACACGGTCGTGCAGGCTGCGCTCAAAATCGTCGACGGCATAGATGCCTTTGCCAACATAGGCGCCTGAGCCAAAAAGATCCTGATAGGTGTCGGACACCGCATTTGTATACAGATCCAGGCCGGTGTCGCCCGCAAACAGCTTGGCGAACAGCGAGCGCCCGGCGCTTGCGGGAAGCACTTCTGTGCGCGGCTGCAATACCGTGTAGCCACTGACCACGCGCCCGCTGGCCGGGTCAAAGACCGCATGATTGAGCGGATGCGCGAGCGTGGCGATCAGCGCATGCGCACTATCCCGTGTGAGCACAGTGTCGGCATCGAGCGTGATGACATAGGTTATCCCTGGCAGCCGGCTCATATCGCCGCTGCGCACCACATACGATGTGTCATCGGCGCCGCGCAACAGCCGGTTGAATTCGGCCAGCTTGCCGCGTTTGCGCTCCCAGCCCATCCAGCACCCTTCCGCCGCATTCCAGCGCCGCTCGCGATGAAACAGATAAAACGCGTTGGTGGCGTATTTGACATTGAGCGCTTCGACAGCAGTGCGCAGCTCCTGGGCCAGCGACGCATCCTCAGGCATGTGCTGCTGGGGCGCATCAGCAAAATCGGTGAGCAGCGCAAAACTCAAATTGGCCTGATTGTTGCGCAGGTAGTGCAGCTCAAGTTGCTGTGTCAAATGGCGCACGCTGTCGTCGGGCGCGAGCAGCGTCGGAACAACGACGATTGTGCGGAAGCTGTCCGGCACGCCTTTTTCGAAGTCCAGACGCGGCAGCAAGCGCGGCGGCAGTATCAGCGAGATCAGCCAGTTCATCGCCGTCACCGCAATGGTCGATGTCGGAAATGCGCTCAGCACGGCCGCCAGGACAATCGCCGCCGGCGACGGCGCGCGGGTGGCGAGGGCGGTCAACAATACCGCCATCATCAGCGCAGTCAAGACCGCAATCGATCCCAAATAAACGCTCGTGGGCCGGGCAAGCAGCCAGCGTTGCGCGCGTTCGGCACGTGCCGGCTTGTAGCCTATCGCGCGCTCAAGCACGGCGGCGCCTTGCGCCACCAGAAAATACCCAACGTGCCCGTGTTGACGGCAGGATTGTCCCGGCACGTCGGCTTCGCATTCGGCCCGCGCCATGACGATCGCGCGTTGCGCAACATCCAGTTCGCTCATGCCGCTGCGCAGCGCCATAGATTCGACCACGCTGCGATAGCGGTTGCGGGTGTCAAAGTCCATGCGCGGATAGACGCCCGCCGGGTCACGGCGCAGTTCGCGCTCGACGAGGCTGATGTCCTCAAACACAACCTTCCAGTCTTGCGCGGAGATAACGCGCAAGCTGCGGAAGCAGTTGGCCACCACGCCTTCATCGGGCTCGGCATGCAGCGCAACGGCGGACAACGGAGGAAGGGAGTTTCGGACGCGCACTGGCGACAGCGCCAGCAGCGTCTGTGTCAACAGTTCCAGCACGGCGGCGCGCAGCATGATGGGCAGCGCCCAAACTTCACCGATAGTCAGCGGCGCAATTTCTTGATACGCGTGCAAAAAGCGGGCGATGTCGTCCACGCCGATCACTCCGGAAAGCTGCGTGACGATTTCCCATGCTACAGCCGCAATGCGCGGCTGCGTTGTAAGCCAGGGAAGGCTGCGTTCATAGCCGCTCGAATAGTCTTCGCGAATCTGGCGTGTGGCCTGCTCAAACACGTAGTAGTTGTCGAGCACCCATTCGGCCGCGTTGGGCGCGGCGAGGTCGTCCGTCGCAGTCTGCGCATACTGCTGTTGCAGGGCCTTCATCAACCGCGTCTGCTGTTCCAGCCGAGCGATCATGCCCGGTGCGCGCGCGGCTGTCATGCGCGCAGCCGGCGCCGCACGACCGGTCGCCGCATGCGCAGTGGCCAGCTCGACGGCGCTGCGCTCAAGGCTATGGCGCAGGGTTTGGCTGGAATCCTCGGTCAGGGCGACGTCTTCGGCGGTCGCCTCATGCATGCTGCGGCGTCTCCTGATGGCGCGTCACGACTGGCGCAGCCGGAAAACTCGCAGAGTGCGGATGGACATCGTCTCTCACGATGAGCACCGGCGCGCTGCTGCGCGTCACAAAGCAGTCGGCTACGCTGCCGAAGGGCAATTGCGTCGCGCCGGAAAAGCCGTGCGCGCTCAAAACGATTAGGTCCGGGTGCAGCCGTTCTGCCAGCTCATTCAACGCCAGCCCTGCGTTGACGCCATCGACAATTTCCATGTCAACCGGCGCGGCAACACGCGAGCGCAAAAGCTCAAAATACGCCTCCGCGTCAGCGCGATTGCGCTGAGCCACCATCTCTTCAAGCCGGATCTCCTCGTCGGAAAGCGGCACGCGGCGCGCCATCTCGGGCTTGCGCACAGCATGCGCGTAGGTGATGCTGGCGCCCATCCGGGCAGCCAGCGCATGCGCCACCGGCAAGGCGCATTCTGCGCGCCACGAACCGTCCAGCGGCACAAACACCCGTTGATAGTTCAAAACCACCGACGGTTCCGATGCCTGCCCCGGACGCGTATGCACAATCAGTTTGTGCAGGCAGCAGCGGGCCATTAAGCGCTGGGCCGTGCTGCCCATCGGAAGCTCTTCGCAACCGCCGTGGCCGTGGCTGCTTACCACGAGCAGATCCGCGGCATTGGACCGCGCATAGTCGGCGATGCTTTCCACGACGCGTCCCTCAAGCAAGACAACATCGACTTTGTGTCCCTGCGGCAATAAATGCGCGGCGATCGAATCCAGATACGCATGCATCTCCGACTTGCGGATGTGCCAGCTCATCGGCGCGACGCGCGCTGACAGCTCTGTGATTGGGGTCGGATCGACGACGTGAACCAGCGTGACATGCGCATCAAACGCAAGCGCAAGAGCATGCACATGCGGCAGAACCCCTTCGGCGGTGGGTGAGCCATCCAAAGGAACCAGAATATGCGTGAGCATGTCAAATCCTCTCCTGGGCATAGACACTGGAAGGCATGTCAATGCCAATGGGCATTTGTGCGTCCGGATGAAAACGAGACTGCTAGGGCGCCAAATGCCTGAAAACGTCGCCGGCAACGCAGCAACGAAACGATAGAGAACGCAAATCCAACCTGCGGCAAAGCCGCCGCATCGAACAAAATGCCGCTTGCTTCGACGAAATGCGGTGTGCGATGCAATGAATGGCTGAGAAGCCAATCTGGATGGGCAAAATTCAGTATCTCACAGTATTTTGATAGCAATGCGCGCTGCGTTGTGACGCAGCGCGCTAACATCTATCGTATCAACAGAACTGCCGTCACATCCTGCTTTTTTAGAATACCTTTCGCAGTTATGGACGCAATCAGCTGACAGGCCAGTTACAGCGAGCGCGTGCGCCCGCCTTCCTGCTCCATGACTCTCACGGCTTCATCCGATCGATCGGAATGCACAGTAACCAAGGTGCCGCCCTTGCGAACACCCTCTTCATACCAGCGAGCGTCTTCATCGGAAATTCCCAGCTCGGTGATCGCGCCAAGCAAGCCGCCCGCCGCCGCGCCGATGCCAGCGCCCGCAACTGTCGTTGCCGCTGCTGCGCTGAGTGACGTGCCCAGAATGCCACCGGCGACGATCGGACCAACTCCGGGAATGGCCAGAGAGGCCAACGCGGCCAAGATGCCCAATGCGCCGCCAACTGCCGCGCCCTTCGCCGCACCCGAGCCTACAGACTCATCCTTGACGGTGGAGTTGTTAGCTTGCTTCATGTGGCGCTGCGATTCGAGAGAAACGATGCCGATCTCGTCATCGCGAAAACTCGCGGCGCGCAATTGGTCAATTGCGCGGCTGGCCGCGTTCCATGTGTCGAACACACGCGCTACTGCGCGCGTTTCGACTTTGCGGTTGGTGGTGGTAGATACATTATCCATTTTTTGCTCCTGTTTGAACTGGCATAGTGACAACGAAGCCACGATCGCGTTGCAAATACGCCGTGGCAAATCACTCAATACAGAGTACTCACCAGGGGGGATTTCGGCGTTCAGCCAACGGCGCGGACTACTGTAGGAGTTTTCCCGGCCGATGTAGGAATTGCCGCACAGGAGAAACAAACGTGTTTTCGAATCAGGCGCACGTGGCGCACACCTCTTTCAGACGCGCTGCGAGTCGTGCCGGATTGCGATCAAGCAGGCAATGCGGCGGTCCCACCCGTGACGATATTCATGGCCACACACTGCGCCGTTTTGATGCCATCGATGCCGGCCGAAAGAATGCCGCCCGCGTAACCCGCACCTTCGCCTGCCGGATACAACCCGACTGTACTAATGCTCTGACCCTTATCATTGCGCTTGATGCGAATGGGCGACGAGGTGCGCGTTTCGATCCCGGTTAGCAGCGCGTCGTGCATCGCAAAACCCGCGATCTGTCGGTCAAAAACCGGCAGGGCTTCTCGAATGGCCGCAATTGCATAGTCAGGCAGGCTTTGGCTGAGATCGGTCAAGCGCACGCCTGGCGTATACGACGGGCGCACGCTGCCAAAGTCGGTCGAGGGCCGGCCCGCAAGAAAATCGCCCACCAACTGCGCAGGCGCTTCATACGAGCCGCCGCCCAGGTCAAATGCGCGCGCCTCAAGCTGCCTCTGGAAATCCATGCCAGCCAATGGGTGCCCAGGATAATCGTCGGTGCTCAGACCTACCACAATGGCGCTGTTGGCATTGCGTTC
>JANMNW010000546.1:0-12192 GCA_031368515.1 Chloroflexota bacterium
GCATTGGCCAGCCCAGCTTTATCGCGACAAAGACGATCGCCACCCAGATCAGGGTGGTGATCAGCCCGATGCCGATGTTGCGCAGAAATACCGCTTCGGCTTCTGGAAGGATGGGCCCGCTGTTGCTGCCAAAAACCACCCACAAGGCAAGCGGAATATTGATCGGCATGCTGGCGAAAATGGCAGCCGCAGTTCGGCTGCGCTCACGCAGCAACGCCACCAGCAGGATCAAGGCAATCGATGTGGCGACGGGCAAAGCTTTCTGGAGTGTCATATCGGTTCCCATCGTAACGGTAATCGGTCTAGAATCGATGGCCATGTCTACGAAAGCCTCCGCCAGCGCCGCCGGCGTTGCCTGGGACCTCAGCGTCCTCTTTGATGCGCCTGACGATCCGAAGATCCAGTCGGCCACCGATGCCGTGCTCAAGCGCGCAAAGCGCTTTGCCAAGCGCTATCGCGGCGCGATCAAGGCCAAACCTAAGGCCGCGCGCCTGCTTGAAGCCCTGCGCGAATACGAGTCCATGCAGGAAGCGGCCGTAAAAATCGGCGCCTACGCGCATCTGGTCTATGCCGCGGACACGACCAAAGACGCGCACCGCGATTTGCTGCAACGCGTGGACGAAATGGAAACGCAGCTGCGCAATCTGGTGCTGTTTTTCGATCTTGAATGGCTGGCTGTGCCGGAAGCGGCTGCAAAAAAATTGCTGGCCGATCCCAAGCTTGCCGTGTATCGCCACTACCTCAGCAACGAGCGCAAATACAAGCCGCACATGCTGAGCGAACTGGAGGAACAGGCCGTCAACGAAAAATCGATGACGGGCCTGAGCGCCTGGCAAAAGCTGCACACCGAGATCACCAGCAGTTTGCGCTACAAGATCGAGGTGGATGGCGAAATCCGCGAGCTGAATCAAAGCGAAGCGCTGGTGCTGCTGCGCCATCCAAAACGCGAGACGCGCCGCGCGGCGTGGGAGGGCTTCTTTGGCACGCTGGCCGCCAACAGCCCGGTGCTGTCGTTTATTTACGACACGCGCTTTCAGGACTTTTTGGTTGACAGCCGCATGCGCAAATACAAGGGCCACATGACGCCGCGCCATCTCGCCAACGGCATTGACGCCAAAGCCGTGGATGCGATGATGCGCGTGGTTGAGCGCAACCATGCGCTGGCGCATCGCTATTGGGCGCTCAAGGCGCGCTTGCTCGGCTTGCCCGGCCTGGAGCTGTATGACCAGTATGCGCCGCTGTTCGATGTGAAAGAAAAGATTTCCTACGCCGACGGCAAAAAAATCGTGCTGGACGCGCTGGGGCGCTTCTCGCCGGAGTTCGAAGCCATGGCGCAGCGCTTTTTTGACGGCAACTGGATCGACGCCGATCCGCGCAATGGCAAACGCGGCGGCGCCTTCTGCGCTGGCGTCACGCCATCCACTCATCCGTTCATTCTCATGAGCTACAACGACGACATGCGCGATGTGATGACGCTGGCCCATGAACTTGGCCACGGCATGCACGATTTGCTCGCCGCGCGCCAGACGTTTTTAAGCTATCACCCGTCATTGCCGGTGGCCGAAACAGCCAGCGTGTTTGCCGAGATGCTGGTCTTCGATGCGCTTACCGGCGCCATGAAGAACGACCGCGACCGGCTCGCGTTGTTGTGCGGCAAGATCGAAGACAGTTTCGCTACCGTGTTCCGCCAGACCGTGCTGACGCGCTTTGAACAGCTGGCTTATGAAGCGCGCGCCAAGGGCCGCTTGAGCGGCAAACAGATCGGCGAGCTTTGGCTGCGCGCCACTGCGCCCTACTATGGCGACGGCGTTGCGCTCACACCGGGCTATGAATACGGCTGGAGCTACATTCCGCACTTCATCAGCACGCCGTTCTATTGCTACGCCTATTCGTTTGGCGATCTACTGGTAAAAGCGTTGTATGGCATGTATCGACGCGAAGGCGGCGGCACTTTTATTCCCAAGTACAAAGCGCTGCTCGCTTCAGGAGGCAGCCAGACGCCGCGCCAACAAACACGCGCTGTCGGCGTTGACATTGCTAGCGAGGCGTTCTGGCAAATCGGATTCGACGAACTGGAGCGCTTGATCGCTGAAGCCGAACGGCTGGCGCCGGCGGTTCTGTAATACTCTGCTAATTCTGCCGGGGTATCATCCTGAAACTTTCGCTCGCCGATGGAACGGCCACCGGAGAGCGGTGTGATTAAATTCAAGGAGTATGACAAGCATGTCTGCAAATACTGTGGTGGCTACCGATGCGGCGTTCGACAAGATGGTTGAAAAGGGCGTCACGCTGGTTGACTTCTGGGCGGAATGGTGCGGCCCATGCCGCCAGATTGCGCCGATTGTCGAACAGATCGCCGGCGAGAATAAAGAAAAATTGACCGTGGCCAAGCTCGATGTTGATGCCAACGGCGAGACCGCCATGAAATATGGTGTGATGAGCATCCCGACGCTGATCCTCTTCAAAGACGGTGAGCCGGTTGAGCGACTGGTCGGATATCGCCCCAAAGAGGCGTTGATGTCCAAGATTCGCCCGCATCTCTCATAAGCTGCAACAAAGCTGCGACAAAGCCAGATGTGACTGTCGCGTAAGCCACAGATAACTTAGGTTTTCTGTGGCTTTTGTTTCCCTTGTTGCGAAATTCAGGCACATTTCTGCTTGGTTTCGCAAGAAATCCGTAATTCAGGGCCAAATTGACCTTGACAGATATCGCATTTGGTAGCCATAATTCGACTCGTTGGGGTCCCCGCCGACTTTGACCCCAATAAGCTGTGCTTGGTAGAAAAAGGAATATGGCTTTTGCCACAATGCGCGCGCGATAAGTCCCACCACAAACTGCGCGACTGCGTTGTCAATCCAAATCAACTGCCAATGCAATCACTCGTAAATCACTTTTGGAGGATAGTCATACATGCAAACTCGTAAGTCAGTTGCCGTGCTGGGCTTGTTTGCCAGCGCCAGCATGATCCTTGCCGCGTGCGGCCAAACGGCTGCGCCGATCGTGCAAACGGTCGAGGTCATCAAGGAAGTGCCGAAGGAAGTTATAAAGGAAGTCGTAAAGGAAGTTGAAGTTCCTAAAGAGGTGATCAAGGAAGTTGAAAAGGTTGTTGAAAAGGAGGTCGTGGCCACCAGCGCGCCTGAGTGGACAACCCCGCATCCGATCCTGAGCAATATCAAAATTCGACAGGCCATTGCGCATTGCACGGATCGCGATCAACTGATTGCCGTGTCATACCCCTTCATCAGCGCCGAAGAGCGCGCGAAGCTGCGCATGGACACGTGGATTCCCAAGACCTCGCCGTTCTACGCCAACCCTAACAATATCGATTACACCTTCGATATCACCGGCGGCGGCAAACTGCTGGATGAGGCCGGTTGGAAGCTGCCCGAAGGCGGCAACATTCGCGAAAATGCCAATGGCGAACCGCTGCAGCTGGCTTTCGCCACAACCAACGCATCATTCCGCCAGACCTGGGCGACCGTGTTTGAGAAGCAGATGGCCGCCTGCGGCATCGTGATCAAGCGCTCGCACGTGCCCGGCAGCATCTGGTTCGGCGGCGCTTCCGGTTTGCGCCGGCGCGATTTCGAGCTTGGTGCATTTGCCTGGGTGGGCTCGCCTGATCCGAGTGGACAGACGATCTACTCGTGCGACAACATCCCAACCCCGGCCAACAACTGGCAGGGCCAGAACTACATGGGCTGGTGCGACAAAGAGGCCGACGCCGCGATCAAACTGGCCAACAACACGCTCAATGTCGATGAACGCAAGAAGGCCTATGCCACGCATCAGGATCTTTTTGTTAAGAACATGGTCAGCATCCCGCTGTTCCAGCGCGCCGAAGCCGGCGCCGTGGCCAAGCGCGTCAAAGGCGTCAAGTTCAACCCGACCGAGTATTACAGCGCCAGCGCCGACCAATGGGAAGGCCGCGACACGATGGTGCTTGCCTTTACGCAGGAACCTGCTTCGATGTTCTCGCTGGTTGAGAGCGCAGCAGTTCAGCGCACCGTCGCGCAGATGGTCTTTGGCGTAAGCAATACCGCCTATGACTATGGCTATCAGCCGGTGTCGTATGAGGGTGACAAGTTCCCGACCATCGAAGCTGGCGGCTCGACGAACGCCGATGTCGCGCTTAAAGACGGCGACAAGTTCATCGGCACCGATGGCAGCGTCTATGCGCTTAAGGGAGGCAAGGTCGTCAATCTGAAGGACGGTGTGACCGGTGACGAAGAAGCCAAGGACATCAAAGTCAAGAGCTCCAAGGGTGAAGAAGCCCCGGCTGCTGTTGGCGCGATGGTTCCGCAGATCGTGACAACCTTCAAGTTCAAGGCCGACAAGTGGTCGGATGGCGAGCCGGTCAAGAAGGCAGACTACGAGCTGGGTTACAAAGTCGACTGCGACCGCACGTCCGGCGCCACCAGCTACGACGGTTGCGACCGCATTGCCGCAGTCGAGTTCATCGACGACAACAGCTACAAGGTCAGCTATGTGCCGGGATTTCAGAACCCGTTCTACTATTTGGCCCCGATCCGCTCCTATCCGTCGCATCAGGAAATCAAGAGCGAAGGCGCCAATAAGGGCAAGAAGCTTGGCGAAGTTGCGCCCAAGGACTTCGCCACGCTGCCCGAGATCGCCGAACTGCCACTTGGCACTGGCCCCTTCATCCTGCAGAGCTGGGAGAAGGGCCAGAAGATGACGCTGGTGGCCAACCCCAACTACAGCAAGGGCGCGCCCAAAGTCAAGAAAGTTGTGGTGCAGTTCTTTGGTGACAGCACCGGCGCCGTTGCCGCGCTGTTGGCCGGCGATGTCGACGTGGTCGGCACAGAGACGCTCGGCGCTGGCTCTGAAGTGCAGGCAGTTCTGGATGCGCAGAAGGCGGGCAAGCCTATCGAAGTGTTCAGCCAGCCTACGCCAACCTGGGAGCATATCGACTTCAACCTGAACGTTCGCTAGAACTAACCCAAACTGCGGACTCCTCCGTAATCCAAGGCGGGGTCCACAGTTAGGGGCTGGGTTCAAACGTCAAATCGCAAGGCGAATTTTGGATCGTTTGGCGCGGAAGTGGGCGGGTTATCCGACGGATGATTTGCTGGCCCGTGCCTGCGTCCGCAGTCGCGTGTAGCGCTGCTGCCGGCGCGCCCTCGGGCGCGCCGGCAGCAGCTTTTCTGGGCATTGACAGGCGTGCCGCCGACACACGCACAGATTGCTCGGGACCTGACTTAACCTCATGACCACATTCCTTGTCAGACGTTTGGCGCAGATGTTTCTGATCACGCTGTTGGCGGCGTTTGTGTCGTATCTGCTCTTCTACATCGCCCCCGGCGGGCCGCTGGCCAAACTAGCCGAGATCAATCAGGGCGGCCGCAACCGGCTCGACCGCGATGCCGAAGCGCGCATCAAAAAGACGTTTGACCTGGACCTGTATCAAGTGCCGCGCTTTATGCGCTGGCTGATCGGCCATCCCCGCGGATCGTTTGTAATCGGCGGCCAGGAGTTTTTTCAGTCCCTGCAGGTGGGCTGCCTGAAGGAAGGGCGCGCGCGCCTAGTCTATGCCGACGGCACCACCGTCGAAACCAACTGCATTGAACCGGTCTATTTGAAAGATTTGCCGGACCCGCAGCGCCGCGTCGGCAATGGCGTGATGCGCCTGGACTTTGGCTTGTCGCAGCAGATTTTGCGCGACCGGCCGGTGATGGACTTGATTGGCAGCCGGATCGGACCAACCCTGTGGCTGCTTGGGCTGTCCAACCTGTTTGCATTGATCATTGCCGTGCCCATCGGGGTAATTTCGGCTGTCAAGCAGTATTCGAAATTTGACTATCTCGTCACCACGCTGACGTTTTTTGGCTCGGCCATGCCCACCTTGTTTCTTGGCATTATGGGCATCCTCATATTTGCACTGACATTCAAGGACCTGGGGCTGCCTTACCTGCCGCCGCAACTGGCAGAAAGCAACGCCGACGCCGTGGTGCCGCTGCTCGGCGACATTGTGGCTGGCTCAATGCGTGATCGCATCTGGCATCTGATCCTGCCGGTGACGGTGCTCACGATTGTGAGCCTGACCGGCTGGACGCGCTTTATCCGCAGCAGCATGCTTGAAGTGCTGCGCCAGGACTATGTGCGCACCGCTCGCTCCAAGGGGCTTGGGGAACGCGCGGTCATCGCAAAACATGCGTTGCGCAACGCGCTTATCCCGTTTATTACGCTGGTGGTCGGTGTTATTCCTGCGTTGTTTGGCGGCGCGGTCGTGACTGAGACGATTTTTAGCTGGCCGGGGCTGGGGCGGCTTTTTATCGCCGCGCTCGGCAGCAACGACTATCCGGTGTTGATGGCCATTCTGCTGATCGGGACGATATTGACTTTGGTCAGCTACCTGATCTCCGACATACTGTACACGGTGGTCGACCCGCGCATTCGTGTAAGCTAGCCGCACGCAGATCAGGAGCACGCACCCCATGACCGCAACCACACTCAAAGTCAGTTCCGGCGCCAGCAAAGAGGGCCTGGTGGTCCAGCCCGAGAGTCAGTCGACGCTCGTTTGGCGCCGTTTTCGCAAGCACCGCCTGGCGGTGATCTCGGGCGTGCTACTGATGATTATTCTGGTGGCGTCGTTGCTGGCGCCGATTATTGCGCCGTTTGGACGAGACGACATCGACATCAGCACCGCCGCGCGCTTTGCGCCGGCCCTGTCGCGCACGCCGGATGGCGGGCTGCACCTGCTGGGCACAGATCACCTTGGGCGCGACGTGTTTACCCGACTGCTGTATGGCGCGCGCGTGACATTGATTGTGGCTGTGCTGGTGGCCGTTTTTAGCACGGCGATTGGCATGGTCATTGGCGCGCTGGCCGGCTTTTACCGCGGCATTGTGGACACGCTGCTGATGCGTTTTTTGGACTTCATGTCCAGCATCCCGTCATTCACGATTTTGTTGATTCTGACGTCGATTCTGATCACCGATCCAAACATGCTGCCATTCCCGCGCATCTGGCTGGACACCTTGCGGGTGACCATGCTGTTGCGGGACATGCAGGAGGCGCGCACCGTTGCGGTGATTCTGCTGGTTCTGATCGGGTTCGGCTGGATTGGCAGCGCCCGTCTGATGCGCGGCATGGTGCTCTCGATTCGCGAGACGCTGTATGTCGAAGCCTCGCGCTCGCTGGGCGTGAGCTCGCTGCGCATCATCACGCAGCACGTGGTGCCCAACGCCATGGCCCCGATCATCGTGTCGTTTACGCAGGATCTGGCGGCCGCATTCGCAACCGAGACTGTGCTCAGCTTCCTGGGCTACGGCGTCCAGGAGCCAACGGCAACCTGGGGAAACATGATGAAGCTGGCCGAGGAATACATTTTTGAGCAACGGCTGCTGCCGGTGATCGTCGGCGTGCCGATCCTGATTTGCTCCCTGGCCTTCAACTTTATCGGCGACGGCCTGCGCGACGCCCTGGATCCGCGTTTGAAATTGTGAGCATCTCAACTACAATGCTCCAAACTACCTGACTAGGAGAGTGAATGGGTTCCGCAACGACACACGCCACCACGTCAAAGGCTTACACACGGCCTGAAGACATCCTGCTCGATATCCAAAGCCTGAAGACGCACTTCTTTACCGAAGACGGCGTTGTCAAGGCCGTCGACGGCGTCGACATTTACCTGAAAAAAGGCGAGTGTCTTGGCGTGGTCGGCGAGTCCGGCTGCGGCAAGAGCCAGACCATGATGTCGGTGATGCGCTTGATCAGCCCGCCCGGCCGCATCGTCGAAGGCAAGGTCATGTATGACGGCAAGAACCTGCTCGACCTGCCGGACCGGGAAATGACCAAGATTCGCGGCAACAAGATCTCGATGATCTTCCAGCAGCCGCAGACCTGCCTGAACCCGGTCTTTAAGATCGGCGATCAGATCGCCGAAGTGCTTGAGATCCATCAGGGCATGAACCGCAAGCAGGGTTCCGACCGCGCCATTGAGCTGCTGCGCATGGTTGGCATCCCGGAGCCGGCCAAGCGCGTGAACGCCTATCCGCATGAGATTTCGGGCGGTCAGGCGCAGCGCGTGATGATCGCCATGGCGCTGGCCTGCCAGCCGCAGCTGCTGATCGCCGACGAGCCCACCACGGCGCTCGATGTGACCATTCAGGCGCAGATTCTGGACCTGATGCGCGGACTGCGCGAAAAGACCAACACCTCCATCATCTTGATCACGCACGATCTGGGCGTCGTCGCGGAAATGTGCGAGCGCGTGGTGGTGATGTATGCCGGCCAGATTGTCGAAGAGGCCGATGTGGTGACGCTGTTCAAGAACCCGAAGCATCCATATACCAAGGGCTTGCTAGGATCGACGCCGGTGCTCGGCGATGTCCGCGAGCGCCTTGAAGTGATTCCAGGCTCCGTGCCAAACCTGCTCAATCCGCCGCCCGGCTGCCGCTTCGAGCCGCGCTGTCAGCTGTGCCAGGGCACCGCCCGCGAGCGCTGCATCGCCGAAGTGCCGCCGCTGCGCGAAATTGAACCCGGACATTTTGTGCGAACCTGGCTGTACGACTAAACCCTATGAGCACCAACGGAAAAACTCAAACACTGCTCGAGGTCAAGAACCTCGTCAAATACTTTCCCATCAAGGGCGGTCTGCTGCAACGGACGGTCGCGCAAGTCAAGGCGGTCGACGACGTGTCTTTCGTGGTCAAGGAAGGCGAGACGCTCGGTCTGGTCGGCGAGTCGGGCTGCGGCAAAACGACGATTGGCCGCACCATTTTGCGGCTTACGCCCGCCACCAAAGGCACAGTGGCGTTTCAGGGCAAGGATGTGTTCAAAGCCAATGCCGGTGAGATGAAGGCGCTGCGCAGGGACATGCAAATTATCTTCCAGGATCCGTATTCGTCGCTCGACCCCCGCATGCCGGTGGGCGAGAGCATCGGCGAAGGGCTCCTGGTGCACGGCATGCGCGACACGAAGAAACGCAATGAGATCGTGATCGAAATGCTCAAGAAAGTGGGACTGGAGGACTATCACGCCCGCCGTTACCCGCACGAATTTTCAGGCGGCCAGCGTCAGCGCATCGGTATTGCGCGCGCGCTTGCGCTGCGGCCAAAGTTCATCGTCTGCGACGAGCCGGTGTCTGCGCTGGACGTGTCGATTCAGTCTCAGGTGCTGAACATTCTGAGGGATCTGCAGTCGGAGTTCGGCCTGACCTATCTGTTCATCGCCCACAACTTGAGCGTGGTCGAGCACATCAGCGACCGCGTCGGCGTGATGTATCTGGGCAAGATGGTGGAGCTGACCGATCGCGAGTCGCTCTTCCGCGATCCGCTACATCCGTATACCAAAGCGCTTTTGTCGGCTATTCCGATTCCGGACCCGACAGTGAAGCGCGAGCGCATGATCCTGCAAGGCGAAATTCCTTCGCCCGTCAACCCGCCCAAGGGTTGTCGCTTCCATCCGCGCTGCCCGGTAGCGATCGACCGATGCAAAGTTGAAGATCCGGTGTTCAAAGAGCTTAAGCCGGGTCACTTTGCCGCCTGTCATGTGGCTGAAGATGAGATAGCAGCGGCGAAACGGTAGGGCGGTTGGCTGGTAAGCGGTGGGCGGTAAGCAGTGCGCTGTTGACGGTTCCTACCGCTTGCTGCTCACTGCCCACTGTCTACCGCTTCCTCGCTTCACCGCCCCAGTTCGGTCATGAATCTGATCGACGCCTCGACACCCTTCTCATAACAGGCGATCGAGTATTTTTCATTGGGCGAATGAATGGCGTCGTCGGGCAGGCCAAAACCGAGCAGGATCACCGGCTTTTGCAGCACCTTCATGAAGTCGGCCACGACCGGAATTGAACCGCCTTCGAGTTCAAAGTACGGCGGGTTGCCATAGGTGGCGGTGGCCGCGTCGACGGCGGCTTTGAACAGCGGCGAGGAGCGGTCGATGTATGACGCAGCGCCGCCGCGGCCATCCGTAAATGTGAGCGCTACGCCGGGCGGCGCAAGTGTGCGGATGTGCGCGATCACTTGAGCGATCGTTTTCTGCGGCTCCATGTGCGGCACCAGACGGCAAGTAAACTTGCAGTGAGCTGTTGCCGGAATAATCGTTTTGCTGCCGTTGCCGGTGTAACCGCTCCACATGCCATTGACTTCCAGTGTCGGCCGCGCGCCCTTGCGCTCATTGGCGGTGTAATCGGGATCGCCAAATGCCTGCAACGCGCCGGTCTCGCGCATCACATCGGCCTCGCCCCAAGGCACTTGCGCGATGTCGGCGCGCTCATCGGTGCTGAGCACGCGCACATCGTCATAGAAGCCGGGCACAGTCACTCGGCCATGTGCGTCTTTTAGCGCAGCCAAAATCTGCGCCAGCGCGATGGCCGGGTTTTGCACATTGCCGCCGTAATGGCCGGAATGCACATCACGGTCGAGCGCTCTGACAGTCAACTCAAACTGACTCAGCCCGCGCAACCCGTATGTGATTGACGGCCGGCTCATGTCGAATAGCGAGCCGTCGCTGATCATCACGCAATCGCACGCCAACAATTTGGCATTGGCGCGCACAAAGTCAGGCAGGCTGGGGCCGCCAATCTCTTCTTCGCCCTCGGCAATAAACTTGACGTTGACCGGCATGCTGTTTGTGGCAAGCAAGCTCTGTATTGCTTTGATGTGCGCAAGATGCTGGCCTTTGTTGTCGTCGGCGCCGCGCGCATAAATCACGCCGTCGCGCACAGTTGGCTCGAACGGCGGCGTCTGCCACAGGTCGAACGGATCAGCGGGTTGCACGTCGTAATGGCCGTAGATCAGCACGGTGGGCGCGCCGGGCTTCTGCAGCCACTCGCCATACACCACCGGGTTGCCGGCCGTCGGCAGGATGCTGCTGTGCAGCCCGATCTGCTCAAGATGCGCACGCAGCCATTCCGCCGCCTGCAGCACGTCGGCCTTGTGGCCCGGCTGTGCGCTGATGCTGGGAATTTTCAAATAGGTTAGCAAGTCGGAGAGGTAGGCATCGCGTTGGGCGTGCGCATGGCGCAAAACGTCGGTCAACATGCCGCGATTGTAGCCTGCGAGGTTGCCGGCAAAAGGCGCAGGTTTTGCCGAGAAATGTGCATTGTTTGCGGCAGGCGAAAGTCACCGCAAAAGTCTGATGTATGCGCCCTGCAATTGGCCTAAATTGTCGCAACTCCACCCAGAAATCACAGCACACATGAACAACCTGCTATTCTCATTTAAGGTTCAGAAATCGTTTCGGCTCGTCCGAGCGGTCGTGGCTTGCCTGGCCACAGCGGCGCTTGCGGGCGCTCAAGTGCAGGCGAACACTTCTGTAGCGCCGCAGAGCGCGCCGGCGCAATCGACATCGACTGTGGCCGCCAGCCTGGCGCTGGGCGCGGATTTCAGCTGTGCGGTGACTTCAACAGGACAGGTTAAATGCTGGGGCAACAACCGGCGATTTCAGTTGACCGAGGGCGTGGTGGCAGTCCAGGTCAATGCGCCCGCGCTCGTGCCAAGCTTGTCTGGCGCCAGCAAAGTGGCCGCCGGCGAGCATCATGCCTGCGCCATCGCAACGGGCGGGCTGAATTGTTGGGGCGCAGCATTGTATGGACAAATCGGGCACAATCCAGCGGATGCGTTTGGACCGCTGACCGGTATCGAACACTTTCCGGCCTACACCGATACGAGAACCACCGCTCGGCAGCCGGTGGTGATCTCCTTGGGCGGCGCGGCGAGCGACATCGCCATTGGCGACTATCACACCTGCGCTGTGGTGGGTGGCGGCGTTAAGTGCTGGGGGCGCAATCACAGTGGCGAAATCGGCGACGGCACGATTGTGCACCGCGCGTCGCCGACAACTGTTAGTGGCCTGACCGGTGCGTCGTCGCTGGCTCTGGGCGACACGCACAGTTGCGCGCTGCTGGCTGACCAGACGGTGCGTTGCTGGGGCAACAACATGTTTGGTCAATTGGGCAACGGCGGCACCACGAACAGCGCCACGCCTGTGGCGGTGAGCGCGCTCAGCGGCGTCACCGCAATTGCTGCGGGGAGCGCGCACACTTGCGCGATCAGCGGCGGCGCGGTGCAGTGCTGGGGGCTGAACCAATACGGGCAACTCGGCACTGGCAACACGGATGACTCAAGCGTTCCGGTGGCGGTAAGCGGCATCGGCACCGCCATTGGCCTGGCCGCCGGCGAGTACCACACCTGCGCACTGCTCAGCGGCGGCGCGGTGCAGTGCTGGGG
>JANMNW010000601.1:0-3022 GCA_031368515.1 Chloroflexota bacterium
GCGCCAAGCGCGGCGCGCGGGTGATCATTGCCGACTATTCGGCCGACGCCGGCGCCGCGGCGGCGCGGGAGCTCGGCGCGACGTTTGTGCCGGTGAATGTGGCGGATGAAGAGTCCGTCCGCCAGATGGCCGCGCAAATCGCCGCAACCGCCGGCGTTGTGCATGGGCTGATTCAGACCGCGGGGATTTTGAAGGGGCCGTTTGTCGACATTGAAGACTTCACCGTCGACATGTTTCGGCAAGTGTACGACGTGAACGTCACCGGCAGCTTTCTGTGCGCCAAACATGCCGCGCCGCTGATCAAGGCGGCAGGCGGTGGCGTGATCGTGCTGATCTCTTCCGGCGCGGCGTACAACGCCAGCTCATCGTATGCCTACGGCAGCAGCAAGGGCGGCGTCAGCAGCCTGGGCATCACCATGGCGGCCAAGCTGGCGCCGGATAACATCCGGGTCAACGTGGTGGCGCCGGGCAACATCGACACCGCCATGAAACGCAGCGTGATTGACGCCGACGTCGCCAAGCACGGCGCCGCCGCCCCACAGGCGCAGCTGCAGCTTGGCGACACCAGCGGCATGGCGCGCATATTGGCCTGGCTGGTCAGCGACGACGCCGACTATGTGCGCGGCGTCATCCACACACGCTAGCGCTTGCTGGCGAGCGGCAAATGCATGCTTGTGACCACGCGCTCGCGCGGCACGGCGTTGGGCGCATACATCCGGACGCGCGTCAGCGGGTCGCCGGTGATCAGATAGGTGCGCAGCGAGTCTTCGCCATAGGAGCCGTTGTCAGCGAACAACTGCAAGTAGCCGCCCATGGCGGCCGCGCCAATGGTGGGCGGGTTGGCCACGCTGTAGCTGCGCCAATAGGTGCGGAAGAACCCGTAGAGCAACGGCTGATGGCCATACATCACGCCCAGCCCGGTTGAGCCCCACACTGCCGCAGCGCCCTTGTTGCCGGATTGAAGCACAAGCCGCTCGTCCAGATACGTCTCCTTACCCGGGTTTGAGCCGTTGGGGTCGTGCTGATGAAACGAGCCGGTCAGGCAGGTCATCTGCAGCACGATCGGCAGCTTGTCGACGTTGGTCAGATCCGGAATCTGGAAGTCGTATAAAAAGCCATCGCCATATGGATCGCTGAATTCAAACTGGCCCATGCGCTGTTGATTGCTGTGGCCGATATAGGTGATGACGCCGGCGCCGTTGTTAAACATGGCTTTGCCAGCGTCGGCAGGCGGATTGGCCGATGCCTGTGGCGCGCCGACTGCGTAGGAGACGCCGCCGAGCTTGCCATATGGATCGTAGTAGCGGCGCACAAACGTCGGGCCAAGCGCCTGCGCTGTGCTGATATTGGCATCGGCAAAGCTCCAGAACGGGCCGGCAGGGTCGGGGATGGGCGGCTGCGGCAGCGCCTGTCCGGCGATGATGTTCTGGCCCTCCGGAGTGCGCCAATAGTTGTCCACGAGATAGCCGGCTTGCGACCGCCACGAGCCGGCGGTCATGTCGGTTGTCAGCGTTTCGTAGCGGATGATTTTGTCGACAAACGTTTGCAGCGATGTCGTGTTGCTGACCGGGATGCGCCCATAGAGCAGATCGGGCAAGTAATCGTCGAGCGGGCTATTGCCGTCGAGTTGTGCATAGCAGGAGTCGCAGGCGGTTTCGGCCGGCGGCGGGCTGCTGATGTTGAGTTCGCCGCGGTAGCGGTCCACATCCGCCATATAGGGTGGAATCAGGCGCGCGTATGTGCGCCCGGCGTCCAGGAAACCGCGCCAGTCGTAGTTGCCGTCGCCAACCAGAATGACCGCCTCTGGCTTCGTGATTGAGGCGCTGAACTGATACTGCAAAAACTTGCGGATGGCTTCGGGCGAGATGTGCCCAAAGTTCCACAGGTTGTAGATGGATTCAACCGGGACAATTTCTGACGTCCAACCCTGTCCGGTGCGGAACGCGGTCAGCTGCGCGAGTGCAGCGCTGTTCGCCAGGCTGGCGGGCGCAATCCACAACGCCCGCTTGTTCAACGCCTGGCTGGCAAGGCTGCCGCCGCTGGTGCGCGCCGGTGTGTATGCGGTGAGTGCATTGTGCTCGGTGGTGGTGGCTGCGCCGCCCAGGACATAGCGGCTGTTTGCGGCTGAAGAGAACTGGCGCGGAGAGCCGCTGGCCGGTGCGGTCGATACAAGCTTGGGCGCGGTTGGAACCGTGACATCATAAAGCGCGGCTGATCCCGCGTTTTGCAGGATGTAGCGCTGGCTGGCGCTGCTGGCGGTTGTGATAAGGAATTCCGCCGCTCCGCCTGAAAAATCAAGGCTGGCGCGCCGCTGCCACGACACATCGTCGACGATCGCAACAGCCCCCTGGGTTAACTGAAGCTGTGTGGGCAGCGTGTTGCCCGCTTGCGAAAACGCGAGTTCAAATGCGCCATTGCCCGACCAGGTCTGCGCTGCGTTGATGCCGTTGCCCGACAGCGTGGCGGCGTACTGACCCTGTGTGCGCGTGACGCCGCGCACGAAATAGGTGCTTGTGCCGGTGCCGCCGGGCAGTGCCGCTGGAGCTAGCGCGAGCGCCCAGGTGCTGTTGACGACTGTGCGCAATTCTTTGCTAAACCAATGATCATTGTCCGCGCCGGGCTGCAGGCCGAAATACACCGCGTTTTGGCGCCACGAGCCCGTCTCAAATGCCTCGCCGATCAATTCGGAGCCGGTTGTATTTGATGTCGTCGCCATGCGCGGGCAGCCGCTGCCGGTGACCCAATAGACGGCGTTGCTGTTGTAGCGATCGCCGGGTTCAGTTGCGTAAAAGATGATGCTGCCGTCGCCGGGCTCGTGCACTGCCAGTGCCGTGCCTTTGTGGCTAACACACGCGGTGCCGGCAATCAAGCCTGCGGCGGACAACGCTGTTGGTGTGATGCGCTGCAAGCCCGCACGGGACAGATTCAACTGCCAGGCCGGGCCGGTGGCGGTCGGATAAGGCGCCGGAGAGGGAATGGCGCCCACCGTGTGAACGGCGGCGTCACGTTTGAGCGCTTCGGA
>JANMNW010000611.1:0-5823 GCA_031368515.1 Chloroflexota bacterium
CTCCATTTCCTTGAACGTTGCCTTTGGGTTGGCTGTCCGCCAATCCTTGATCCCGCTCGTGATTTCTTCGATCAATGTCCCCCAGCCTGCTGTCAGCTCGTCTTTCATCCCCCTACTTTACAAAAATCTGTGGCACACCCGCCGGCCTATGGACGATTGCGTTGCCGATGGCGCAGAGTCATCCGATGACCAGAAGTGCCGCGGCTGGCACATGCACCCGGACACGATCGCCGGGCGACGGCGGAACATGCTGCGGATTATTCAGCGCATCGATGTCAAGTGTGTGGGTGCCGATCTTGACGCGGGAGCGCACGACGGATCCCAGAAAGGTCACCGTCTGAACCTCGCCAGGCACGACATTCGGACCTTCTGCGTCAGCCAGGGTCAGCGTTTCCGGGCGCACAGTCAGGCGCAGCTTCGCACCGGGTCCTGCCGGCAAGACGTTGTGCGTGCCTAACCGGTGTCCATCCACCTCAACCATGCGCGCATCGACGACAGTGGCATTCATGAGATTGGCAGTGCCGACAAACGACGCGACAAATTGCGTGGCTGGAAAGTTATAGATCTCAAACGGCGTGCCGATTTGTTCGACCTTGCCATGGTTCATCACCACGATCCGGTCGGACAGCGAGAGCGCTTCCTCCTGGTCGTGCGTCACGTAAATGGCAGTAATGCCGAGTCGTTTCTGAATGGCGCGAATGTCCTCGCGCAGTTCGACCCGAATCTTGGCATCCAGCGCCGAGAGCGGCTCGTCGAGCAGCAGGACAGTGGGTTGTGTGGCGAGCGCGCGCGCCAGTGCGACGCGTTGCTGCTGGCCACCGGACATTTGATGTGGATAGCGACCAGCCAGTTGCGGCAGCTGGATCAGTTCCAGCATCTCGCCCACGCGCTGCTTGATCTCGGCCGTGCTTTTGCCGGCGATTTTCAATCCGAAGCCGATGTTGTCCGCGGCCGACATGTGCGGAAACAACGCATACGACTGGAACACCATGCCGATTTTGCGTTTGGCCGGCGGTTTTCCCAATACGTTGGCGCCGTCGATCACAATCGCGCCATGGCTTGGTGTTTCGAAACCCGCAATCATGCGCAGCGTGGTGGTTTTGCCGCACCCGCTTGCGCCAAGAAACGACACGAACTCTCCGCGAGCCACGTCGAGGTTGAAATTGTCCACGGCCACCGTTGTGCCGAAGATCTTTTGGATATTGTGAAGTTCCAGGTATCCCATCGCCGCTTACCGTGTTCCGGCCAACTGGCTCGAATCGCTGCGTCGGCCGCCCAACGCCTGTATCAAGCCGATGGATCCCCAGGTCAGCAAAAAGCTGATTACCGCAAGAGCCGACGGCTCATAAACCTTGCTGCTGTTGACGAGGTTGATGTATGGCGCAAACGCGGGCCAGACAAGCAAGGATGCAAGCGTGTACTCGCCGATGACGGTGGCAAAGGTCAGGAAGGCACCGCTCAGGAGCGCAACACGCAGATTCGGTGCAATGACGCGAAAAAGCACGTTGGCTGGGCTCGCTCCCAGACTCTGCGCCGCTTCGGTCAACGTTTTTATATCGATTGCGCGCAACCCGGCATCGATGGAGCGATAGAGATATGGCAACGCCAGCGCAACATAGCCTGCGACAAGCAAGGCTGGCGAGGGGGTGAGCAACAGCGGCGGCCGGCTATAAATCTTGATCAAACCATAGGCCAGCACCACGGCGGGAACCACAAATGGCAGGAGCGTGACGAACTCAATCACAGGTCGAAGCTGCGGCAACTTGAGGTTGACCCAGTATGCCGTAGGCAACACCAGCACCATGCCGACGATGATCGTGAGCGCAGCCATCTGCAGGGAAAATCCGAAGCTCTCGTAAAATTTGCTTTGCGCAAAAACATTCTGATACGCAAGCAGACTGTAAACGCCTTTTTTTGCACGCAGCGAAAATTCTGCCGTGGCGATTAGCGGCACAACAAAATACATCGCTCCCAGAACAAGCCAGAGCCATGCGATCCAACGGGTCGACTTTTGAATTCCCATTATCGATTCAGCCAGCGCGCGCTGCGCCGGGATAACAGCGTGTAAATTGCCACCGAAATCACCATGATGACGACCATGCCCAGCGCAAGCGCATTGCCCAGGCCCGGATTGTGCAGGGCATCGCCGCTGATTTGCTGGCCGATGACCATCGTCACCAAATTGATCTGACCACTGGTGAGCGCGTAGGCCGTGGCGTAAGCGCCAAAAGCGTTTCCAAACAACAGCACCATCGCCCCGAGCAGCGGGGGCGTCAGGATGGGCAGTGCGATGAAGCGCCAAAACTGCCAGGTGCTGCCGCCCAAGCTTTGACACGCTTCACGCCATTGCGTCTTCATACCGTCAAGCGACGGTGTGATGACCAGAATCATCAAGGGCAGCTGGAAGTACAAGTATGTCAGGCAGAGCCCGATGAATGTATACAAACTGAAGCCTGCGCCATACAGATCGACTCCAAGTGCCTTGAGCAAAACAGTGACAGCGCCAAGCCGGCCAATCGTGGCGACAAACGCGAATGCCAGCGGCACACCGGCGAAATTCGAGGCAACGCCGCTGAACGTAAGCAGTGCTGACCGCACCCAACGCGGCAGTTGCCCGAGCGACACGGCCCAGGCCATGAGAAACCCGAACACGCCGCCCAGCAGCGCGGTCACCACGCTGATGCGAACGCTGACCGAGTATGCGCTGACGATGGACGGCCTGCGCAGTTCAATGATGTTGGCGAGGGTGAACGCGCCGGTGTCATTGTCGCTGAAGCTGCCTACGGTGATCGACAGCGCAGGCAGCACCAAAAACATGAACGCGAACAGAAAAAACGGGACCACGACCAGCCAGGTTTTGACGACGCCCCACAGACGCGAAGCTGTCGTGGGCGCATCGATACCGTTCGCGTTCAGTTCGGATGGCATAAGCAGGCGCACAGATGACGACCCAGCGGCCGCCATCTGAGCGATGTGTGAAGTGTTGACCGACGCGCTTACTTAACGTCAGCGCCGACCATTTTGTCCCAGCCTTCGGTAATTTTCTTCTTGGAGCTGTCGAGCTGCGAAGAGGTGGGATACGACGCTTTGGCATAGCCCTCCGCTGGCGGCAACTTGGCCAGCAGATCTTGCGGAATCACGCCACGCTTGAGCATGTCGTCCCAGCGAATGGGATGCGCATACCCTTTAAGCCATGTGAGTTGGCCCTCGTCGCTATACAAATACTCCATCCACAACTTGGCCGCGTTCGGGTGCGGAGCGTAGGCGCTGATCGCCTGCACATACACGCCCGCCAGCACGCCACTCTTGGGCACAATGACTTCAATTTTGGGGTTGCCGGCAGATTGATCGCGGTTGGCCATGGCGTTGTAGTCCCAGCGAACGGCGATGGGCGTCTCGCCTTTGGCGATTGTCGCCGGTTTGGCGATCACCGGCACGAAGTTGCCCGCCTTGTTAAGGTCGTTGAAAAACTTCAGTCCCGGCTCGGCGTTGTCAAGTGATCCGCCGTTGGCCAGTGCCGCGGCGTAGACCGCTGCAATAGCCTGCCCGGATTTGCGCGGATCGCCAGCCAAGGCGACCTGGCCTTTGTATTCAGGCTTTAGTAAATCGCTCCAGTCCTGCGGGAGGGTCTTGACCACATCGGCGTTGACTTCAAATGTCAGCACGCCATAGTAATCGCCGTACCAATATCCTTCCGGGTCTTTCAAATTCGCGGGGATGCTGTCCCACGTTGCGACTTTGTACGGCTGGATCAAGCCTTCTTTTTTCGTGCTGCCTCCGAATGTGAATGCCACGTCGATGACGTCTGGCGCCTGCGGACCCTTGTTGTCCTTGTTCGCCTTTATCGCTTCGACTTCGTCGGCCGATCCTGCATCCGGGTTAATCTCGTTGATTTTGAGGCCGTATTTTTTCTTGAAGCCTTCAATCATTTCGCCATAGTTTGCCCAGTCGTGTGGCAGGGCGATGGTGTTTAGCTCACCCTCTTTTTTGGCGGCTTCAATGAGCGCGTCCATCCCAGAAGCGGCGGGCGCCGGAGCGGGTGCATCAGTAGGCTTGGGTGCTTCTGTCGGTTTTGGCGCTTCAACGGGCGCGGGAGCGCTTGTGGGCGCCGCAGGTGTTGCGCCGCCGCAAGCTGCAAGCAAGCCGGCGCCGCCGGCAAAAGCAGCCAGTCGCAGAAACTGTCGTCGATTGGGTTTCATACTTTCTCCTTTGCTAATCCTTACAACGTTTCCTGGGGGAAACGACTCAACGCTAGCGGGCTGTGATGAAGAAGCGATGAAGCCGGTGTTAAGCGGTGTCAGTGTAGTGTTTTAATCCTCTTTGCACAAGGCTTGTGAGGAGATTCGAGGCGGCCCGTTTCACATAAGCATTTCTCAAAAAGGCCCTCCGGCGTGGCGGATGGTGCGTTTAGCGGGTTTGGGCTACAGTCGACACATGCCTCAGTTATCTGTATCTTCTTGGAGTTTGCATCGCACCTTGGGCGCGCCAGGTTTCACCGGGCCTGCCGACGACCTGTCACCTGAAACCGCCGACAGCGCTGCTGCGCTTGCGCTGCTGAACCTGCCTGCGCGTATCGCATCGTTTGGCATTCGCACGCTGGAACTGTGCCACTTTCACGTGCGCACGGTGGAACCGGCATATCTTGCCGCTTTAAAGAAAGCATTGGCCGATGCGGGTGTGGTGCTGCATTGCCTGTTGATTGATGCGGGTGATTTGACACACGCGCAACATGCGGCGCGCGATGAAGCGTGGATTGCCGAATGGCTGCGCATTGCCGGCCTGCTGGGCGCAAAGACCGCGCGCGTGATTGGCGGCAACAGCGTGCCCAACCCGGAGTCGCTTGCGCAGTCTCTGGCTGCTTTTAAGCGGCTGGCGGACGTGGCCGAAGCGAGCGGCGTGTCGCTGGTCACAGAAAATTTTCATAAACTGGTGGCAACACCGGAAGCGGTCAGTTGGCTGGTCGCGCAAATGAACGGACGGCTCGGCTTTAAGCTTGATTTTGGCAACTGGAGCGGTGCTGAGAAATACGCGTGGCTGGCAGAAGTCGCACCGTTGGCAGAAAGCTGCCATGCCA
The DNA here is from genome assembly GCA_031368515.1 of Chloroflexota bacterium. Classification (GTDB taxonomy): domain Bacteria; phylum Chloroflexota; class Anaerolineae; order J036; family Brachytrichaceae; genus CANJQH01. The sequence goes on from JANMNW010000611.1 coordinate 5,075, forward strand.
AGGCTCAATTCACTGAAGCCTATGCGCCGGACACACAAGACTTCACACGTTGCCTCGACATCGCGCGGGAGGCTGGATTTTCAGGCCCGCTAACGTTGATCTATGACGACGCGCGCGGGCCGGACGAGTTTCGCGGGCTGGCTGCGGAGCGCGCCTTGGCAGAGGCGTATCTTTAGCCTAGGTGAAAATCTCTTCCACTACACGGCCTTCCCATTGATGGTGCGACGGCAGTCCCATGAGGCGCGCAAGGGTGGGTGCGGTGTCCAGCAAGCTGACGGCTTTGCTGATCACATGCCCACGCTTCACGCCTGGCCCGCTTGCCATCCAGGGGATGGTCATGTCCTCCCGCATCTCGGTGCCGTGTCCCCGATCATGTCCACCGTGGTCGGCGTGAAGCACGATGTTGGCGTCGCTGGGCAGCGCGTCGAGCACCTGTCCCAGGCACTCGTCCACTGTTTCAATCTGTCGGAGATATCCATCGCTCATCCAGCCATACGCATGGCCGGCGGTGTCCACGGTCCCAAGATAGACAAACGCAAAGTCGGGCTTGAACACCGGGATGTCACGCGCCGCGGCTGCGACCACAAAACTATCGCCGTCTGCTTGATATGCGGTGTTCGTATAGAAGCTTGAGAACAGCGCTTCTGGCCGGTTGATGTCGCGCAACGGTTCCCAGTTGTGAAAAATGCTGCAGCGTTTGCCCGCCGCATTGGCAACATCGATGAGTCCGGGCAACGGCCGTGCCATCG
>JANMNW010000645.1:0-3569 GCA_031368515.1 Chloroflexota bacterium
CCCCACGGCCACCTACCACGGGACACGGCAATGTGCCACCTACCACGGGCCACGCGCCAAGGAACAACATGATCTGCGGGCTAGAGCGGAAAAGCTTCGGCCAAAATCACCGGCCGCGAAGTGGCGATTGAGCGCTTGATCGCCGCTTCTACTTGCAGCTCCAGCAAGCCAAAATGACCTGGCACCGGCGGCGCCTGCCCGTCGCGGATGCTTTGCAGATAGGCGCGCAATGACTTTTTGAACGAGTCGTTGTATTGATCCCAACGCGAGCGGTCGCCGGCGATGCGATAGGTTTGCACTTCCTTGCCGCGCGCGTCCATCACCGTCAGATCGCCGTCGAGATCCTGCATGCGGATGCGGCCGTGATCGTAGTTAAACGTAAGGTCGAAAAGCGGGAAGGTCCAGGCCAGCGTGGCTGTGCCGATCAGCGTGCCTGTCGCATCGCCGGCGGTGCGAAATGCTGCCGTCACATCGCGCGCGGCAAAGTTGCCCTGGGTGTGTGCAGCCGCGCCCTGCAACGCGCTCAGCTCGGCGATTTCGCCGGCGAAGAAGTGCACCAGGTCGATGGCGTGGCTCCAGCAGGCGTAATGCACCAGGCCGGTGACATTGCGCACCGCGCCAAAATTCTTTTCCGCGACGAGGCGTTTGGCCAGCAGTGAGTGTTCAAAGAAACGATAGTTGAACACCATCGCCGTTTCGCAGCCAATGGCGCCGGCCTGTCGCAACAGGCTTTGCGCATCGGCAAAATCTTGTTCGGTCACGTTCTCCTGGCCGTTGGCGGCGATCAAGGGCTTCTCAAAAAAGATGCGGCGGGGCTTGTGCGCAAGCAACGCCCGAGTGGCCTCCAATCGTTGTGTCTCGCGCGTTAGCACGAGGATGGCATCGGGATTCCAAGCCAGCAGCTCGGCGGCGTTGTCAAACACCTGCCCTGGAAATTGCGCCGCGCAGCTTTCCGCCACGGCGCGCGTGCGGCTGAAGTAACCGATGGTTACATCTTTGTCTTCAGCCAGACACGGCAGATAGTTTGTGCGCGCAACCTTGCCGGTTCCGACGACGCCGATTTTCAGTGACTGCATAGTGCTTCAGCCTTTTTGTGACTCACGTTTTGCGGCACCCATTGCTCATCCAACACCTTGTCGCGAATTGCATGGCCAGACCATAGCCGCGCCATGCGAGTTTGGCAAACGTCTTGGCGCAGTTGCCATGTGGGTATCGCAAACCAACTTGTTGCCCCCACGGTTTTCTAGTCAAATCGGCTTGTTTACAACAGGGTTTCGCGATATTGCTGCTAGTGTGAAAACTACACATTCGGCAAAATGGGTTCACGAACGTTTGTTAATGTGACAAATAACGTAGTTGCGGCCACAGCGATTTGACATTGCCACCCCAGTCTTTATTATTTGATCGCATCGACAGGCTAATAATTTCCACATTTATCCACTCGCCGGCTGACGCAGACAAAATCGCGTGCACCCCCAACCGGCATTAGCTTGTTTCCGCACAGAGGAGGTGACCGACCTGGCAGCAGCGCCCAAGTGTTCCCATGCAGACATCAAACGCTCACTGGATGTGAGCGTATTTCCACTAGGTGTTCGTGCCCGCATTTAGAAGGCATGGCACCGTTACAGACTTCATTCCGAGAGGAAAAGAGATATGAAACCCAACCTACTTCAGAAAACCTCGATCAGCACCGCACTTGCGGCTGTGATGATCGTGATTGCGGCCTGCGGCGGCGCCCAGCCAGCGGCCGCCCCAACCGAAGCGCCCAAACCGGCGGCGGAAAAACCGACCGAAGCGCCGGCTGAAAAGCCGGCCGAAAAACCGACCGAAGCGCCAACCGAAGCACCTGCGGAAAAGCCAGCCGAGAAGCCGGCCGAAGCCACAGCCGTGCCCGCACCGCCGGCTGAAGTCAAAGATGTGCCGCGCGAGCGCACGCTGGTACTGACCTACTGGGGCAATGGCACGCAGCTTCCGGCCTATGACAACTTCAATCCCTTCACATCGGCCGCGCAACGCAACCTGGGTGGCAACTTCGCCATCTACGAGTATCTGATGTACTCCAACCTGAACACGGGCGAAACGACGCCGTGGTTGGCCGAAAAGTACGAAAACAGCGCCGATTTCAAAACCGTGACCGTGCAACTGCGCAAAGGCGTGGAATGGGCGGATGGCGAAAAATTCACCTGTAAAGACGTGAAGTTCACATTGGAGACGCTGCGCGACGGCGCGCCGGATTTGAATAACTCGTCATACTTCAAAGAGTGGATGTCCGGCGTCGACTGCAAAGACGACTACACCGCGGTCATCAACTTGACCAAGCCCAACGCGCGCTTCTTCAAGAACAAGCTTGCGACCGGCCACGAGAACCATATCGTGATGGTGCCCGAGCACATTTGGAAGGGCTTGGATGTCAAGAAAGCCACCAACATCGATTTGGCCAAGGGCTTTCCGATCGGAACCGGCCCCTACAAGCTGGTGAGTTTCGGACCGCAACAGATGGTCTATGACCGGCGCGCCGACTGGTGGGGCGCCAAGACAGGCTTCAAGCCCAACCCGGCGCCCGAGCGCGTGGTGGTGACGATCGCGGCCGACGACGCCTCGCTTGGCGAGATGTACATCAACAACAAGATCGACTACGGCTTTGCTGTTCAGGTCGGCACGTATCAAGCTGCGGCTGCCAAGAACCCGGCGCTGCGCCCGTGGTTCAAGGACGGCCCGGTCTATGGCGCGTCGGACGGCTGCATGTATACGCTGATCCTCAATAACGCCAAAGAGCCTTTCAAAAACAAGGATGTGCGTCTGGCGCTGAACTATGCGGTGGACCGCGCAAAGATCGTGGAATTGGGCTATCTCAACGCCACGCACCCGGTCGACGCACCGTACTCGGATTACATTGCCGGGCAATGGATTCTGCCCGATAGCGAGCTTGACAAGCTGATCAAGTCGTATGGCCGCAGCTCGCCCTCTGAAGAGAAAGTGACCGAGTATATGGGCAAAGCCGGCTACACCAAGAATGGCGACGGCAAATGGGAGAAGGACGGCAAAGTGGTCAAGTTCACTGTCGTCACGCCCGACTGGCTTGCGCCGATCGGCCCGGTGATTACCGAGCAGTTCGTTCAGGCTGGCTTCGATGTGGAAGAGAAGCCCGATCGCACCGGCGGCTGGGCCAACGATCTGCTGGCCGGCAACTTTGACACCAACGTTATGGTGCACTGCGGCAGCTTGTTCGATCCCTACGACACGCTGGACAACTATCACAGCCGCCATGTCAAGCCCATCGGCGAGGCGAGCGGCAATATCTTCGGGTCGCATCGCTACAGCAACCCTGAGATGGACAAGCTGATCGATGCCATGTCGACCAAGGTGCCGGACGTTAAGAACAAGGAGTATCTGGACCTTGCCGTGCAAGCCACCAAGATCTATCTCGAAGACTTGCCGGAACTGAACCTGGCCGTGGAGCTGCATGTGATCCCGGCGAACAACACATACTGGACCGGTTGGCCAAACGCTGACGACCCGTATGTCGCGCCGTATCCGTGCTGGGACGATATCTACTTGGCCATGTTCAA
>JANMNW010000673.1:0-38492 GCA_031368515.1 Chloroflexota bacterium
CTCCAAGTAGAGCCCATCTTAAGGTGTAGGCCACCTCAACGCGGGTACTTTCCCAAAATTGAGAGGAAGTGTCAGTTTGGCGCAAAGCTCAGCGCGGCGCAAAACGCATGCCAGTCATAAAACGCGCATAAAATCACGGCGTGAAACGATCGTTTCTGCTTGCCTGTCTTTGCGTCGCCCTGCTCAGCGCCTGTTCTTTGCCAAACGCCGCCTCCGTTCAACGCCCCGCTCCGCCCGTGCTGGGCGAGTTTGATCCAGCCAGCGTGAGCGGCATCGATGTGCTGGCGTTGCCGGTGCTGCCCGAGATCACTGACGCCATGCGCGCCCATTTGCGCAATACCGTTGCGCGCGGGCGCGCCAAAGGCAACCGACCCGATGTGTTCAGCAAGCTCGGCGACTGCATGACCGAAAACGAACACTTCTTGCTGCCCTTTGCCGACGGCGACTACGATCTCGGCGACTATGCCAGCTTGCAGCCGCTCATCGAACGCTTTCGCCGCACGCCCGCGCGCGCCGGCAACTGGGCAAAAAACTCATTTGACACGCCGGGGCTAAGCGCCGCCGGCGGATTCAACATCGCCGCGCCGCTCGACCCGACCTGGTCCAACCCGGAGTGGTGCCGCAACAGCGAATCGCCTCTGGCCTGCGAGTTGCGCGTGGCCCAGCCAGCCTTCGCCGTGATCATGTTTGGCACCAACGATGTGGCGCTCACCGATGGCGCCACGTACGATTATTTTCTCCGCAGCATCGTGCACAGCGTGCTGGACGCCGGCGTGGCGCCGATTCTGAGCACTTTCCCGTACCGGCCCGAAGACCCGGAGAAAACCCTGCTGCTCAACCGCATCGCTGTGCGCGTGGCGGCAGACTATCAGATTCCGATCATGAATCTCTATCGCGCGCTCGAAGCGCTGCCCGATCGCGGCGTAAACACAGCCGACACCATCCACCTCAACGTCGCGCCGGACGGCCGCGCTGATGTCTTTGACGCCGCGCATCTCCGCTACGGATTCGCCACACGCAACCTGGTGACACTGCAAAGTCTGGAAAGCGTGGTGAAAGCGTTGGAATAGCGCGCCGGACGGCTGCCGCGGCCTGCTAAACTGTGCCGTCCGATGCCCGGCGCAATTGAATTCGACAACGTTTCCAAGTCCTTCCGACGCGAGCGCCGGCGTTCGCGCGATTTTCAGCAGGCGTTTATACAGCTGTTTCATCCCAGGCGCGCGCGGCCGGAGTCAAACGATCTGTTTTGGGCGCTGCGCAACACCACGTTCACCATCGAACGCGCTGAAACCGTGGGCTTGATCGGCTCGAACGGCGCAGGAAAAAGCACTGCGCTCAAACTGGTCAGCCGCATCATCCAGCCCAGCAGCGGCCAGGTGCAGGTGAATGGCCGCGTCACCGCGCTGCTCGAACTGGGCGCGGGGTTTCACCCGGAGCTCAACGGCCGCGACAATATTTTGCTCAACGGCACGGTGATGGGCTTGACGCGCAAGCAGATCAGCAGCCGCATGGATCAGATCATTGAGTTTGCCGACATCGGCGATTACATTGATGAGCCGGTTAAGGACTATTCAAGCGGCATGCAAGCGCGCCTGGGCTTTGCCGTGGCGGCGCATCTGAACCCGGAAATCGTGCTGGTGGACGAGGCGCTGGCGGTGGGCGACCAGGCCTTTCAACAGAAGTGCAACGAGCGCATGCTGGAAATGCGCCGCTCAGGCGTCACCACGGTGTATGTCTCGCATAGCCTGGATTCGATTCAGCAGATCTGCTCGCGCGCGGTGTGGCTCGATCATGGGCAAGTGCGCATGGTCGACAAAGCCCATAAAGTGGCCAACGCATACTATCGCTGGTCGCTGGAACAGCAGGACGACGATGCGCCGGCCGGCAGCGGCGACGAGCGTCCAGGCAGCGGCGAAGCGCGCGTGACGCATGTCGAGCTGCTTGACGCCACCGGCCGCGCAACAGACATCTTTCCAACTGGCGAAATGCTGACCGTGCGCCTGCACTATCGGGCGAAGACGCGCATCGCGCGGCCCGCCGTCGGCATCGGCGTCTTTCACCGGTTGTCTGGCGCGCACATCGCCGGCCCCAACAACACCATGTCGAACTTTGTCATCCCCGAGCTGGTCGGCGAAGGCGTGGTCGACTATCGCATCGATGCGCTGCCGCTGCTGCCCGGCCCGTTCATCCTGGCGACGGCCATCTTCGACTGGGATGTGGTGCACTGCTACGACTACTGGCAAAACGCCGCCGAGTTCGACGTGGTCGAAGGCGCAACCGCCGAACGCCATGGCTTGATCGCCCTGGGCGGGCATTGGGCGCACGACGCCAGGCATGAGGCGCAGGCATGAGCGACGTTGAAGTGTTTGACGAACGCTATTTTGCGCAAGGATGCGGACCGATTCCTTATGGCCGCAGCCCGCAATGGCTGGCGCTGTTTGCCGCCATGGCCGAGCGGATCGAGTCGGATCTTGCGCCGGTCAGCGTGCTGGATGCGGGCTGTGCCATGGGTCTGCTGGTCGAGGCGCTGCGCGCACGCGGCGTGCAAGCCTGGGGCGTCGATGTATCGGGCTACGCATTGAGCAAAGTCGAGCCAAACATCCAGCCGTTTTGCAGGCAGGCCAGCATCACCTCCCCACTGCCAGCCGACATGCCGCAGCATTACGATCTGGTCGTCAGCATTGAAGTGCTCGAGCATCTGCATCAAAACGATTCGGAATGCGCGCTGCGCAATCTCGCAGGCTATGCCGATGAGTTTTTGTTTTCATCCAGCCCGGACGACACCGAGACCGCATCGCACTTCAATGTGCAGCCCGCCGCATACTGGACAAAGCAGTTTGCGCAAGCCGGCATGCTGCGCGACACGCAGTTCGACGCCAGCATCATCACACCATGGGCGATGCTATTCAGCACGCCGGCTGGAGCCGCCGCGCGCCAGTCACGGCTGTTTGCGCGGCGCGAAGCGCGCTTGAATGCGGAGAACGCGCGGCTGCGCGAGATTGTGCGCGGCTATGAAAACGGGCGCGTGATGCGTCTGATGAACGCGCTGCGCAAAGGCGTCAAATGACCCGCGTGCTGTTTGTAAGCCATGATGTGATCGGCCCGTCGATGGCCGGCCCCGGCATACGCTATGTGCACTTGGCGCGCGCCCTGGCACGCGCCCTCGGCCCGGAGGGACACGTCACGCTGGCCGCGCCGGACGATTCGTCCTTCGCAACATCCGAACTGGCATTCCAGCGCTATGCGCGGCGCGACTGGGCCAGCTTGCGCGCTGCCGCGCTTGCCAGCGATGTGATCGTTGCACCGAGCGATATCGCATCCGATTTGCCGCAACTCGCCGGATGCGCCGCCGCCATCGTCATCGACGGCTACGACCCGCTGATGTCCGAGTGGCTGGCGCTGCATGCGCACCATCCGCTCGACCATCAGATGTCCTGGTGGGCCGACCGGCAGCGCCAGCTAAAGCTGCAACTTTGGCTGGGCGACCGCTTTATCTGCGCCAGCGAACGCCAGCGTGATTGGTGGCTGGGACTGCTTGAAACCGCAGGCCGCGTCAACCCGCTGACCACAGCGCAAGATCGCACGCTTCGCGCGCTTGTCGATGTGGTGCCTTACGGCCTGCCTGAAGCGCCGCCGCAGCGGACTGGCTTGGCAATCAAAGGCGTATGGCCCGGCATCGGCACGGACGACAAAGTCGTGCTGTGGGGCGGCGGTCTGTGGTCGTGGCTGGACCCGCTCACCGCAATTCACGCAATTGATGTGGTGCGGCATGAACGCGCGGATGTGCGCCTGGTGTTTCCAGGCACGCGCCATCCCAACCCAATGCTCAAAGACATGCCCACGCAGGTGGCGGCGGCGCAGTCGCTGTCAAATGCGCTTGGCTTGACCGACCGGCATGTTTTTTTTGGCGATTGGATTCCGCATGCAGAGTGGCCCAATGTGCTGCTTGACAGCGATGCGGCGCTGTCTCTTCACTTCGACACACTGGAAACACGGCTGGCCTTCCGCAGCCGCATCCTTGACTATATCTGGGCCGGGCTGCCGACCTTGTGCAGCGCCGGCGACGCCACCGGCGAACTCGTTCAACACTTTGGCGTGGGCAGCGTCATGCCCATCGGCGACGCGGCGGGCGTCGCCGCAGCGCTTCTGCGCTGGCTGGCGCTGCCCAAAGATCCGGCGCGGTTTCTGCGGGCGCAAAGCGCGCTGACCTGGGACAACGCGGTGCGGCCGTTGGCGGAGTTTTGCCGCGCGCCAGCGCCTGCGCCCGATCGCGCGCAAGCGCGCGCGCAATTTCAGATTCACCTGGAAGCTGAGCCGTTGCACACGATTGGGCGGTTGCGTGCCGAAAACGACCGGCTGCAAGCGCTGGTCGCCGCCTATGAAAACGGCCGCTTCATAAAGCTCATGAAGCGGCTCAAGGGGCGTGAATGAGCGTCAACGCATCTGTGATCATCCCGGCCTGGAATGGCTCGCGCTTCATCGACGATTGTTTGCGCAGCCTGCGCCAACATACGCCACTGGCCGAACTCATCGTCGTCGACAATGGATCGCGCGACGGCACGGCGGATCTGGCGCGCGCGCGAGCCGACCGCGTGATTGTCAACGACAGCAACCGCGGTTTCTCAGCCGCAATCAACCAGGGTGTGGCCGCCGCCCAAGGCGAAATCCTGCTATTGCTCAATCAGGACACGGTGGCGCTGACGGACTGGCAGGCGCAGGCATCTGCCCTCTTCGACGCCGATGCCAGCATTGGCGTGCTTGGTTTTGTGCTGCTGTACCCCGATGGCACGGTGCAGCACGCAGGCGCGCGTTTGACAATGCCGTTTCTGGATGCGGAGCACCTTACCAAGCACGACCCTGCTGCCGCCCTCGATTTCGTCACAGGCGCGGCAATGGCCATCCGGCGCGCGGCATGGGAAGACATCGGCGGTTTCGACGAGGGCTTCAGCCCGGCGTATTACGAGGATGTCGACTATTGCTTTCGTGCCCGCCGCGCTGGCTGGCAGCTGCAAATGTCGGCTCGCCCGGCATTTACGCACTTCGAATCGCAATCTCGCGGCGAGGCGGTCGAGCAGGTCGCTCGCGTCAACGTGCCGCGGTTGCGCTTCGCGCTCAAACACTTCGGCGCGCACTGGCTTGAGGACGTGTTAATGCGCGGCGAAATGCTTCGCTTGCTAAACGCTAGCGATCGCGATTGGCTGCGAGGCATTCAGATGGCCTATGAGCGCGCCATGGCGCAAGCGCCTGAAGCTTGCGCGGCCGGCGCGGCGTTGGCCGGCTTGGAGCCGCGCCAGGCGGGCGGTCAAGACCCCGTTGCGCAGGCGGTCGAAAACCTGCTGCAATTGCGCAAAATGTCACTGGCCCGCCGGCTCACCATGGAGCGGGTTTGGGAGGCGGCTTAGTGCATGGCGCACATCGCGATTGACGTCCGCGCTTTGCAGGCGCCCAGTTCACGTTCGCGCGGGATTGGCCTTTCCGTCCGAGGCTGGCTGCGCGCGCTCCTGCAAATGCCCTCGCCGCATCGGCTGACGCTGCTATCCGACCCGCGCTTCGATCCGCATGGCCTGCCAACAGAGGGCCCATTTTGGTCGACGATCGAGTTCGAAAGCCATCCCCAAATCGGCGCGGCCTGGCGAATGCCGGACGAATTCACCGCGCGCGCGCAAACCACCGCCATGTTGCGCGACATCGGCGCAGATGTCTATCACTGCACCAGCCCGTTCGAGTCGCAAGTCGTAGTTGGACTGACAACGCCGGACGTGCCAACCATTGCGACGTTCTACGATGCCATGCCCGCGATTGATCAAAACAGCTACTTCGCGGGCGTGTCGTCAAATTTGGTGGCCACGTATTTTGCGCGCCTGCACGCGCTGCGGCACGCGCGACACATTATTGCAATCAGCGTCGATTCAGCGCGCGCGCTGCGCAGGATTACCGCCATCGACCCCAGGCGCATCAGCGTGGCGCACCTGGCGCCGGCGGAGGATCACATCCCGCCCATTAGCGTGCCGCCTGACGACGACAACTGGTCCAGCCGGATTGCCGCGCCATTCGTGCTGGCCGTGCTTGGCATCGCACCCTGGAAAAACACGCGGCGCGCCATGGACGGTTTCATGCGCTGGGTGCGAGCCGACTCTTTGCCGCATCGGCTTGTGATTGCATACGATGTGCCGAACTGGCAACGCGCGCAGATCGAAGGTTGGATGGACGAGCTGGGCGCGCGTGAACGCGTGATTCTGACCGGTTATGCATCGGCCAAGGAAATGCGCTGGCTGTACTGGCACTGTGACATGGCCCTGCACCCCGCTGTAATGGAGGGCTTCGGCATGCCGGTTCTGGAGGCGCTCGCCTATGGAAAACCGGTGGTCACATCCAACGTGTCATCGATGCCGGAGATTACGGCCGATGCCGGCGTCTTGGTCGACCCGCTCGATCCAGATGACATTGCGCGCGGCTTGCGCGTGGCGCGGCTACGCGTCGGCGATGCCGCATGGCGCGCGCGGGCGCTGGCGCAGGCAGGAAAGTTCACATGGGATGCGACAGCGCGGCACGTTGCCGGAATCTATGACCGCGTCGCGGCATGGGCCGCGCGATCACCGGGGCCGCGCGGGTCTGAAACCAGCCGGGGCGGCGAGCCTGACCCGGTGATCGCACCCGGGCTGCTGTCGCGCACGCGCCGGCTCTCGACCGTGCAAGCGCGCCATGCACAGCGCCCCGCCGCTTGGCGGCGCTGGCTCACCCACCATCTCGACGAAGGGTTTTTGCAGCCTTCAGTGCAACGGCAGAGTGCGTTCAACACCGCGGTATTGGGCTACATTCAAGCGCTGTGCGAGGCGGGCGGCAGGACGCCGGGTTCTATTGGCCTGCCCGAGCCCGCGCTGATCTTTGACGAACAGTATCGCGTTACGTCGCCATTGCGCCGGCATGCGACATCGCATGTTCTCGGGCCGGTCATCGATATGATGATGCGCCGACAATCGGATTTCAACACCATTCTGCAGGCATTGCTGAGCGATCCAGACAACGAGCTTGCGCTGCGTAAATTGATAACCATGCCTTTGGTTCTAAATCGCGAACATCGCGTCACATCCGCGAAGCCGGTGGTTGGGCGTCTGATTGCGTCGGTGCGGCTTCGTCTGACCCGGCACCTCACCGACGGCTACATTGAGTCCATCGCGCAACAGCTTGAGGCCTTCAACGACGCGATCATCGAATGCGCGCTGCAACTTCATGCCACGACGCGGTTGCGGCGCATGCAAGATGAGTCGATCGAAGACGAGCCGGTATGATGCACGCTCAACGCGAGTTAATGGCAGTCATGGGCAAGCAATATTCAGAGTCGGGCGTGTCGCCACAGGACGGCGCGGAGCATCTGGGCGCCACCGGCGATTCTCCTAACGAGATCATGACGCGCGTCGCCGCGCGCATGGCCGAGCGGCAGGCGGCGTGGAGCACAACGCTCGACGAAGCGCAGGGCAGCGCCGCGCAATTTGGCGTCGCCGAATTTCCGGCGCAGCCCAAAGACAGCGGCAACGCCGAGCTGCATCGCCATTTGCGCGAAGTCAACGCCGAATTCGCCGACCTGCACAACGAGCCGATACTCGCTGAATCGCCCGCCACACGCGTGCCCGTGCTTGGCAAAATCTGGGCGTCCGTGCGCCAGCATGCGCATGAACTGGTGTTGTTCTACGTCAATCGCGGCACGTTCCACCAATTGTCGGTCAATCGCCGCCTCGTCAGCGTCGTGAATTTGCTGACGGCACAGCTGGAGGAACAGCGCGCCGAGATCGCACAACTGCGGCGCGATTTGGCGCGACACGATGACGCCGACAAAAGGCGATCGCCATGAAGGTGGCCGTCGTCACGCCACGCTATGGCGAGCATATTTTGGGCGGCGCTGAAACCATGGCGCGCCGCTTCGGCGAGGAGCTTGCGCGCCGTGGGCATGTGGTGCATGCCTACACCACCGGCGCCACGAATCACGGCGATCTGCGCAACGACCTGCCCGCGGGCGTGGCGACCATCAACGGCGTGCGCGTTGAGCGCTTTGGGCTATTGCCGATTGGAAACCGGCTGTCGCACGATGCTTTGCTTCAACGCATCCTGTGGGGCGTGCGCACAACTGTCCATGAGCAATTTGCCTGGATAGGCGCCGGCGCGCACAGTCCGGGCATGTATGCGGCATTGGAGAGCCAGTCGCCGCATTACGATTTGGCGCTCCTCATTCCATATCCGTTTCCGCTGATCCACTACGCCGCGGCGTGCACGCGCTGCCCGGCAGTGATTTGGCCATGCCTGCATGACGAAGGCTACGCCTACACCGAGCCTGTGCGCATGCTGCTCGCGACAAGCGCCGGGGTGCAATTAAACAGCCTGCCCGAGCGGGAATTCATGGAGCAGCGCCTGCGCGTTCATCATCCGCGCGCGCATGTCGTCGGCTACGGCGTGGATCCGGTGCGGGCGGACGCCGCCGCGTTTCGCGCCAAATTCGGCATCGCCGATCCCTTTGTGCTGTATTCCGGCCGTATCGAAGTCCCCAAAAACGTGAATGTGCTGGTGGATTTCTTCAAGCGCCACAAAATCGACCATCCCGGCCCGCTCAAGCTGGTGTTGATGGGCGCCGGAACGGGGGTCGACACCGATCATCCGGATGTGATCACGCTCGGGTTTCAGACCGGCGCAGACAAGCAAAATGCCTACGCAGCCGCGACGCTGCTGTGCCAGCCGTCAATCAACGAGTCATTTTCAATCGTCATCATGGAATCGTGGCAGGCTGAGGTGCCGGTGCTGGTGCACGCGCAATGCGCCGTCACCCGGCACCATGTCGAACGCAGCAACGGCGGGTTGATCTTTGCCACTTATGCCGATTTCTCCCAGGCGTTGCGCACGCTCACAGTCAACTCCGAATTGGCCCGCGCCATGGGTGCGCGCGGACGCGACTATGTGGCGCGCGAGTACAACTGGAATACCGTGCTGGCAAAATTCGAGCGCGCAGCCGAAGACTGGATTGGCGCGGGTATGATCGCCGCCCGCGCAACTTGATTCACATATAATGTCGACGAATGATTCAACCGCAAAGCATCCGCATGCACTGCCGCCAGTTCGCCTCAGCGGAAGCCTGGTCGACGCATGGTCGCTCAACGCAGTGATCGAGTCAAAAGTCGCAAAACGGCGCTCGGACGCCATAAGCAAGGGAATTGATTACGACAACCTGGCCACCGGGAAATTCGATATGCAGTCCAGCGGCCGCTTGCCGCAACAGTTGCACGAGGCGGTCTTTCAGGCGGATTTGCTGCGCGACAAGACCCAGGTGCAGCTGCTTGTATCGGAGCGGCCGTTGCCGATCATCGGCCGAGTGGTGGAGCGCATGCGCACCGCGCTGCATCAGGCCATCATCTTTTACGTGAACATGGGTGCACAGCGCCAGGCGGCGTTCAATGTCGAGGCGGCCAAGTCTTTGACCGCGCTGGTGCAGGCGCTGGAAGACGAGGTCGAGCACAAGGAAGCGGCGCTGCAGGAGCTGCGCGCCGAAATTCGCGAGCTGCGCGGTCAGGTTAATGCGATCGAGCGAAAGTCTCCGGGCGCCGCCCAGGACGCGGGTCAATGAAACGCATCGACCAGTTCATGGCGTCGCTGGTGTATGGCGACGCCATCGGCAATCACGCCATGGAAATTTGGAAGCTCCAGAAAGAACTGGGCATTCCAGGCAGCATCTACGCCGAGCACATCGATCCGCGCTACGGCCACGCGGCGAAGCACTTTCTCGAGTACAGCGACGGCCACGGGCAGGTCGCGCTATACCATCTTGCCATCGGTTCAAACGTGGCGGATTTTCTTCTGAAGCAGAGGAGCTGCACGCCGGCGATTTACTATCACAACATCACCCCGGCGCAGTATTTTGAGGACATCAACATCAATTTTGCCAACGAATGCCGGCGCGGCCGTGAGCAGCTCAAGCTGTTTGCGCATGTTCGGCATGCCATCGCGGCCTCGGAATACAACAAGCTGGAAATGGAGGCGGAGGGTTTCACGGATGTGCGCGTTGCGCACTATTCGGTGGATTTCGCGCGCATCGAACGCGGCGCGCGCAATCCTGTCGCCAGGTCGATCCGCGCCCGTTTCGACGACGATCGCTTTACCATTCTGTTCGTCGGGCGCGTGGTGCCAAACAAGTGCCAGCATGACTTGATCAGCCTGACTCAGTATTACCGAACCTTGCTCGATCCCAATGTGCGGCTGTTGCTGGTCGGCAGCTACGCATATTCAGGCGCCTATCACTACAGGCTGCAAACTCAAATTCAACGGCAGGGCCTGGACAAGAACGTGGAAATTGCCGGCGCCATCGGAACGGACGATGGCCTGGCCGCGGTGTATGAGCGCGCCAACGCGTTTGTGTGCATGAGCGAACACGAGGGGTTTTGCGTGCCTATCATCGAGGCAATGCACTTTGGCGTGCCAGTCTACGCCTACGGGTCCACTGGCGTGCCCTACACACTGGGCGATAGCGGCGTGCTTTTCGACGAAAAGCGCTTCGACTGGGTGGCCGAGACGGTCTCGCATGTCGGAGGCGATCCGGTATTGCGCGAAGCGATCGTCTCTGGCCAGCGCGCACGCCTGGGCGTGTTCGACAACGCCACAACCAGAGCCAGGCTGCGCGACATTCTGCTGCAGTTGGCGTCATAGCATATGGGCGAGATCCAGTCCAGCATTGCCGCAAATCGCGAGCAGCTTCGCGAACGCGTGGTGGCCGACGAATTGTTCGTGCATCAGCACTGGGCGTCGGAGCGTCAGCTTGTCAGCTACATTCCTCCGCATGCGCGAACGATTCTGGACATCGGTTGCGGTCCCACCGGCGGGCTGTTGTCGCATATACCGGACATGCGCTACTTTGGGACTGATTTTGTGCACCAATACCTGGCTCCACTTCGCGCACAGCATGGCGCTGTCAAGCCGTTTGAGTTTTCATCGCGCGATTGGTCCGCTTGCGCCATGGAGTCGCTACCGTTTGCCGACGCCAGCTTTGACGTAGTCTATGCGCGACACTCCCTGGAGCACTCGCTCAACCTCGGCCAGACATTAAGTGAGATCAAGCGCGTGCTAAAGCCCGGCGGCGCGTTTGTTTTCTGCGTGCCGGCGCGCGTGGACGACGATGAGCCGACGCACAGGATGCGCTGGCCGGCGCGGCGGTGGCTGCGCGCATTCGCCACAATCGGCGACATTGCGCATCACGGCCAGCACACCTACTTTATCGACGAGCTATTCGGCTATGCGGTCAAGGCCAGTCCAAAGGTGCCTCCGCTGTGGCGGCTCGATGGCCGAATCACCGCGTATGGGCATTACTTCACCGGCCAGGGCCTCATCAGCGTACCAACGTTGCGCATGTTGTCAAAGGTCAAATCGGCGCTTAAGCGCCTGCTGCAGCGCTAACGTTTGATCAGCGGCAGCAACACCGTCTGCTTGCTCGACACCACGCGCGCGGTCAGCGTCACCTTCTTGTCCGGCAATGACCTGGATTGAAACACCAGTTCGGCCGAATAGTTGCCGGGCGCTTGCGGCCCATTGACCCGCAGCGTTATCGATCCAGCACCCGCGCCTCCCGCCCCGTTCAAGACAACCACATTGTCCGGATCGCTCGATTCGCTGACCGTCCAGTCGCCAAGTGCGAAGCCAGGCACACCGGCAACGCGAATGGTCTGCTGGCTGCGCTCCCCAACCGCCAAAAATGTGGACAGCGTCGGCGGCGTCACCCGCCAATCGGGCGCAAGCAGGTGGCCGGTGTGCGCTGCGTCGCCGCGAAACATCGGCCAGGGTGCGGCGTATGGCGACTGCTGCCCGGCCGGGCTGTTGATCAAGCCGGCCATGCCCGTCCAGGCATACACCACGCCGTTTGGAATAGACTTGAAATGGCCGCTGCCGATAACCACATCGAGGGTGCCATTGCCATCAATATCCCCAATTGCCGGCGTTGACTTGATCGGACGCAGCGAATAAAGCGATCGCACCGTTCCGCAAGGCGGCCCCTGACAGGTCAGAGGCGCTCCCGTCCGACCATTGAAGACATGCACGCTCCAGGAATTGGCGGCCAACACTTCAAGCGAGCCGTTGCCATCGATATCGGCAATCACCGGCGACATGAGATCGCCGCCAAAGGGATCATTTTTGCCGTCGTTGGGATCGCCGGGCGCGGCCGACCATTTCAACGCGCCGCTATCGGGCTCATATACCAGCACCTGCGACTTGGCGGCCGTGCCGGCTACCGATGCCGCGCCGCTGACCGTCGCCGCGATTTCCAGCGCGCCGTCGTCGTCAATATCGCCGACGGCCACCGACGATTGCATGCAGGCGGGCGTCGACATCGTGCGCAACACCGCGCCGTCGCTCAGGCTCACGATTTTGATCCAGCGTCCAGCTTTGTTCGAACTGTCAGTTGGAAAGTAGCAGCCATTGCCGATGACTATTTCGTCACCTGGGCTGCCTGGCAGCACATCGGCCACAACCGGAGACGAATAAATCACCTGCTCGAAATGCGTTCGCCAAAGAAACACCGAGTTGGCGCAGGTGTGAGGGAAATTGGGCATGCAGAATTCCACGCGGGGGCTGGTACGGGCGGCCGTGTCAAATACATACAGGTATCCGCCGTCTTGCGTTCCGATGGCGGCATTGGCCGTAATATCGGTGCCAATCACCATCTCCAGCTTGCCGTCGCCGTTGGCATCGGCAAACGCCGGAGAGGACCAGGTGGTGTCCGCAGCCACATAGTACCAACGCACGCTGCCGTCCGGATTCAACAAGTAGACATTTCGATCCAGCGCGCCAAACCCAATTTCCATGTCACCGTCGCCATCTGTGTCGGCCAAAGCTGGGGAGGACACCACGCCGTACAGGGCCTCGGGCGGGTAGCCCTGTTGCGCCTGCCAGCCGCGCAAGCTGAAGACCCAGGCACGCGAACCGCTGGAGCCGCGATACACGGCGATGCCGCCGTCACAACTGCTGCTCTGAATGGTGCCAAAGCTGGCGACCACATACGGTTGGCCGTCGCCATAGATCGCGCCGACAGCCGGCGCGCTGTTGCCGCGCGCATCGCCAGGCGCCGTACCGCACGAACCCGCCGGCAAATCCACCGACCAAAGCAGCCCGCCGCGTGAATTGAACACGTACAGCCGCGCATTGTCGTCGATGATGGCCACTTCTTTGCCGTCGTTGGCATTGCCGTTAATCTCAGCGATGGTTGGTGAGCCGCGTTGAAAAATGGTGCCGCTCACCGGCACGCCGTGCTTCTGGGCCGTTTCCGGCGACCATGCAGCGGCGTGCGTCCAGCCGGCCAATGGCGGAGGCTGGTTGTATTCGTCCTGAACCGCGCCTCTTGCGCCATGGACCATGGTTAGCGTGACTGCCATGGCGATTGAAACGCGCCGTATTGTTTGCCACATCATGCTATTTTTGCACTCCGTCTAGATCAGTCGGGCGATTCGACATCCCGACAGAGCACACTAGCACACGTTACAATCACTTTGCCAGAGACAGAAGCTGCAAATGCGCGCCGATAGCACTATGCCGCCCATCGTGCGGGAGTCGTCGCTTCGCGTTCCCCGCAAGCCATGCGCATCCTACAGGTCGTTCACCAACTGCCGCCACAGTATGTCGGCGGCGTCGAGCTTATAACCGCCGCCTTGGCGCGTGACCTGCGCGCGCAGAAGCACGCGGTGCATGTGCTCGGCCGCGCGACTACGGATGCGCGCACCGGAGACGATGTTACCGTTCTTCCAGATGCCGGCCAGGGTGTGCGCCGATTCGCCGCCACATGGCGCGATCCAGCCGCTCTGCGCACTGCGCTTGCGTGCATCGACCGGTTCAGACCCGATGTTGCGCATATCCAGCACCTCATGGGCCTCCCGCTCGCGTTGATGGATGCGTTGCGCCGCCGCGGCATCCCGTTTGTCGTCACATTGCACGACTACTGGTTTGCATGCGCCAACGCGCAGCTTGTCACCAATTTTGACAATTCACAGTGCGACGGACCAGTGGACCTAAAATGCGCGCGCTGTGCCGCCGCGCGGTCGGGCTTGCCGGATTTCGCAGCACCGGCGTTCACCCCAGTCATGCGCAACCGAAACGTCCGGCTACGTGAGATTCTCGCGTGCGCCAGCGCTGTCACCGCACCGTCGCGCGGCGTCATCGCGTGGTTCGCCGAACACGGATTTGACGCGACCGGCTGGCGCGTGGTCGCCTACGGGCTCAGCGGCGCTCCTGTTCCGCCCGAACCGCCGAACAGCGTGCCGCACTTCGCCTATATCGGCGGCTTGTCCGAACAAAAAGGCGCGCATATCCTGATCGACGCATTCAATGCAATGCCGCCCGACGCGACGTTGACCATCGCCGGGCCGCTCGACGTGTTTCCAGATTACGTGGCACGCTTGTGCGCGCGGGCGCGACATCCCGGCATTGCGTTTGTCGGCGCGCTGCAACGAGAGGACGTCTGGCGCACGCTCGCGCGCACCGACGCGCTGATCGCCCCCTCGCTGTGGCCGGAAACCTATATGCTGGTCGCCCACGAAGCGCTGGCCGCAGGATGCGCGTTGATCGCGTCCAACATCGGCGCGCTGGCCGACCTGGCGACGCGCCACGACGCCGCGGTCACGCTGATCCCGCCCGGCGATGCGGATGCGCTGCGCATTGCGCTGCGGTCAATTCGGCCAGGCGAACGGCGCATCCGCGCGCATCGCGACACCGTCGACTATGCGTCCGACATGGCGAGGCTCTATGCCGAGGTGACGCGGCCATGAGGATCTTGCACGTCACAGCGGCCTACACGCCATTTTTAGGCGGCGCTACCACCTATCTGGCCGAATTGTCGCGGCGCTTTGCCGTTGAAGGTCACGACGTAACGGTGTTGACCACCGACATCGCGGAAGTAGACCGGATCTGGTCGCCCCGCGGCAAACGCGTGGACAGCGAGTCGGATGTCATCGACGGTGCGCGCGTGGCGCGCTTTCGAACCGGGCACTTGCCGCTGGCGCCCTACAGCTTCTATGTATTTCGGCGCTTTATGCCCGCATTGGCCCATGCCGTGCCATCACTGGCGGGCGCATTGGGCGGCTGGGTGCCGCGGCTGCGTCAAACCCAAGCTACCCGCCGCGCGCTGGATCAGCGCTATGACCTGGTTCACGTTTGCAACATCACACTTGAAAGCGTCGTCTTGGTCGGCGCCAGGCTTGCGCGGGATCAACGCATTCCGTTGATCTGCACGCCCTTTGTGCATGTGGGTCAAGGCGCTATTCTGCGCAACTATGTCATGCCCCACCAGCTTGAGGTGATGCGGAAAAGCCGCGTCGTGTTTGTGCAAGGCGAACGCGAGGCGCAAACGCTCAACGCGCTTGCCGTTGACCCTGCGCGCACCCGCGTGCTGGGCATGGGCGTCAATCCGGGCGATGCGCAGGGGGCGGATGGCGCGCGGTTCCGCCGCGCATACGGCATTGCGCACGATGTTCCACTCGTGCTGTTTGCCGGTTCGCTCACAGTGGACAAAGGCGCGGTGGCGCTGTTGCACGCGATGCGGACACTTTGGTCACAGGGCGCGCAGGCGCATGTGGCGTTTTTGGGATTGGCTCCCGGACCAGGCGGCTTTGAGCATGCGTACGCGGCGCTCACGCCTGCAGAACAGCGCAACGTCACGCGCGCTGGCGTGGTGGCGGAGCCAGCCAAGCACGACGCATTCGCCGCATGCACTGTTTTCAGCATGCCCTCGCGCGTGGATTCGTTTGGCATCGTCTATCTTGAAGCATGGCTGCACGGCAAACCCGTGATCGGGGCCAACGCCGGCGGAGTGCCGGACGTCATCGCCGATGGCGTGGATGGATTGCTTGTGCCCTTTGGCGACGCGCAGGCGCTGGCGCAAGCGTTCAGCAGGCTTTTCAGCAACGCCGGGCTGCGCGCGGCAATGGGCGCGGCCGGCCGCGCCAAACTCGAACGGCTCTACACTTGGGACATTGTCTTCGCCAAAGTGGCGCAGGCCTATCAAAACGCAGTATGAAATCAGATCTCCCCCGCCTCATGATGGAGCGCAACATGGATGCGCTCGTGGTCTTTGGCGTCGACGGCCTGGGACCGGCCAACACCGCCTTCACCTATTTCACCGGCGACGCGCATGTCTCCAGCGGCTTTGTCATCATCAAGCGCGGCGGCGACGCGGTCACTCAGCACCTGGTGCACCGCTCGATGGAGCGCGAAGAAGCGGCCAAAACCGGCATGGCGCTGGTCACGTATGAGGGCTACCGCTTCCCGGAGATCGTCGCAGCTATGAGCGGCGACCGGCGCAAAGCGCATGTCGAACACATGCGCCGCATATTTGCCGATCTTGGCATCGGCGGCCGAGTGGGATTCTTTGGCGCAGACAACGTGGGCAAATCGTTCACCCTGCTCAACGACCTGATCCGCGCCGAAGTGTGCGAGGTGGTGGTCGAACACGAGAACGATGTGATCTCGGCTGCGCGCCAGACCAAAGACGCGAAGGAGGCGGCGCTGATCCGCCAATCGATCGGACTGACCGAAATCGTCATCGGCAACACACGCGACTTTCTGCGCGGCCATCGCGTGTCGAACGGCACACTCTTAAGAGCCGACGGCACGCCTCTGACGATCGGCGACGCCAAAGCCTTTATCCGCCGCAGCGCGCTGGATCTGGGTTTGCGTTACACCGACTGCATCTTTTCGACCGGGCGCGATTCGGCGATCGGCCACAGCGTCGGCACGCCATCGGACATCATCCAGCAGGGCAAGACCATCGTGTTCGACATCTATCCGCCTGGGCCGGGCGGCTACTACGCCGACATCACGCGCACCTGGTGCCTAGGCCATGCACCCGATCATGTGCAGGCGGCCTATGAGACGGTCATGAAAGTGCATGCGGCGGCCGAAGGCGCCTTCGCCTCCGGTTTGCTGACGCACGATGTGCACGCGCTGGCGTGCGACATCTTCGAAGCGGCCGGGCACAGCACCAATCGCACCAGTTACGGGTCGGACAGCGGTTACTATCACGGGCTGGGCCACGGCTTCGGCCTGGATGTGCACGAAGCGCCCTACATGGCGTTGCGCGGCACGCGGCCGGACGAGTATTTCCAAAAAGGAACCATCATCTGCAACGAGCCCGGGTTATATTATCCGGACGACCCGCGCGGCGGCTGGGGCGTGCGCGTCGAAGACGACTACTGGTGCAATTCAGACGGCGTCTTTGAGCGGCTGTCCGAGTTCGATCGCGCGCTGGTCGTGGCGTAATGCCCCGTGATGACAAAGCAACAGCAATCTTTCACCGTCGGATGCGGACTGGTCGCCATCGCCGCCGTGCTCGGGCTGTTGCTCGTCGGCGGCGCCTATCTTCTGACGACGCGCTTGGGCGGCAGCGCGCCGGCGGCGCAAGCGGTGCAAGCGACGCAAGCAGCACCGGCGCCGTTGCCGTTGCCGGCGACCCCGCCAGCGTTCGTGCCGGCGCCCGCAGCGCCGCCGGCAACGGCGCAGCCTTTTGACGCTGCCAGCGCGCCCGCGCCGCAAGCCGACCTGCCGCCGGCCCCGACGACCAGCGCCCAGCCATTGCCGGCTGCGGCAGAAGCGGTACAGCAGGCTGCGCCACAAGTGCCTCTGCCCACCTACACCCCGTACGCAACCCTTACGCCGCTGCCCACCTACACACCCGTTCCTTCCCCCACCCCCACGCCCTCGCCGACGCCATTGCCGGTGATCAATTGGAAACAAAGCGGCACGCTCAACGTGCTGGACTGGACCACGACTATCGTGATTGAGCGCGTGCGGAAAAAGGAAGGCGTGCGCAGCCTCCTCCCAGGCACGGATCGCGTGGTGCTTGTGGTGACCGGCAAGCTCAAGGCCGGTGTGGACCTCGCGCGCGTGGAGCCGCAGAATGTGCAGATCAATGGCACGTCGATTCGCATCGTGGTGCCGCGCCCGACCATCACCACGGTTGAATTGCTGCCCGGCGAATCCAACGTGTATGACGCCGACCGCACCTGGGTGTTCAGCGAATATGCCGGGCTGGAGCTTGAGGCGATGGAAGAAGCACGCGTCAAACTGGCCGGGCCAAACCCAACCAACACGCGCATGCTGGAGACGGCCGAGGCTGTGGCGCGGCTACAGCTGACCAATTTTCTGCGCGATCTGGGTTTTCAAAAAGTAGAAGTGGTCTTCGCCAAGTGACTCTACGCTCGGGGGGTGGTCACACCCTTCGGGAGTGGCACCACCCTTGCGATTCATACAACGCCGCCAGCCGCATGCGTCAGCGTCAGCGGCCGGGCAGCGTCACCAGCCACAAGTTGCGATCGCGCGCATTCACAAACACGATCTGCATGCCGTCGGGCGACACATCCCAATCGCCGTTCCCGATTTTGAACGGCGACGTTTCGCTGGCCGCGATCAAAAGCTCGGACTTGCCCGTCGTGATGTCATACTGCCACAGCTCGTTGGACGGCGCATCGACTTTGAGTGGAATGTAAAACAGGCGTGTGGCATCGCGCCAGCGATAGGCGCCAAAAAAGTCCAGCCGCTGCGGCTGCGCGCCCGCCGTCTCCATGTCGAGCAGATAGGTGCCGCCGCGCCCAGATTCGCGCGCCTGCGCCACAAAGTACACCAGGTGCTTGTCATCCGGCGCAACGATCACGCCGCGCCAGCGTTCGGCGCTAAACAGGTCGCGCACACTGTCGTCGCGCAAGTCCAAAATCGACAACGTGGATTTGACATCTCCGCGATTGGTGCGGCCGCCCAGCAACATGCGCCGGCCATCGCGCAGCCAGGCGACCGCGCCGCCGCCATAGCGCGTCGCCACCCGGCGCGGCTGGCTGCCATCCACATTGGCCAGCCACACATCGCTGCGGCGCGTGTCGAACCCGCCGCTCTCCGCCGAAACGTTCCATGAAATGCGCGTGCCATCCGGCGAGAAACTCACCGGCCGGCCGCCATTGTCGATCGGCCATTGCTGGCCGTCCGGCCCTTCAACAACCGTCCGGCCGTTGATCAGATTGACATTCAGCGACAAATCGCGGTTGAACGGACCGAGCCGCTCGGTGACAAGCACAGGCTCGCTCATCGGCGAAGCAACAGCCACGCCATAGATGCCGGGCGGCTGCGCGGCAGACGGCCGATCGAGAAACAAAACGCGGTCGCCGGCGGCAGAAAAGATGGGTTGCACGCAGCACTCGCCGCGCGTCAATTGCGCAAAGGCCACAGCGGGCACGGCTGTGGCAGTCGGCGCGGGCGGCACGATGGCCGCCGGCACTTCGGTCGCGGCCACAACTGCAACGCCCGTCGCTGTCGCAGGTGCTACCAGCGTCACTGCCACCGCTTCCGCTGTTGGGGCGGCTTCAACCGGCGCAGCGTCCGTGGCCGCGGCTGTACTAGCCGGTGCGACTGTCGGCGCGGCCGGCGATGGCGCGCACGCGGCCAGCACCAAGCACAACAACAGTGTCGTGTTTCGTAGGTTCATGTCAGCGCCAATCCTGCGGCCAGGTGTTGTCAAACTCATTGATCAACGGCCCGCCAAAACGGATGTCGGGCTGATCCCAAATCGATTGCCACTTGCGCGGCTCGTCCAGATCGCGTTGAAAACCGCGCCCGAAAGTGCCCACCAGAAACAGCGCTTCCCAATCGGCATCGATCAGATTGTGCGCGTTGTAGGCGCGGCTCAGCCGCGTGTCGCGCACTTCCAGATGCAGGTGCGGTCGCGAGGTGCAGGTCAAGTCGGGATCACCGGTCAGCCCGATCATTTCACCACGTTTGACCACCTGGCCGCGCTGAAGCTTCGGACGTTCCAGCAGATGGCCATACAACGACACATAGCCGTTTTGGTGATCGATCAACAGATTGTGCGGCGCGCTGCCGTGCTCGGGGGCATCGACTTTGATCACTACGCCGTCGCCGATCGAGACGATCGGCGTGCCGCAGCGCGCCGAAAAGTCGATGCCAAAGTGAATGCCCTGACCGGCTTGATACCATTCGCGCCTGCGCGCAAATGCGCCAGTGCTGTTGCCATACACCTGCCCCATCAGCCAAGTCTCAGGTCCGGGCGCTTCGGCAAAGGGAAGGCCGAAGGGCGGGCGCTGGAGTTGGCGTGTGCTGGCTGCGGTGGCGACCGGGTTGGACGGGACGGCAGCGCCGGCGGCGGCCACAATCCCAAGAAATCCTGCGACGCCCAGGCGTCTTAGGCGTGATGTCATGACAGCACCCTACGGCATTCGGCTTAGAGGCGGGTGTGAGCACCGCAAGCGCGCCCGGCCAATTGAGGCAAAATAGTGCGCATGAAAGTGTTGGAACAACGAATCGCAAAAGACGGCGTCAACATGGGCGGCGGCATCTTGAAGGTGGATTCATTCGTGAATCACCAGGTTGACCCACTGCTGATGCGCACCTGCGGCGAAGAATTCGCGCGACTGTTCGCCAGCGCCACCCCGACCAAAATTCTCACATGCGAGATCAGCGGCATCGCCCCGGCCTTGACCACCGGCGTGGCCATGGGCTTGCCCGTTGTCTACGCGCGCAAAACCAAGCCAATCACCATGCCCGACATCGTGTTTCTCACGACAGCGCCATCACACACAAAAAAGCGCGATGTGGAAATCATGGCTTCGCCCGAATACCTGGGCGCGGGCGAGCGCGTGTTGATCATCGACGACTTTTTGGCCACCGGCCAGACCATTCTGGCGCTGGCGCGCATCGCGCGCGCGGCCGGTGCCGAAATTGTTGGCGTAGGCGCGCTAATTGAAAAGAGCTTTGAAGGCGGGCGCGCCGTGCTGGCTGACCTCAACGTGCCGGTGCACTCGCTGGCGTGCATCGTTGACATGAGCAATGGCGGCATCGTCTTTGAGTAAATTCGCGGCGCGCTCGCGCCGCTTCGCCAAAGTAAAAAGCCCCATCTCCGCGCTGAGGAGAAGGGGCTTCACTGTTTTCAACAATTCGGTTACTTGGCTTTCTCGACCTTGGGCCGTTCGCCCACGCTGTGGCCGTTGCCATTCACCGCACTTGCGGTTGCGCTCGTTGCCGGCTTCACGAGCTTGACCGGACGCGGAGTCGGGCCAACCGAGCGGCGTTGCGGCTGGAAGAATTCCAGCAGGCCTTTGCGGCGCCGGCGCTTGCCCGTTTCGCCATTCCGCCGCGAACTGTAATCGTAATAGTAGTCTTCTTCGCTGGACTCTGACACCCGGTTGACCACCACGCCGAGAATGCGCGCGCCGACGGCTGACAGCGCATCTTTTGCGCGCTTGGCCTGCGCGCGGCGCGTGAAGCCCGAATCGACCACCATCAGCACGGCGTCGACCTTGGCCGCAAGGATCGTGGCGTCGGCCACGCTCAGCACGGGGGGCACGTCAAACACGACCAGCTCAAACTGGCTCTTGAGCAATTCGATCAGCTGGTTCATGCGCATCGAGTCCAGCAGCTCGGCCGGGTTGTGCGGAATGGCGCCGGACGGAATCACCCACAGGTTCTGCGAGACCTTGAACGCCACATCTTCAATGCGCACCGATTCGTCCAGGAACAAATTGGTAAAGCCGCGCTCGCCATCGAGCTCGAAAATCGCATGCTGCGTCGGCCGGCGCATGTCGCAATCGACCAGCACCGTGCGGCGCCCCGATTGCGCGATCACCGTCGACAAGTTGGACGAGGTGACGCTTTTGCCTTCTTTGGGTCGCGTGCTGGTGACCATCAAGGTTTGAAAGGGCTTGCCCATCGCGCTGAACTGCAGGTTGGTGCGCAAGACGCGAAACGCTTCCGCGGCGCGGTTGGAATCCGTTCGCGCGGCCACCAGTTTGCTGGGGTAATCCGCGCCGCGAATCCAGGCCACGCTGCCCAGCACGCTCAGGGTCGTTGTGCGGCTGGCGTCTTCCGTCGACTTGATTGTGTCGTCGATCAGCTCCAGGCCAAAAGCCACCATCAGGGCCACAATCAGTCCGACCAGCGTGGCAACCAGCACGTTCTGCGTCATGCGCGGGCCGATCGGCGTGGTCGGCAAAGCCGCCTGTTCAATCACAGTGATGACGTTCGGCGATCCTTCCAGGAGATTGCGCTGCAGCTGCGAATAGGTCGCTTGCCATGAGGTGATCTGCGTGTCTTTCGCCTCGATGCGGCTGCGCCGTTCGGCGATTTCCCGGGCGCTGGTGGCGAGGCTGACGGCATCGTCCAGCTGCTTGACCTCCTCCTGAGCCACCTGAATTTTCTTTTGCAGATCGACCATCTGCGCGCGCGTAAACACGTTGGCTCCATCCTGATTCGACGCGCCCGGACTGTTGGACAGCACTTGCCGGGCTATGGTGTCAGCAAAGACTTGCGCGCGTTGCGGGTCGGTGTCGACCACGCTGATCTCGATCAGCGACGAGTTGGGCGGAACGCGGGTGCTCACGCGGCCGCGCAGCGACTCGACATCCCAATCCAGCTTGAGCGCCTGCAGGGTGCCCACCAATACCGGATCGCGCAGCGCATAACCGGCATAGACCTCGGCCAGCGTCTGTGCGGTGCCGATTTCTTCACCGGTCACATTGGCGCTTTTGAAGGGCTGGCCGACCAGCAACGTGACGCGCGACAGATAGGTATTGGGCGTGGCCTTGGTGGCCAGGTAACTGATGGCTGCGGCTGCCAGTGTGCCGGCCAGAATCAGCCACCACCAGCGTTGCAGGGTTTTGGCGACTTGTCTAAGTTCCATGTCTACCTCGATGCGCGCGCGGCCCAATCACGGTTTGCCTGCTCATACTTGGCCGGCGAACCAATGTCTATCAGATACGTTTCAGGCGGTATCAACCAGCCGCAAATGGGAACGCCTTGTTCCAGCATGCGCGGGAAGACATGCAGCCCGAAATCACATGTCACGTCAGGTTCGATCGCGTCTAGCACTGCCGGTTCCACAATGCACACGCCGGCATTCGCAATATCGGTGAACACCTGCTCCAGCTCGGGTTTCTCCAAAAACCGCGTTACCCGGCCGCTCTCATCCAGACCCACCAATCCTACTTCAGTCGGATTTGAGACGCGATACAAACTGATCGACGCGCCCAGCTCGGGCCGCGCCGCGTGTTGCGTTTCGTGAAAGTGCGCCAGTTGGCGCAAATCAAGATCGGTCAGCACATCGCCGTAAGCAATCAGCAACGGGCCGTCGCCGGCAAACTCGCGCAGCCGGCGGGCGGCGCCAGCGGAGCCCATCAGGCGCGTCTCATGCGAGTAGGTCAGATGCACGCCAACGCGCTCTCCACCGCCAAAATGCTGCGTGATCGCGTCGGGCTTGTAATGCAGATTGATGGCGATGTCGGACACGCCCGCGTCACGCAGCCAGCCCAGCACAATTTCCAGCAGCGGCACGCCGTTGATCGGCACCATCGGTTTTGGGCGGTCCAGGGTGAGCGGGCGCAAGCGGGTGCCCTCGCCGGCGGCCAGCACCAGCGCCTTGAGCGGCCGGCCGCCAACGCGGAGTGGCGCCGGCAGAGCAGGCGACGCTGCGGGATGCGTCGATGAAACAGTCATGATGTTGGCGCTCAGACCTTGATGTCCTCGCTGCGAATGGCGGTCGCCGCATCCACAGCCACACGCGGCTTTGACAGCGCAGACGCGCCGGCGGCGCGAGCCGGGCGGAAGCTAAGCAGCCGTTGCAGGTGCTGATGCACCGCATGCGCCACGATTGGAATATCGCGCCAGATTTCCCAGTTGCGCACATAGGTCACTTCGTCGTGCAACAGATCCGGGGACGATTGCACGTCGTGAATGATCCAGGGGCCAACCACGCCAGGCTTTACCGAAAGCAAATTGTGCGCGCCGTGAGTCTCGGAAATGCTCGCGCCGTCCGGCAGCGGCCGCGGGCCGACCATCGCCATCTCCCCGCGCAGCACATTCAGCAGCTGCGGCCACTTGTCGATGCCCGTCCACACCATCCAGGATTCGACGCTGTTGCGCGTCACACCCAGCCGATGCGTGGCCACGGCGTCGCGCGTGTTAAATAGCAGCATGCCAAATGGCCTGCCGCCCAGGCCGAGCGATTGCTGGCGCATCAGCACAGGCTGGCCCGGCCGCTTGGCCCGCAACACCAGCGCCAGGCCGAGTGCGAGCGGCAGCGTGGGAACAACCACTGCCAGCGCCACCGTGTAGTCGAAGATCATTTTGATCAACGCTTCCACGCCGACAATGCGGCTCTCGTGCAGCGTCAGCAGCGGCACAAAAGTCTTGTTGGTCACCGCCATCCCGCTGGTGAGCATTTCGTAAAAGCCCGGTGACAGCCGCAACGCGTAGTTGCGCTTGCTGTGCTTCATGGTTACCAGTTCGCCAAACGTTTCCCATGCCACCGCGCTGGAGACGACCACAACCTCGTCGGCCTGATGCTCATGCGCTTGCGCCACCAGCGCCGTTGGCCGCCCTACCACGCTCAGCTCCCCAATCACCTTGCTGCCGATGGCCTTGAAGTCGTCGAGAAAGCCGACCACGTGCATGCCCGAGCGCGGCGACTCGATCCACTGCCGGGCAATCGCCACACCTTGGTCATTAGCGCCGACGATCAGCACGCGCGACAACAGGTATCCGTTGTGCCGCAGCCCATACGCCACCCGGCGCATCACAAAGCGGGCGACCATCATGCACAGGGTCGACAGCATCCAGGCCAGCACGATCCACCAGCGCGACAGTTCAAACGCGCTCTCGCGCAGCAGAAAAGTCAGCAAGATGATGGTAAAAATGCCCGCGGAGCAGGTTTTCAGCACCTGTTTGTATTCGATGACACCGCCGAGCAGGTTATCGCGTTGATACAAGCCCATAACTGCCGCCCAGGCCAGCCAAATCGGCACGCTCAACAACACAACCACGGCATAGTTGGCGGGATCGATGACATTTTCATACGCCCAGCCGAAAAGCAGTCCGGCTATGCGGATCTGATAGGCGAGATTGAGCGAAAACGCGACACAGGCCACGTCGATCAGCGCCAGAGCGCCTATCAGCAGTGTCCATTCCCGGCGCGCGCTGGCCCGGCTCTGAAACTTCACCCGGTCATAGTTCATGTTCAGCTTTGATGAAATGTTTGCCATGTCCTTCCCCCGATTTCATGCGCGCCTTACGCGGCGGCATGTGCCTGCGGTACCACCGCCGACCCGATTCCCTCCGAACTACGATTTTGTTCCAGCCGCAAGCCGGCATTAAACAATACGCGCCCGCCGTCGTTTTCCATGTGGAATCCCAACCGACGCAATCCCTCCGTTTCAAGCGCGCGCTCGACGCGGCCGATCGATTCCTGCTCGCAATACAAGAGCAGAAAGCCTCCGCCCCCCGCCCCAGCGATTTTGCCGCCCAGCGCGCCATTGTTGCGCGCGATCTCGTAGCAGTGATCGATATGCGGCGTTGTGACGCCCGGCGCAAATTTGCGCTTGTAGCGCCAGGCGGTGTCCAGCATGGCGCCAAACTGATCAAGCTCGCCGCGCAGCAGCAGCTCGCGCGCCTGAAAGGCGAGGTCCTTGGCGGCGTCGAGCGCCTCCATCACTATCGGCTTTTTCTCCTTGCTGGATTTAGTCTGATGCTTGAGGATCTCGGCCGAGTCGTGGGTAGCTCCGGTAAACATCAGCAGCAGGTTGGATTCGAGCCGGTGCACGGTCTGCGAGGGCAGATTGAGCGGTGACACCACCACACCGTCCTTGCGGAAATCGATCCAGTTCAGGCCGCCAAACGCCGATGCATACTGATCCTGCTTGCCAATCGGCTTGCCGAGCTTTTTAATCTCGATATAGCTGGCCAGCTCGGCCACTTCCATCTTTGACAGATGCCGCCCGCAGGCGGCGCTAACAGCCTTGATCAGCGCCACGCTGACGCTGCTCGACGAGCCCAGTCCGGTGCCGGGTGGCGCCTCGGATGCCAGGAACATGGAGACGCTGTGCTCCACGCCATAGTGCTGAAGCACCGCGCGCGGCAGGCTCAGATCGCCATCCCACATCAACGCTTCGCCGATCGGATGCCGGTAAAAGCTGCGATAGTCGGACGAGGTGATCTGCAGGTTGCCATGATCGCTGGTGTTCAGCACCACATAGACATACTTATCGATTGAGGTGCTTAGCACGCAGCCGCCTGCCTGCTCGTAATACGCCGGCAAATCGGTGCCGCCGCCAAAAAAGCTGATGCGCACGGGGGCGCGGGCAATAAGCATGGCTAGTAGGCTCCTCGGCTCTTCAGCACTGCGGGCAGTGTCTTGAGCAGCAACACCATATCCATGCCAATGGTGCGGGTGCGCACATACCGCATGTCCAAGCGCACCCGATCGTCGGCGGCGAGATTTGAACGGCCGGACACCTGCCACAGCCCGGAAATGCCAGGTTTGACGGTCAACAGTTCATCGGCAAATTCGCCATAGCGCGCCAGTTCGGGCGGGGAAATCATGCGCGGGCCGATCAGGCTCATTTCGCCGCGCAGCACGTTGAGCAGTTGCGGCAGCTCGTCCAGGCTGAGCTTGCGCAACCAGCGCCCGCTGCGCGTGATGCGCGGATCGTCGGGCAGCTTGTGTTCGCGTTCGAGCTGCGCTTTGAGGGCTGGATGGCGCGCCAAAATCTCGTCGCCATTGATGTGCATGGTGCGGAACTTAAACGCGTCAAAATGCCTTTTGCCGCGGCCCAGCACCCTCCGGCGATAGACGACCGGTCCCGGGCTATCCAGGCGCACAATCAAAGCCAAGGCAAGAAACAGCGGGCTGAGGACGAGGACGCCAAGCAGCGTCAGTCCAAAGTCCAAGCCGGCTTTGAGCGCCAGATCCAGCGCGTTCCGACCTGTCCGGCCAGCACGGGCCTCAGGTTCGAAAAACGACGCCAACCGATACGCGTCTTTTGATTTGCTCACGATTTTCCCCTCTGCTCTCGCGCGAATGCCTGCGCCAGGCCTTGCATGAGCACCCCGGTCGCAAACCCACTCACGTTGTTCGATGATGTTCTTCGATGATAGATTTGACATGGCTCCGCGCAGCGCCGCACGCCGGAAAATGGCGATTCATTTCCAGCGCTTCCTTTTACAGATCGGCCGAACGCGTTGCAATGCAGATGGAACAGTGTTCGAGCAGCTCCCCTCGCGTACTGCGAACACACAAATTGTAGACGCTCATTGGTTATTCGTCAACGCGCATATTGCATCCGTGTCGCCTTTGCGTCCGACCTATACGTAGATGTAGCACACCCGCTTCTTTGTGACCAGCAGCAAATGCACGGTGTTCGATACGTCTTATGCCCGAACCCTGGTCATAAAAGCAATGTGTGACGCGTTAGCGGCAGCCGCGGCTGGATTTCCAGATGTCTGGGCGGGCCGTGTCAGCTGACGTGGTGCCGATTCCGACGGCGGCGGCGGCGGTGACCTCGGACGGCGTGGCAGGAGCGGTCATAAAACGCGTCAGGCTGTCACCCCCAGGCGACGGCCAGTCATTTGCCGTTCGCACCGCGTAAACGATGTTTCGCTGGCGAAAGGGCGCGTTGATGGCCGGGTCGGGGCTGGACAGCCAGCTGGCATCGCCGATTAATACCACGCGATTGTCGCCCTGACCGCGCACCACATCGACCAGCCGCTCGGCAATTGTACGGCGCCGGCCTTCCGGCGCTTCAACGCGCTGATCCAGCGGCTCGAGCCACACGCTCGGATGGCGGCGCAGTGCCGGAACTGCCAGGCGCAGAAAGTCCTCGGCCTGGTCAATCTGTTTGTCCAGTTTGTCTGTCGGAACATTGCGAAATGCCAGCACCAGCACCACATTGAGCGCTTCAGCGCGTTCCACCAGTGGCAGCAACTTAAGCGGCACATAAACCGGGACCAGTTCGGCGTCATCCACGGCAAAACGCGCCACAGACGCGCCATTGCTGGCGTGCGCTTCCAGCACCTGGATGGGGTCTTGTCCCGCGGCAGTCAATTCCGCGAGCGACGGCAGGCTGACGCCATGCAGCACGGCGCTTTCGCCGCGCACATTCTTAAGCGCGTTGCCTTCAACCCGCAGCATGCATCCCGCGCCCTCCAACGAGACGGGTGTTTCGGGCGGTCGGGCGCATGCGGCAATGAGCGCCGCCATGGCCAGAAATGGTGCAAAAGTTCGCATAATCTGTGTGCGTCAAACCGCAGCATCGTCATGCGCCAGCGTCTGGGGATCCAGGTCGTTTTGGGCAGCAAGCTGAGCGCGGGAAGCCAGTAAATCGAGCGTATTGACATCTACAGACAGCGCAGCCTCAAGCAACATGGCGAGATTAACGCCGGTCAACACCCGTATATCGAGGCGTTGGGCTGACAGCCGAAGTGCGGCGTGATGCGGCGTGCCAAATCGCAGGTCGCACAGCACAAGAACAGGCTGGTCGCCTTTGGCGGCGCGCGCCAGATCAGCCGCAAAATCATCGGGCGCGGCGCCTGGTGCCAGTCCAACGGCTTGCACATGCGGCTGTTGGCCGGCGATTGTTTCGAGGGTGGCCAGCAGCGCCTGCGCAAGCCCGCCGTGCGCAGCCACAATGATGTGAATCACCTTGTGATCATAGCCCACCGAAAGCTTAGAACTTCCTTACCTGACAGGTAAGGAAGTTCTAAGCTTTCGAATCGCCCACATCTGCCCTCCGCGAGTTCGTCGCAACCAGTTTGAGCGATACCGTATGTTATAAATTGCGACGGAAATTCGACCCATAGCGGTCGCCAACACTTCTTGCTTCTCAGAGAGGACGCACATGAAAAACTCACTCCGCGCACACGCGGTTTTTGCGGCCCTGCTTGCCGCCAGCATGGCTAGCGCCGCGCAAGCCCAACCGGCCACACCCGGCCAGGTCACCACGTTTTACGGACCCGGCATCAACCTGATCACAAACCCCGGCCACGAACATCCGGGCGCCTATTTCGCCAATCGCGGCGAGATCAATGTCACCTGGGACTGGGTGCCGTTTTGGGAAGAAGCCCCTCCCGGCAAAGATCCGCGTGACCAGTACTATCGCACGCCGGAGTTCCGCCCGCCCTTCGCCCGCGATTACCCGGAGCGCGTCAAATCCGGCGGCGGATCCGACCGCTGGTTCAACTACTTTGCGTTGAACAAGAAAGCGGGCATCATGCAGTATGTCGCCGGCGTGCCGTTTGGCGCACCGATTCGATTTACCTCGTGGGTGCAGCTGTGGTCGAGCAATGAAAATCGCCAGCCAGCCATGAGCACCATGGACGGCAACTTGCAGGTGCGCGTGTGCATCGACCAAGATGGCGGCCCGCGCAACATGGATGACCCGGAGTTGAAATGCTCGGAATGGCAGCAGCCCTATGACAAATGGGGCCAGCTCACAGTCGATGCCGTGGCCAAAAACAACGTCGTCAATGTGCTCATTTGGAGCACTGCCTCGATTCCGGTCGAGCATAACGACATCTACGCCGACGAGAGCTGCTTTGAGATTCTGAACAACGCCGCCGACAAAGGCATCTGCGCCGGCGCTGGGCTTGTCCCGACCGGTTTTGGCGTGCAGCCGCTGCCCGCCAACTACGCGTCAATCACCTCGACCGTAGCCGGGCCTGGCGCGGTGGTCAAACCCGCGACACCGGTCAAGGCCGGCACAGCGATCACCGCCCCCGCCGACGATAAACCCGCGGTTGCGGTGAACACCTCCGGCAACCTGAATATTCGGGCCAGTGCCGCAGCCAGTGGCAAATCGCTTGGCAAGGTCTCGCGCGGCACTGTGCTCAATGTGACCGGCAAGAGCGCCGATGCCAAGTGGTATCAAGTCAACTACAACGGCGCCAAAGGCTGGGTGAGCGCCAACTTCGTGCTGGCGAATGCACTGGCCAAAGCTGCGCCGGTCGCGAAGTAGCGCGCGGCTCAAGTTGTAACTGCAGCGCTGCCCCCGTATTCAGCTATTGAAGACGGGGGCTTTTTTTGTCTCGCCGTCCCGGTCTCCGCCTCCGTATCCGTGTCCGAATTCGAATTTGAAATCGGAGACGGAGACGGCGTGGGTGGAGGGTGGAGGGTGACGGAGGGGAGAGGGCGACGGAGTGACAGCCAATGCCGTTACAATCGCGTGGCATGTCGCGCAAATCATTGCTGTCTTTCATCATCGCCATGCTGTTCGCATCGAGCTGCACGCGCATGGGAATCTCGGGCAATCCAATTCAACTGCCCGATGGCACTGCGGTCCTTGGCGAACCAGGCAGCGGCCAGCTCGTCGGCGAAGGCGGGTTGAGCACGCTCGACGCCCCGCCGGAACGGCCGCTGTATGTGCTCAACGCCACGCTGGATTACACCGGCGGTTCCATCAATGCGCAGCAACGCATCGAATTTCTAAACCCGTCCGGCCAGGACTTGACCGAGATCAAGTTCAATGTGCCGCCCGCGCGGCGCGCCGGCGCCGTCGAATTTCGCGATGCGCGCATTTATGGGTCCGACAAATCGCTGCAGTTTGCACTGGACAACGCGGTGCTCACCGTCAAGCTGCCCGCCCCGCTGCGCGCGGACAAGGCGGTGGCGATCACATTCGATTACAGCGTCAAAATTCCGCTGCAGGAGGTGATCACCGGCATTGGCGGCGATGACACCTCGCGCGGACCGTTGAGCCTGACCGCCGGCCACTGGTATGTCGTGCTTGCGCCTTTTCGCGAAGGCAATTGGGACACGCCGCGTTATGTGCCCATAGGTGACCCATACACCTCCGAGCTGGCCGACTATGAAGTCAGCATCCTGGCGCCGGAGGGCGTCGTCGTCGCCGGCGCCGGGGACGAAACACGCGAGGGCCGGCTATGGAAATACGAGCTGCTTAAAGCGCGCGTGTTTGCCTTTGCGGCCAGCGACAGCTACGAAATTGCAAAGCTTGAAGAGGAGGGCGTGACCTATGTCAGCTATGCCTATCCTGAGCACGCCAAATATGGGGACGCGGTGCTCAACACCGCCGCGCGCGCGGTCAAGCTCTTTTCGAAGCTGTTTGGGCCCTACCCCTACAAAACATTGCGCATCGTCGAAACCGGCCGGCAACAGGGCCAGGAATACAGCGCCATGGTCGGCATCGGCACCACGTTGTATGACAACTATCCCGGCCGCGGCAGCCGCCACGACCTGATCGCGACCACCGTGCACGAGGTGTCGCATCAATGGTGGTTCAATGTGGTCGGCAACGATCAGATCCGCACGCCTTGGCTTGACGAGGCCTTTGCGCGGGTATCGGAGCTGCGCTTCTATCAAACCTACTACGACAACGACAGCGACTGGTGGTTCACCTACTATGTGGCCGGCCGCAAACCCAAAGGCGCCATTGACCTGTCGCTGGCGGAATACGAGGACTCCGGCGCATACATCTCGGCGGTGTATCAACGCGGGCTGCTTTTTCTAAACGACATTCGCAAAAAGATCGGCCGGCAGGCGTTCGACGCCGTGCTGCGCGATTTTTACATCTCGCAGCAGTACAAAATCGTCAGCCAGGACGCGTTTTTTGACTCGCTGGCCCGCCACAGCGACGATGACTTCAGCGCGCTTGTGCGCGGCTATTTCGCCAAACCCGTCGCCCTGCCGTGCAAAATCAGCAACAACGAGGCTGGCTGCCGAAAGTAGCACTCTCGCATGAGCGGCGTTTTTGGATTCATCGATACCCGTCGCAACAGCGTAGCTGGCGAAACGCTTGCGCGCATGGCGCAGTCGCTGGCGCACTGCCCCTGGCACGTGATTGACCAGCACGTGACCGGCGACGGCGTGATCGGGGCTGGACGCGCCGCCATCGGCATATTCAACCGCGCTGCGCAGCCGCTGGTAGACGCCAGCGGCTCGGTGCGCTTGTTCTTTTGCGGCGAACTGTATTCCGGCGACACGATTGTGTCCAACCCGGAGCAGATCGCGCTGGAAGCCTATCTGGCGAACGGACCGGCCTATGCGCACGAGTTGAACGGTCAATTCACGGCGCTGGTGATCGATGAGGCGCGCGCGCGGCTGGTGCTGACCAACGACCGCTTCGGGCTGTATCACCATTACTTCGCCACAATTCCGGGCGGCATCGTGTTTGCGCCCGAGCTCAAGGCCGTGCTGACCCACCCCGCCGTGAGCAAAACGCTCGATCAGGTCGCGCTTGCCCAATATATGCGCTTTCAACATGTGCTGGGCGAGCGCACGTTTTTCGAACATATCCAACTGCTGCCTACAGCAACAGTGCTAAGCGTGAATCTGCGCAACGGCGCGAAAACGCAAGAGAGCTACTGGTCTTTCAGCGATTTGCCGCAACGGCCCGAACATGGCGCAGGCGCGCTGAGCCTGAACGACGCCGCCGATGAAGCCGCGCGACTGCTGGGTCGCGCCGTGCGGCGGCTGTCGTCCGATGCGCTGCGGCCGGGTGTGTATCTCAGCGGCGGCCTGGACTCGCGCGCGCTCCTGGGTCTGAGCGAGCGCAGGCCCATCACTTCGATTACGTATGGTGATCCGGCCTGCCGCGATGTGCGCTTTGCCGAGCGCATCGCGCGCGTCTGCGGCAGTAGCCACCACTGGTTCGATTTGCGCGACAGCCAATGGGTGACCGAAACGGCCGATCTGCATCTGCGGCTGACCGAAGGCTTTCACAGCTGGATTCATGCGCACGGCATGAGCACGCTGCCGGCCGCGCGAGAGTTGATCGATGTCAACCTGAGCGGCTGGGACGGCAGCACCGTCATGAGCCATCCCGATTCGTGGGCGGGCCTGCAATGGCCCAGGGCCGACGACACTGCGGCGCTGGTCGAGGACTTCCAGTATTTCAACCAGACTTGGACGTGGCCGGGCATCACCGAAGCCGAAGAGCAGCTGCTCTATGCGCCCGCAAAGCGGCACGAGATGCGCGGCCTGGCGTTTGACAGCTTTCGCGCCCAACATCGCCTCGGCGAGTCCTACCCGCCCGCCGTGCGACGCGAATTGTTCTATGTGCGCCAGCATTGCCGGCGCCTGACCCAGTATTTCATCGTGTTCAATCGCTCGCACATCGAGTGCCGGCTGCCATTTTTCGACTATGACGTGTTCGATTTCATGTTCTCCCTGCCCATGACGCTGCGCGGGCGCGGCCAAGTTTGGCATGCGTTGATCGCGCGCGCGCTTCCAAAACTGGCGCGCATCCCCAATGCCGCCGACAACCGCCTGCCGATGCCCAACGGCTGGCGGCGCCGCCTGCACGCAGCCGCTGTTGCAACGCGCGCGCGCGTCAACCGCCACATCGCGCCGATCTTCAACGACGATCTCAAACTCTACGCCGACTATGAAGCGTGGCTGCGCGCCCATTTGCGGCCGTGGGCAGAGTCGATCCTGTTTGACCCGCGCACGCTGGAACGCGGCATCTTCGACCCGGCGTTTGTGCGCTCGATGATGACGCGCCACGCTTCCGGGTTCGAGCCGTGGACGATCGGCAAAATTGCGCCGATCATGGCTTATGAAATGATGTTGAGGCATTTGCATGACGGCTAACACGCATCGTTTTGTGCTGATCCACACACGCGATGCTGCGCACTGGCGCGCGCGCTTGTCGCAACACGCCGCGGCATGGACCGAATGGCCCAGCAACGATGGCGTGCTGTTTTGGCACTGCACCCATCCGCACGCGCATGCGGATGTGGCCGGCGCAAGCCTGCTGCTCGGCCATGCGCGCAACGCGGGCGGCGGGACGCTCAACTCGCATGATGTGAGGCTGCGCGTCACAGCGTCCAGTGGCGGCCATGGCGCTTTCAGCCCGCTGCCGCACGGCAACTTTGCCGAAGTGCTGGCCGGGCCGTCAGGCGCCAGCGTCCGCCTAAATGCCACCAGCACCCAATGGGCATGCTATGCGCGCATGGACGATGGCATCGTGATCAGCGACGACTTGCCGGGGCTGTGCACGCTGATCGCGCCGGTGGAAGTTGATCCGGAAGCATTGCTCCATCATCTTGCTTTCAGGCGCCAGCTGGCCGGCCGCACCTATTTGCGCAGCATCCGGCGCCTGCTGCCGGGCTATGCCATCGCCATTGACGGCGCCGGCTACAAGCAGCATCTCATCGCGCGCCTGTCCGACTTGATGCCGGCCGAGCAATTCGACCGGGTCACCGAATCCAACATTGCACTGTTTGAGGGCACCGCCGAGCGCGTGGTCGGGGCGTCGATGGACCAGCCAGCCGCGTTGCTGCTTTCTGGCGGCGTCGACAGCACGCTCATTGGCTCGCTGATGCGCGAGCACCTGCCGTTTGGCGCGCGCCTCAAATCGTTCAGCTATGTGGTGCGCGTCCCGGAGTTCGAGCGCGAAGTGGAGTATGCACGCGTGGCTGCCGCGCGCTTGAATGCCGAACATACATTTATCAACTTCGATGTGCA
This sequence comes from Chloroflexota bacterium, assembly GCA_031368515.1. GTDB lineage: Bacteria > Chloroflexota > Anaerolineae > J036 > Brachytrichaceae > CANJQH01. The sequence goes on from JANMNW010000673.1 coordinate 34,259, forward strand.
GCGTTATCCAGAGTGGCTCGAAAACACCGTCGCCGCATGCGCCGGGCCCGTCAGCGAAGAACAAATGCCCTGCTATGTCGAGCTGATCGAGCATCTGGCGGGGCAAACGGTGCGGCGGTTTTACTCAGGAGAAGGGGCTGACGACATTTTGGGCATACCCGGCGCCCGGCGCTGGCTGCAAGTCGAGCGCTACCGCCGCACACCGGGAATCGGGCGGCTGTTCAGCGCGGCCGGCGTCATGCTGGAGCGCATCCTCCCCGACAAAGCATTCGGTTTGCGCGAGCAGGGGCAGCTGATCCCCACGCTGTCCGACCGGCTCAGCCCGCATCATCCGGCCAACGACTACGGCTACAGCGATTGGCACATGCTTGCGCGCATCTTTGGCGCGCAGCGCTTGCGCGATGCGATTGCCCAACGCGTGGCGGTGCTCGAAGCGCACCTGCCCGTCGAACAACTAACGCTGGTGGAATTCGTGCATCAGCTCGACATGGTCAACGAAATGATGCAATCGGAAGCCTTGACCAGCGCGCTGTTTGCGCGGCGCGGATTGAGCCTGGTGTCGCCATACATGGATAGCGAGTTGGTGTCGGCCGCCTATGCGTTTGACAGTCAAATTCGATTTCACGCCAACGATCAGACCAAGTGGCTGCCGCGCCTGCTGGTCGAACGGCGCGCGCAGGCCGAAGCCGCTCATTTGCCAAAACAACATGGCGGGTTTCCGCAGCACATCGCCTGGGAGCTCAAGCAGGGCCAGCTGCACGAACAACTGCGCGCCATGCAGCGGCCGGACTGGTTGAGCGCGTCGGATTTCGAGCAGAAAATCGATCAGCCCGATTGGCTGACCTGGAACATGCTGACCTGGCACATTTTTGAAGAGTGGGTGCGCACCCTCAACGCTGCCTGGTCCAAGCCGGTGTAAGGCTTGGATTCGCACCCCGCCGGCTAGATCATGCGATCGGGGTCGTATCCCAGAAAGTGCGTCTCGCCCAAATCGTTGTAGTTGGCGGTGATTTCCTCGCCCGCCTGAATATCGCGGGCGGCGTACACGCGTGTGTCGTCATCGACGGAGTTTGGGGTGTCAGAATGGTTGGTAAACCGGTCGTCGTCGCCCGAAAAAATCCAGACGCGCCGTTTGACGTTATAGTACGCGTATACGCGCAGATAGTCGCGGGCGTTGACCGGTAGCCGGGCAAAGGCGGCGTCGTCGATCTCCTGATCGAATCCGGGTTGAAAAACCCAGATCAACGCGCCTTTGGGGATAAATTCTTGGGCGATCAGACCGTGGCCATGGATATCGCTTTCGCCGCGGCACGCGTGGACGGTTAGCATAATTGGGTTGTCTGGAATCGATTGTCGCACAAGGCCCATTGGGCCGTGCCGCGCCACAAAGGGGCCTCAATGCTGCACACATGTATCCTCGTCGGCATCAGCCGGATCAACGGCCGCGGACTGCTCGCCATTGCGCCGATCCGCGCCGGTGAAACCACCTGGTGGCATGACCCGGCCGCGCCGGCGCCGGGCGGCGCCATCGTCACACGTGCCGAGCTGGCGCGCTTGAGTACCCAGGAACGTGAAGCGTTTCACATTCACGCCTGGCAGATCGGCCCGGACACATGGTGCGCCGGCTCGCCCGAAGCCGATCCCTCGCTGCTCATGAATCACAGCTGCGATCCGAACACCTGGTTTGTCTCGGACAGCGCGATGCTCGCCCGCCGCGACATTGCCGCCGGGGAGGAGATCACCTACGATTACGCGACCAGCGAGACCGAACAGCTTGGCGTGAGCTGCCGCTGCGGTTCGCCGCGGTGCCGCGGAATTGTCCGCGACGACGACTATGCGCTGCCCGAATTGCGCGAGCGCTATGCCGGCCACCGCCTCAGCCACGTCGATGCCGCGCTGGCGTGCGCTCAAACTCACCCGGCCGGCATGGCCAACATGAGCGCGCGGCGATAACCTGTGGCAAAGAACGACGTCGCCCGTGTGATCGCCCGCAACGCCGTGTTTATCACGCTCGGCGGCATTGCGCTCAAAGCGATCAACTTTTTCTACCAGGTGTTCGTGGTGCGCAGCCTGGGCGACGACCGATACGGCCAATACAGCACCGCGCTGGCCTGGGTGGGGTTGTTTTCGATCGTCGCCGAGCTGGGCGTGACGCAATACGCCATGCGCGAGATCGCGCGGGACGCAAGCCGGGTGCGCGGCCTGTTCTGGAACGTGGCCGCGCTGCGCGGCGCGATCGCCATCATCGGCATCGCCGTCATCAGCGCCAGCGCGGCGGCGGTGGGCTATGCGCCGGTCATCGTGCGGACCACGTTTGTCTACGCCTGCACGTTTGTCCTCGCCGCGCTGGCCAGCCCGTTGGAAGCCGTGCTGACAGCGCACGAACGCCTTGATCAGGTCTCCGTCGCAACCGTGGTCGGCCAGCTCAGCAGCGCGCTGCTTGGCACGCTGGTTCTGCTGGCAAATCTTGGCATCGTCATTTTTGTGGCGACGGGCTTGCTGGCGATGCTGCCGCCCTTGCTGCTCACCCTGCGCTATGTGCGGTCCAACGCCATCGTGCTCGCGCCCGCGGAGATCCAGCCGCGATCGTGGCCGGCGCTGATCCGCGGCGGCCTGCCCTTCGGCCTCATCACACTCACCTTGACCATCGCCTTCAGCATTGACACGGTCATGCTGTCGTGGCATGTGCCGGACTATGAAATCGGCTGGTACAACGTGGCCTATGGATTTTCGGGGTCGCTGCTATTCTTCTTCTCGGGATTTTCGGAAGCCATGGTGCCGTCGCTGGCAAAATCCTACGTCGAAGACCCGGGCGCGGTGGCGCGCTGGTATTACCGCACGCTGCGGGTGATCGTGGCGTTTGGCCTGCCGCTGGCATTGGGCGCCGCGCTGCTGGCGGAGCCCCTGCTGCGGCTGCTGTATGGCGCGGAATATTCGCCAGCGGCGCAGGTGTTGCGCATCATCGCCTGGGATGCGCCGTTGCTGATGTTCACATCGTTTTGCGGAAACCTGACCACCGTTACCGGCGCCGAACGCGCCGCCGCGCGCATCTACGGCGTCAATGCGCTGGCCAATATCGCGCTGAATGCAATCGCCATTCCAGCGTTTGGCATACAGGGCGCCGCCGTCGTCACCGTGGCGACAGATCTGATCGGCGCGCTGCAGTTCCATGCTTTGTTCAACCGCTCGTTTGCGCCGCCGCAACTGCTCGGCCTCGCGGCGCGCACTGCGCTGGCGCTGATCGCAATGAGCGCGGCTGTGCTTGCAGCGCTTGCGCTGCACTGGCACGTGCTGGCCGCCATCGCGTTCGGCGCGGCGGTGTATCTGCCTGCCGCGCTGACCCTGGGCGTGCTCGACGCAACCGAACGCGCAATGCTGCTGCGCGCGCTTGGCCGCGCGCGAGCGCTGGCTCAGCCACGGAGCAGCGGCGCATGAATGTGCTCATCGGCGTGCATCACTTTCCGCCCACCTTCATCGGCGGCGCGGAACAGCGCGCGCTGCGCACCGCCCGCGCGCTTTCGGAGCGCGGCCACCGGGTGCGCGTCGTTTGCGTGGACAACATTCATGGGGACCCGCATGAAGGCATCACCTTTGCAGATGATGTGTATCAGGGCATCGCCGTGCGCAGGCTGAGCTTTAACGCCGGCACAGTGCCCGACCCGGCACGCTTTGAATATGACAATCCGTGGGTGGGCGACCAGGTTGCGCGGTTGCTGCGCGAGGACAGGCCGGATGTGTTCCATCTGATCAGCGGCTATCTCATCAGCGGGCGCGCGCTGCTTGAAGCGCAGGCCGCCCGCGTGCCAAGCGTGATCAGCCTGACCGACTTCTGGTTCTTGTGCAAACGCATTCAGATGCTGCGCTCGGACGGCAGCTTGTCGACTCCACCCATCAACCCGCGCGTGTGCGCCCGGTGCGTGGCCGAGGAATCGCGCCGATTCAAGCTCCCGGCCCGCATCGCACCCGCGCTTGCCGATTGGTACTGGCGGCGCGAGACGCAGCGGACGGCGGTCATGGCCGAGCGCGGGCGATTTCTGCGCGACGCGCTGAACACTGCGTCGGCCATAATCAGCCCGTCCGAGTTTTTGCGCGGCATGTTTATCGAGGCCGGTGTCGATGCGAAGCGGCTACTTTTTCTCCGTCAGGGCCGCGATTTCGGGCCGATGCAAGACATCCCGCCGCGCACGCTCGGTCCGGTGCTGCGGCTGGGCGTGCTGGGCCAGATCATCCATCT
>JANMNW010000007.1:0-16209 GCA_031368515.1 Chloroflexota bacterium
GAACGATCGGATCGAGGCGCAGCTGGGCGAAGTGAATTACTATGTCAACGAGCGCATGCCGAACAAGCCGCTGCTGATTGTAACTGACGACGACATCAGCGGCACGTTTACGTTTTTGCGCGCGCTGCCCGATCACGGCAACTCCAAGCACATCACGCCGGAACAGATCGGCCAAAGCTGGCTCAACTACATCATCGAGCGCAAGACGATTCTATGGTGGGGCGGGTTGGGCAACAGCACCGAGCACACCGCTTACATCAGGCTCAAGCAGGGCATCCCGGCGCCGCGCAGCGGATCGATCGAGCTAAACGGCCAGGTGGTGGCCGAGCAGATCGGCAGCCAGATTTTTATCGACGGCTGGGCCATGGTTGCGCCGGGCGATCCGGTATTGGCAGCCGATTTGGCGCGCCGCGCAGCCAGCGTCAGCCATGACGGCGAAGGCATCCATGGCGCGGTGATGCTGGCCGCCATGGAGGCTCAGGCGTTTGTCGAGCCCGATCTGAACAAGCTCATCGACACCGGCCTCACGTTTATTCCGAAAGACTCGGTGATCGCGCGCATGATCCGCGACATTCGCGAATGGCATGCCGAGATCGGCGAGTGGCGCGAAAGCCGCAAGCTGCTCGATCAGCACTATGGCTATGACAAATACGGCGGCAACTGTCACATGGTGCCCAATCATGGCGTGATCATGCTCAGTCTGCTTTATGGCAACGATGATTTTCAGAAATCGTTGATGATCGCCAACACCGCCGGCTGGGACACCGACTGCAACAGCGGCAATGTGGGATGCCTGCTGGGCATCAAGAACGGGCTGGCTGCGATCGATTCCGGGCCCGATTGGCGCGGCCCGCTGGCAGATCGTTTGTATTTGCCGACCGCTGACGGCGGCCGCGCGATCAGCGATGCTGTGGCTGAAAGCATCCATGTCGTCAACATTGGCAGGGCGCTTGCCGGAGAGGCTGCGTTGCATCCCAAAGACGGCGCGCGCTTTCATTTTGAGCTGCCCGGCAGCGTGCAGGGCTTTATGGCTGAAGCGGGCGCGTTGAATGCGGCTGTGCGGCTGAGCAACGACCCCGGTCATAGCAAACACGGCCAGCGCAGCTTGTGCATCAACTTCGAGAATGTGGCCAATGGCCAGAGCGCGCGCGTGGCGACTGCGACGTTTATTCCACCAGAAGCTGTCAACATGGCCGGGTATAGCTTGCTTGCATCGCCGACGATCTATTCCACGCAGACGTTGCGGGCGCGCATTGAGACGTGTCCGCACAACGCGACGCCTGTGACCGCGTGCCTGTATCTGCGCGCCTATGGTGGCGACGATACGCTGGTGCGCGTCTATGGACCGGAGGCGACGTTGCCCGCCGGCCGCGAACATGAGTTCACCTGGCAGATTCCTGACACGGGCGGTCAGCCGATTGCCGAGATCGGGCTTGAGATCGGCGCAGAGCAGCGCGCCAGCGGGCAGGTGTTGTTGGATTTCATGACCTGGGATGGCACACCAGAGATCACATTCAAGCGCCCGCAGTCGGGCGGCGCGATGTGGCGACGCACGTGGGTGGATGGCACCGATCACTTCGATCGCTGGTGGCCGGAAGCCTATCGCGTGGTGGCCAACTATGGCACCGGCTTGCTGATCACCGGCACGCGCGACTGGACGGACTATCGCGTCAGCAGCGTGTTGACGCCGCATCTGTGCGATCGCTTTGGCGTTGCCGCGCGCGTTCAGGGCATGCGACGCTTTTACGCGCTGCTGTTGTGCGCCGACGGCAAGGTTCGCCTGGTGAAGGCAAAGGATGGCGAGTCGGTGCTTGCGGAAGCGCCGTTTGCTTGGACGTTGGGCCAGGCCTATGGTTTTGAACTGCAAGTCACCGGCTCGCGCATTCGCGGCGCGATCAATGGACAGGTTGTCGTGGATGCCGTCGACGCGCACGACGTTCTGGCTGGCGGCGGCATTGCGCTCGTGTGCACCGACGGCCGCATGGGCGCAAACGAAGTGGCCGTGAAGCGTGCTGAGTGATCGATGCGCATAGCCTGCCTGGATTCACTTGCCGCGGATCCGGGCGGGCTCTTTGCATGGGTGTGCGTGTTGTTCGCGGAGCATTCAGCAGGCCTCACGGCGGGCCCAGTGCTGGGCTGAATCCATGCTTGGTCAGCACAGCCTGAGCCTCTTGTGACAGCACATAGTTGACGAATGCCTGCGCAAGGGCCGGATTTGCGCTGGTGTTAAGCGCAACGATTGGGTAGTTGGCGATGGTGTTAAGCTCATCGGGAATGTCAATCTTGGCGACCGCCGAACTGTCGCCGGCAAACATGTCGGACGCATAGACTATGCCCGCGTCGGCTTCGCCCAGAGCCACTTTGTTGAACACCGCGCGCACGTCTTCCTCATATGACACCACGTTTGATAGCACGGCGGCGCCGAAGTCGCTTCCGTATTCAGATTTGGCCGACGCGGTCGTCAAGAATGCGAGCGAATAGGCGCCGACAGGCACATTCTTGTTGGCCAATACGATCTTGATCCCGGGCGTGCGGAGATCTTGCAACCGGTTCAGTCGACTCTGATTAGTCTGCGGATAGATGACAACAAGCCGGTTGCGGGCGAATATGCGCGCAGCGCTCGGATCGATGCGGCCGGTTTTGGCCGCTGTTCCGATCTGGGCTTGATTGGCGCTGGCAAACACATCGGCAGGCGCGCCATTGGCGATTTGTTCGGCCAGCTGCTGTGAGCCGGCGAAGCTAAACCCGACTGTTATCCCGGGATTGGCTTTTTGAAAATTCGCGCCGAGTTCGGTGAACGCACTTCGCAAAGACGCAGCCGCAAAGACCGTGAGTGCGCTGTTTGAGCCAGAGGGCGCCGCAGTCTGAACGGGCGCGCAAGCGGTGACGAACCACGCTACGGCGGCGGCCAGCGCGACATGTTTGGCGGGTGCGATGTGCGGCACAATAGACATGACTCGAATTATGGTTTGCTGCGGAATGGCGCTCACGGCTCGCTGCGCGCGACCCAGCGCACGGCGATAAGCACGAACAGCGATGTCAACGTCAGCAGCAGTGCCAGGGCCAGGGCGGCGTCAATGTTATTTTGGAATTCAACATAGATGGCAAGGGCCATGGTCTGGGTGCGGCCGACCAGATTGCCGGCAAACAAAATCGTTGCGCCGAATTCGCCCAGCGCGCGAGCCCAGGCGAGCACGCCGCCAGTGATCAGCGCCGGGGCGCTGAGCGGCAGCGTCACAAACCGAAAGATTTGCCAGGCGTTAGCGCCTTCGACCATGGCCACACTTTCCATGTCTTCGTCGATTCGCCGCATGCCGATGACGGCCGCGCGAACATACAGCGGCGCGGATACAAATACTTGGGCGACCACCACCGCCGCGGTGCTGAAAGCGAGTTGAATGCCCAGCTCGTTGAGAAAGGCGCCGATCAAGCCGTTGCGACCAAAGGCAATCAGCAAGCCGATGCCCGCAACTGACGGCGGGAGCACCACCGGCAAATCGAGCACCGCATCGAGAATCTTCCAGCCGCGAATCTGGCGGCGCGCGATCAACCAGGCGGCGGGCGTGCCCAACAATACAATCACAGCCAGCGCCAGCACGGATGTAAGCGCTGTCAATCGGATAGCCTGGCCCGCTTCATAGGTGCCGACCGCTGGCCAGAACGTGGGCGCGCTGCGCAGCGCGATGGCCGCCAGCGGCAAGGTGACAAGCAGGAGCAGCACGAAGGCTGCGCTTGTAAGAAGCAATTTAGGCCCGCCGCGCAGGCGTGTTGGCGCGCGATTCGAGATGCGGGATTGGGGCGTGTACCGCGCGTTCATCGAGCCTCGATCTCGTTGGGTACTGTTGCCGGCGCGCACTCAAGCCCTGGAACGCTCACGCCGCGAGTATAAAGCAGCGCCTTTGCTCGTTCGAGACGCGTCTGACACTTGCTGACAGTTTCGGCAAAGTACCCACGTTGAGGTGGACTACACCTTAAGATAGGGCCCACCTCAAGGTGGAGCCCATCTTGAGGTGGGCCCCACGTCCAGGGGAGAGCGCGCCCAGCACGAACTTGTGCAATCACGATTCAGATGGTGAAATGCTCGTTTGTCGAAGGTGAACAATGAAAAAAGTACGGTGGGCAGTTGTGGGGACAAGCGGCTTTGCGCTGGATTGGCTGGCGCGCGGCATCCGGCTTGGAAGCAATTCAGAATTGGCCGCGGTGGTAAGCCGCGATCCGGCGCGTGGCGCAGCCGCAGCGCAACGCGTGGGGGCGCCGCATGTCTTTACGTCGATCGAAACTATCGACACCAGCCTGGTCGATGGAGTATTTTTGTCCACGCCCAATACCGCGCATGAGCCGATGACCGCCGCGGCGGCCAAGCGCGGGTTGCATGTGATCTGCGAAAAACCCATGGCGCCGACCTTGGCCGAATGCCAGCGGATGATCGACGTCGCGCGCGCCAATCGCGTAACGCTGGCCATCGCGCACTGCATGGAGTGGGCCAGTCCGTTGACGCAGGCGCGCAAGCTTCTGCGACAGAACGCCATTGGCGACATTTTGAGCGCCACGATCAGCATGTCCTATAACGCGCCGCCAGCCGCAGGCGGCGCATGGCGCCAAGACGAGCCGCTGGACGCGGGCGGCGGCCCGCTCTATGACGTGGGCGTGCATGCGCTCGATACGATCACGCAACTGGCCGGGCCGGTTGAGCGCGTCTCGGCGTTGATCGAAAAACGCGTCTATTCATACGCGGCTGATGACACCTCTACGTTGCTGCTGCGCTTTGCGAATGGCGCGCATGGCGTGATGCAGTCGCACTTCACATGCTATCAAAACGCGTTTGAGATTGTCGGGACGAGCGGCCGCTTGTGGAGCAACGAATGGCTAGGGCGCGAAATCGCCGGCAATCTGCAATTGCAGCAAGGCGATCGGGTGACCGCCATTCCGACGGAAACGGTCAATGTGTATGTGCCGCAGATCGAGCACATCTCCGATTGCGTGTTGTCCGGCGCGGCGCCGATCATCTCCGGCGAGCGCGGCATGGCCAACATCGCCATCATTCGCGCGGCAATTGAATCAGCGCGTGCAGGGCGAACCGTAACCGTTGTGCCGTCAAGTCGGTAGAATCGCGCAGTGCGTTTCCTTGCGCCTCTCAAACATCGCGCCATCTTTTTGCTCTGGATCGGACAGACACTTTCGGCAATTGGCGATCAGTGCTTCACCATGGCGGTGCTGTGGATCGCCGCGCAGCGCGCCGGCGCCGATGTTGGCGTGCTCGGCGCGCTGCAATACGGCGCGGCATTGTTTTCGGGCGCCTTTGTTGGCGTGTATGCCGATCGATGGAACCGCCGCCGCACAATGATCTCTGTCGATTTGCTGCGAGCAGGCCTGGTGCTGCTGTTGCCGCTCGCTGACGTGTTTGGCGCGTTGCCGTTGTGGCTGCTGGTCGCGGTCGGCGCTGCGCTGCAGGCGCTTGGCCCCCTGTTCGACGCCTCCCTTAGCGCATCGCTGCCGGCTTTAGTGCCGGACAAGTCGCTGCTGACAGCGACCAACGGCATGATGAACACCACGCGGCGCATCGCGCGGCTGATCGGCCCGCTGCTGGTGGCTTGGTTGGCTGGCATCATGCCCATCGAGAATCTGTTCACGCTGGATGCGATCTCATACGCCATTTCGGCGCTGACGGTGCTGGCGATCGGCGCCGGCTATGCGTGGAAAGCGCAGTCTCTCGATTTGGTTCCCGGTTGGCGCGGCATTGTAGGTGAGCAAGCGGCGGGGTTGCGTGTGTTGCACGCGCAGCCGGTGGTGTGGTGGGGCATTGTCGGCAGCGCACTGCCCTCGCTGTTGTGGGGCATGGTGTATATCGCCGGCATTCCTTTATTGGCCAAAACCGAGTTTGGCAACGACATCAGCGCCTATAGCTATCTGGTTAGCGCCTATGGCCTGGGCAATATTGTCAGCAATGTGGTGGTAAGCAGCGCCTCTATCCGAAGGCGCACGGCGGTGCTGTGGGCAGGACATCTTGTGCTTGCGTTTGGCTTTGTGTGGATTGGCGCCGCGCCCGTGCTATGGCTGGCGATGATGGGCGCATTTGTTGCGGCCACCGGCGGCCCAATGGGCGATCTGATGCTGACCGTGCTGATTCAGGACCATGTGCCCCCGGCTCATGCGGGCAAAGCCTTTGCATTCTTGTACACGATGTGGACGGCGTCGATGGTGGCCGGGCTGCTGCTAGCCACTCCGTTGTTCACGGCTTTTCCGGTTCGCGCAGTGTTCGTGGCCGCCAGTATTCTTGGCGTGGCCTTTAGCGTGTTTGGGTTGGTCAAATTTGGCCGGACGCTTGCGGCTCCGCCGTGACAAGTCGCTATGATGGCTTGACGTTGTGCGTTTTGACCGTGGGTTGCGTGCGGGTCTGCATCACCGGGATACCGCGCGCGCGGGTCAAATCGTTGATGAACATGCGCAGCATTTCTGCATTCAAACTTTGGTCTGTCAGCTGGATCGCAAGCGCCTTGTCATTGCCGATAAACGCATAGGTCTTTCTGTCGGTCAGCACATAGCGCACTTCCGCCCAGGCGATCTGCAGCTCGCTGCGCAGCGGCTGACGAACTGCCACGGCATTGCGGTCGATGGCGACGTAGGCGAGCGAAAAGATGCCATAGCCGCAGACGCCGGCGGCCAGCAGCCCCGCCAGTGCGCCAACCGGGGCGTTGCCGAAGTAAGAAAATGACAGCGATGACATGATGGACAAGGCGCAGGCCAGCGCCCACGTCATATCGCTCACGCTTGAGACTCGAACCCAGGACTTGTTTGCAGTATTGTCAGACATATCGGCCTCAACGCGATGGATTCTAGGCGCAATTTGAGCCAGTGGAGGCTTTTCGAGGACGCTTACGAATGGTTAATCTTGCGCGGACGGTCGGGTGCTGCTTTTCTTATTCTTCTGACTGGCGACACAACGGTGGGTGCATGATACACATACAGCATGGCTGGCGCCTGGGGGCGGTAACTGCTTCAACTGGCGCGAATTTGCCCTTTGCCAGGCGATTTCTTTGAACGAAGTGCCAAATACGGAACAATGAGTCCGTTTGATTCGTTTTAGAGCGCACGCTCAAGGCATTCTGGAGGCGGTTATGAAAAAGGAACTTGGATTATGGATCGACCACTCTGAAGCTGTAATTGCTATTGCTTCCGGTGAAGAGAGCGACGTCACACGCATCAAGTCGCACATGGAAAAGCACACGCGATTCACTGCTGGAACGCGCGGCGTCGCGGGTGAAGACAATCGTGATCGTCGCTTTGCCAATCACCTTCAGCAGTTTTATGACGAGGTGATCAGCAGCATTCGCGATGCTGACTCGATACTGATTCTTGGCCCAGGTGAAGCGAAGGGCGAGCTTCAGAATCGCCTTGAAGCCTTGCATCTTGGAGGGCGCGTTGTCGGTGTCGAGACGTCTGATAAACTGACTGATCGTCAAATCTTGGCTAAAGTTCGCGAGCACTTTTTACTGAAGTGATTCGAACCAAGGAAAAACTCTTGGGAAATGTGAAGATCATCCGGCAGGTTTTGCTGCCTTTGGCTCTCGCGTTGACAATTGCCGCAAATTTTGGCATCGACGCGGTGCGGCTGAATGGCGTCACTACCGCTCAAGTCTCGGATGGCTTTCCCAACCTGTTCGTTCCGGCTGGCTACGTCTTTGCTGTGTGGGGCGTGATTTATCTAGCGCTTATTGCGTACGGCATCTATCAATCTCTGCCCGGCCAATTCGCGAACCCACGACTGCAGGCCATCACGCCCCTGGTGTTACTCAGCTGCGTTGCGAACGTGCTTTGGCTGGTCTTTTTCCATTATGCACAATTTGGCCTGGCGATGATCATGATCGCGTCTCTGCTGTTATGCCTGATCGGCTGCTATGTGCGTTTGGGCACGGGCAAAATGCCTGTCAACACCTCTGAAACCTGGTTCGCGCGGGTGCCCTTCAGCATCTATCTGGCCTGGACATCGGTGGCCACAATTGCAAACACTACTCAATTGCTCGTCTTTCTTAAATGGAATGGCTTTGGCCTGTCAGCAGAATTCTGGACGGTGCTAATGATTGCCGTTGCGACGTTGCTCGGTGTGATCATATTCATCACGCGCCGCGATGCGGCCTATCTGCTCGTTCTGGCATGGGCGTTCAGCGGCATTGGCAACAAGCAGTTGGCTTTGCCGGCCGTGGCCACGCCTGCGTGGCTGGCGATGGGCTTGATGCTGCTTCTGGCGGTCGCGGCTTTGATCTGGCGCCAGCCGTCGGCGCTCACCACACCGCGCTCGAGCCCGGCTTCGCATTGAGCATGCAGGACGAACCTTGGCCTGCTTGTCTTTTGTTGGTTCGCCAATATGTCCTGACGCCTGTCAGGCCGGCGTCCAGAGAAATTCCCTATAGCGCCCTTCCAGCAGAAACGCAATAGCGGCCCGATTGTCTCGGTTGTCATTGGCCAGAGAAATATAGGCTTCACCATGCGGGCCAGCGATCTTGCGCGTCTCTGGTGACAGAGTACGGCATGAGTGAGAAGCTCGGCTCTGTGCGCTATTTCGGCCAGAGTTTGCAGTACTTGGGCGGCATGCTTCAGGATGACAGCCAGATTAGTTCTGTTACGCGTCAGCTTATCAACGCCGAAGTGCAGCGAATCGTGACAGAACAGTTTTTGCGGGCACATGGCACTCTGCTGTCGCATCGCGCTGCGCCAGAGAGCCTGACCGCGCACCTGCCTAAGCAGTAAACGGTCGACGGGAGCGGCGTGCAACTCGCGCTGGCTGTGCCAGAAGCCGTGCACAACGGAAACGGCATTGCCAGCACAGTTGTCAACAGATCTAAGCCAGCGGCGCGTGTCAATTGGCGAGCTTCTGATTGAGCGTTTTCTCAAGCGCCTGCAAAGCCGCTTTGGCTTGCGTTTTGCCGGCCATCACGTCGCGCAGCACGGGTTCCGCCGCCTTGTCCACAAAAGCGGTCAGCGGAAAATTCGACAGCGGCTGCGCCTGCGCCAGTTGATCGGCATAAAAGGCCGCAAACTTGGCGGCATAGGTTTCGCCGCGCAGGCTGCGAAGCTTGCTCATCGCCGGCAGTTCCTTGCTGCCCTTGCGCGCGGGCAGCAGGTCGCCCAAAAAGCCAAATGTCTTGAGCGGACCGGATGCCAATTCGCTGATGAACTTGAACGCCGACTCGGCATTCTTGCTCTGCGGCATGATGCCGTAGGCCAGACCCGAAACGCCGGCCGCATTGCCGGTGCCGGATAACGTAGGGAAGGGCATAGGCGAAAATTTCTGCGCCGCCACTGACGCAACTGAAAACTGATAGTACGTGCCCCACAAAATGTCCCCGCTGTCGATGCCGTCGACACCGCGCATAAAGTACGCGCTCTCCTGGCCAAGCCTTGCCGCGTTGCTGCGATAGTCCGCTTTTAGCCAGTCGCTAAAAAAGGCCAGCAGCTCGATCAGCCCTTCGTGCTGCAGGGTGAACTGGTTTTTGTCCGGATCGAAGATGCCGCCTGCCCCGGCGCACAGCGCAAATTGCGCCAATCCCATGGAGATCGGATCCGGCACATACAGCGCACGGTCAATTCGGTCGCCGTCGAAATGAACAAACTGCGACGCCAACTTGCGCAGCTCGCTCCAGCTTTTTGGAAATCGTTCGCGCTCGACCGGCAGTTTGCTTTCTTCAAAGAAAACCTCGTTGATCATGAGCGATGACACGCTGGCGGCAATCGGTAGCCCATAGAGCCGGCCTTCAAAGCGATTGCAGTCCAGCAGCGCGGTGTGCCAGTCCTGCTGTGATTTTTCGGGCGTGGATCGGAACAATTCGTCCAACGGCGCGGCCAGCCCGCGCCGGGCCGGCTCAATCGCCGAGTTGAACCAAAGAAAAGTGTCCAGGTCGCTGGCTGGTTTGACGGCTTCGAGCGCAGCCTCGGCGTCAAACGGAAATGAACAGGCGGCTTTGTCAACTGCGACGTCCGGGTGTTTTTTTGTATAGGCTGTATGCAACTCGCTAAATGCGTTGCAGCCGAAGTCCCAGCCGCCGAGTGCATAACCAGGCTTTATCCGAATTTTCGCGGCGACTGCAGCGACCTCGGCGACTGCAGCGACCTCGGCGTCTGTAGCTTCGGGCGCCGCGCTGGGCGCAGGCTTGCGCTCACTCGCTTTCTCCGGCAGGGGCGTGGGTTCGCCGCCGCACGCGTTGAGCACCAGGGCACTCATGCCAAGGGACGCCGTGGCCCCGAGCTTTAGGAATTCACGCCTGTTCATGGATTGCCTCGTGTTTTGCATGTCGCAGCCGGTTATGCAAGGGCAGTGTATCCCGCATTCATGTGCGCCAGCAGCGTGGGCGCGTTTTTCTAACGGGGCGCAACGTCGCGCGAGACACCGCCGATTGCGATTGCCGGAAACGCCCCCAAATGAACCACTTGCGCAGCGCTGGCTGATACACTCCACGCTCACCGAGATGTCCGCACCTTTTGATCATTCCCGCGACCCCTTGCATGGCATCACGCTCAAGGCCATTCTTGAGGCGCTTGTTGAGCGGCACGGTTGGCCGGCGATGGGGCGGCGCGTCCCCATTCGTTGCTTCCTGTTCGACCCGTCCATCAATTCCAGTCTCAAATTTCTTCGCAAAACGCCCTGGGCGCGCAAAAAAGTTGAGGATTGGTTTGTGTCGGAAATGACGCATGGGAACTGACTTTGCGCGCCATGGCGTCTACCGCTACTCGCTGATCCGACACTGGGGAGCGGGCAAGCGTTGTGTGCTGTTTGTCGGACTCAATCCCTCGACGGCCGACGCCACGCATGATGACCCAACCGTGCGCCGCATGATGGGCTTTGCGCGCAGCTGGGGCTATGACGGCTTGTGGGTCGCCAATATCTTTGCCCTGCGCAGCACCGATCCGAAAAGCCTGACGCGCCATGCAGATCCGGTCGGGCGGCACAACGATGCATGGATCCGCGGCATGGCGCGTCATGCCGATTGTGTCGTGGCCGCCTGGGGCGATGGCGGACGGCTGCACGGCCGCGCGGTGCAGGTCGCAGCCTGGCTTGGCGGCAACGCGCGGTGCCTGGGCGTAACTGCGTTGGGTGAGCCCAGGCATCCGTTGTATGTGCCCGCCGGTCGGGCGCTCAGCCGATTTCGGTGAGCCCGCAGCACGTCTCGATGCATCGACGCAGAGTCTTCGCATCCTCAACCATTTGTTCTGGCGAATCGTCACGCACAAACTCGAGCAGGGCTGCGAAGTCGCGGCCGCCAACCGCCGCCGCTTGCAGACGTTTGCGCCAAAGCGCTTCTCCGTCGCACAGCGGCAAACGCGCAAGATCGGGCGTGCGCCAGTGGAACACGTGAATGTTTGCCAACCAGGGCAGCATGCGTCGCAGCCCTTCCAGACGCTCATCTTCGTCAATGTTGTGCGGCGGCTGCCACAAGGTGCGCGCGCCTGGGGTGGTATGCAGCAGCGCGAGTGTGGACGCAAGGGTGTCGGTGAGCGTGTGGGCGTGATGCTCAAACGCCACCGCAATGCCGGCTTGGCCGGCTTGCGCCACACAAGCGCGTGCTTGTTCGGCCACGGCCTCGCGATATGTTGTGTCGGCAGCAGCTGAAGCGCGCTCGCCGGCCCAGATGCGAATGAGCGGCGCGCCCAGTGCCGCGGCCGAAGCCAGCACTGGCTCAAACACTTCGCCCGGCTTGCAGCGGAAGTATGAGCCATACGCCAGCACCGAAAGCCCGGCATCCTCGGTTATGCGGCGCGCGTCGCGGGCGGAGTGGAGATCGCCCTGCGGCGCATGCACATCGCCGCCCCATTCAATGCCGTGCAAGCCGGCCTGAGCCGCGAGATCCACGATCTGGCGCGGTGCAAGCTTTCGAAAAGTGACGGACAAAAGTCCTGTTTGGATCATATCGACTTGGCGCTGTCCGCGTATCCCGTGCTTGTCCGATGCGTTGATTTGACAAATGCCCCTTGCTTCAAAACTATTAAGGATATAGGATATAGCCTCGGCATGCAATCAACCCCCTCGCCCCGCTCGGCGTCCAACCTGCAGCCGGCCTTTCGCAGCAAGAAAGAGGCCGTGCTCGATGTGTTGCGCTCGTCGATCGCGCAAGGCGCATTCAAGCCGGGCGACAAGCTGGTCATAGACGAACTGGCCGCGCGCCTTGGCGTCAGCCAGATTCCGGTGCGCGAAGCGCTGCAACAGCTGCAGGGCGAGGGCTTTGTCGAGATCGAGCCGTATGTCGGCGCCACCGTCAGCCGCATCGAAGCCGGCATGATCACCGAAATCTTCGAGTTGCTCGAGGCGCTTGAGCTCATCAGCGGCCGCGCCGCCTGCCAGCGCATGACCGACGACGACTTCTCGCATATGGAAGCGCTGTTGGTCGAAATGGACGGCCTCAATGGCGATCTGGAAGCGTGGTCGGCGGCCAACATGCGCCTGCACCGCTTTATCTGCGACTGCGCCGGCATGCCGCTGGTGAAAAGCACGCTGGTCAAGGCGCTGGATCATTGGAATCGCTTGCGCCGCTATTACCTGAATGATGTCTTTGCCCACCGCGTGCGCGCGGCTCAAAAAGAGCATTGGCAGATGTTGCGCGCCATGCGCGCGTGCGATGTCGAGCGTTTGGAGAAGGTGGTGCGCGGGCATAACCAGGCCGCCCGCAAAGCCTACACCGATCGTTTTCATGTGGCGCTGATGCGGGAGGCTGCATAGGCGACGGGCTATACGTTTAAAAGGTGTCCTGGAATCACTCACATGAGCTACACACGCGTCGCCGCGCTGCGCACCGCCGATCTCTTTCGCGCGCACCTCGCCGCACTCAACATCAGCCTGCCTTTTGACGAGGTGCTTGCGCGCGGCGCCGGCGCACCGCTGGCGCAGCCGCTGGCCGCCGGCGGCAAGACCGTGGGCAATCGCTTTGCCATTCTGCCGATGGAAGGCTGGGACGGTGAGACCGATGGCCGGCCGTCCGACCTCACGCTGCGGCGCTGGCGGAACTTTGGCGCGAGCGGCGCCAAGCTGATCTGGGGCGGCGAGGCCGTGGCCGTGCGTCATGATGGCCGCGCCAATCCCAACCAGCTCATCGCCAGCGAGCACACGCTGCCCGGCCTGATCCAGCTGCGCGAAGCGCTGGTGAACGAGCATGCCGCGCGCCATGGCCGCACCGACGACCTGCTGATCGGCCTGCAACTCACGCACTCCGGCCGTTTTGCGCGTCCGGCCGACAAAAAGCGCATGGCGCCGATGACCGCCTACCGCCATCCTTGGCTCGACAAAAAATTCCACGTGCCGGACGATGCGGTTATGAGCGACGATGACATCGCGCGCCTGATCGAAGACTTTGGCCGCGCCGCCGCCATTGCGCGGCGCACCGGTTACGATTTTGTGGATCTCAAGCACTGCCACGGCTATCTCGGTCATGAGCTGCTCAGCGCGCACGACCGCCCGGGCAAATATGGCGGCAGCTTCGAGAACCGCACGCGGTTTCTGCGCGAGCTGGTCGAGGTCACGCGCGCATCCGCGCCGGGCATCGGCATGGGCGTGCGGCTGAGTGCCTTCGACTGGATGCCCTTCAAGCCCGGCGCCGACAAAACCGGCGAACCCGATCTGGCCACCGCGCAGCTGGACGGCGGCTATCGCTACGCCTTTGGCGGCGATGGCACGGGCCTGGGCATCGACTTGAGCGAACCCAAGCGCTTTCTCGATCTGCTCGACGAGTTGGGCATTAAGCTGGTTTGTCTGACAGCCGGCAGCCCGTATTACAACCCGCACATCCAACGGCCGGCGCTCTTCCCGCCTTCGGACGGCTATCAGCCGCCGGAAGACCCATTGTGCGGCGTGGCGCGCCAGATTCAGGTGACCGCCGAGCTCAAGCGCCACCGCTGGGATCTGGTCGTGGTGGGCACCGGTTACTCGTATTTGCAGGACTGGCTGCCCAACGTGGCGCAAGCCGCGGTGCGCGAAGGCATGGTCGACAGCGTGGGGCTTGGACGCATGGTGCTGTCGTATCCGGAATTGCCAGCCGATGTGCTGGCCGGCCGCGAGCTGCAGCGCAAGCGCGTGTGCCGCACGTTTAGCGACTGCACCACCGGGCCGCGCAACAGCCTGGTCAGCGGCTGCTATCCGCTCGATGACTTTTACAAACAGCACCCCCATCGCGAGTTGCTGGAGGCGGCGAAGAGGGGGTAACCGGTAAGCGGTGGGCAGTATTCGGTGAAGCAGTAAGCGGTGTTTGGTAAGCGGAAACCGGCGGACAATTGACAGACGGCAGGGCCGTCATCCTGAGCGAAGCGAGAGATGACGGTCGAGTAGCGGAGTAGTGAGACTGATACAGGAGTGAAATCAACCAATGGCAGATGAACCGATCGCAATCGAAAAAGTCATCGAGTTGCATGATCCGCGGCTCTATGAGCGCCGCGCAGTGGTGCAGGGCATCGCGGGCGGCTTTGACGCAGTCACCGATGCCCACGTCGACCAGTTTCGCGCGCTGGGTTTCATTTCAATCGAAGACGCCTTCACCCCGGATGAGGTGCGTGGCGGTATCGACGGGCTGCTTAGCCTGATTGGCGGCGACAACCCGGAGTTCAAGGGCGTGCAATTCGAAGCGAAGGCCGCTGGCATGCTGGACACCCTCTCTGCCGACCAGCGCCAGGACGTAGTGCGCAAGCTGATGTATTTTGTCGAATTCGACGCGCGCCTGAAAGCGCTGTCGCATCATCCCATGCTGATCGCGCTCGTTCAGCGCTTGCTCGGCGCGCAGCCCGATATGTTTCAAGATATGGCGCTGCTCAAGCCGCCGCGCGTCGGGCGCGAAAAGCCCTGGCATCAGGACAAGGCCTATTTCAACATCGACCCGCGCGAGCCGGTCGTGGGCGTGTGGATCGCGCTCGACGAGGCCACCATCGAAAATGGTTGCATGCACTTGCAGCCCGACATCCCGCGCGAGCCGCTCATTCATCATCAACGCCGCGACTGGCAGGTGTGCGACGCCGACATCCTGGGCAAGAAGTGCGTGGCTGCGCCGTTGAAGCCGGGCAGCATGCTGCTGTTCGACGGCCTGCTGGTGCACGGCACGCCGCACAACAACAGCGACAAGCGCCGTCGCGCGGTGCAGTTTCACTATCACGGCAGCCAGTTCGCGCCGACCAGCACCGAGGAGCGACTCGCCATCTACGGCAGCGAAGGCAAGGACGCGCAGTGTTGAGCGACGTCCATCTTGGGCTGGTGGGTTGCGGCGTGATCGGGCAGGTGCATTTGCGCGTGGCGCAGAGCATCCCGGGCGCGCGCTTCGTGGCAGTGTGCGATGTGCGCGAGCCGCTGGCGCGCGACACCGCCGCGCAGCATGGCATCGCGAAAGCCTACGGCGATCCAGCCGCGCTGTTTGCCGATGCCCAGGTCGATGCGGTGATTCTCGGCGTGCCGGCCAACCTGCGCACGGCGCTGGGCGTGCAGGCGCTCAGCGCAGGCAAGCACCTGCTCACCGAAAAGCCGGTCGCCATGAACGCTGCCGAGGTGCGGCAGTTGATCGCGGTGCGGGGCGATCGCGTGGCCGCCTGCACCTCATCGCGATTGCGTTTTCTCCCTTCGGCCGCGGCGATCGCCGATTTTGTCGCCACCGGCGCATTGGGCAAGCTGCGCATTGTGCGCTGCCGCGATGTGATCGCCGCCGGCCAACCGCCAGTCAATCCGCCGCCGGTATGGCGACTGAACAAGTCGCTGAACGGCGGAGGAATTCTTGTCAACTGGGGCTGTTACGACCTGGACTATCTCTTCGGCATCACCGGCTGGCAACTCAAGCCGCGTCGCGTGCTGGCCCAGACCTGGACCAACGTTCCGGCCTACGCCGCCTATGCCGCGCCCGGCTCCGACGCCGAGACACACGTGGCCTTCTTTGCGCAGTGCGACGACGGCATTGCGCTGACCTACGAGCGCGGCGAGTTTATGCCCACCGCCACCGACGAGATCTGGCAGCTGATCGGCGAACAGGGCGCGCTGCGCATGAACATGAAGCCGGCGGTCGGCAAGCCGGTCACGTTCGACAAGACCGGCCCGCACGGCACGGTCAGCGAGGTGATCTGGCAAGGCGATGAAGATTGGGAGACGCAGCATCGCGGGCCAGTGGCCGACTTTGTCGAAGCCATTCAGCGCGGCCGCGCGCCAGCCACCTCGCTCGACCGCGCGCTGCTGATTCAAACCCTGACCGACGCGGTCTATCG
>JANMNW010000047.1:0-32435 GCA_031368515.1 Chloroflexota bacterium
CGCTTTCTTCGCCGCAGATATAGGCGCCCGCGCCCATATGGATGTAAATGTCCAGTGAATAGTCGGTGCCAAACAGATTCTTGCCCAGCAAGCCCGCGGCATACGCTTCGTCGATGGCTTTCTGCAGATTGACCACCGGCTCCTTGAACTCGCCGCGGCAGTAAATGTAGGCGACTTTCGCGTCGATGGCGTAGCAACACAGCGCCGTGCCTTCGATCACTTGATGCGGGTTCTCGCGAATCAGCTGATGGTCTTTGAATGTGCCCGGCTCGGATTCGTCGCAGTTGACCGTGACGTATTTCGGGTTGATGTCTTTGGGGATGAAGCTCCACTTCAGCCCGGCCGGAAAGCCCGCGCCGCCGCGTCCGCGCAATCCCGAATCTTTCACCACGCCGGTGACTTCCTCGCCCTTCATGGAGGTGACCGCTTTCTTCCAGCCGGCATAGCCTTCGTTGGCCAAGTACACGTCGAGCTGGCGAATATTTGGAATGTCCTCATCGCGCATAAGGACATGCTTCTGCATGGGTGTCGTCATTTTCTCAAGCCCTTCCTATCGTACGACATATGCCGGGAGTGTCAGCATGCTGCGCATGTGACACTCCCGGCACTAATTGCTCTTCAGCTCTTCCACCATCGCGTCGAATTTCTCCGGCGTCAGGTCGTATTCGTATTTCAAGTTCACCTGGCACATCGGCGCGCGGTCGCAGGCGGCCAGGCACATCACTGTGGTCAGCGTGATCTTTCCGTCTGGCGTGGTCTCGCCGGCCCTGATGCCCAGTTTTTGCTCCGCATAATCGACGAACTTGTCAGCGCCACGCAGCACGCAAGGCAGGTCGTCGCACACTTCGATCACATTCGCACCCACCGGGTGCTTGTGAAACATCGTGTAGAACCCGGCCACCGATTTCACCTCGGTCGGGTCCATGCCGCAGATATCAGCGACTTCGCGCATGCCGTCTTCCGTGCAATAGCCGTATTCCTCTTGCACCATATAGAGCAACGGCATGACGGCGCTGCGTTTGCGCTCCGGCGGATACTTCGCCAACAGTTGTTCAATTTCAGCGGATCGTTTGTCTTTCAGCATGAACTCAAAGTCCCGAGTCCCGAGTCCCGAGCGCCGAATTCCCGATGGCGGGACTCGGAACTCGGGACTTGGGACTGTTGCTATCTATCCACATCTCCCAGCACGATATCTATCGAGCCGATGATCGCCACCAAATCGGCCAGCAACGCGCCTTTGGCCATTGGACCCAGCGGCTGCAAATTGTTGAACGAGGGCGCGCGAAAGTGCACGCGGCGCGGCTTGGGAGAGCCGTCGCCCGAAAGCAGCACGCCATACTCGCCCTTGCCGCTTTCAACCGCGAAGTACACCTCGCCTTCGGGAGCCTTGAACCCTTCCGTCCACAACTTAAAGTGGTGGATGAGCGATTCCATCGAATAGGCGATTTCGTGCTTCGGCGGCGGCGCCACTTTGCGATCGTCGGTGATCACCGGCCCGGGCGCAAGCCTGGTCAGCGCCTGACGAATGATGCTCAGACTCTGGTTAAATTCCTCAAGCCGGCAGCGGTAGCGGTCATACACATCACCGGCGCTTCCCAGCGGCACCGAGAAGTCGTATTGCTCATAGCCCGAATAGGGCTGCGCCTTGCGCACGTCGTAGTTCACGCCGCTGCCGCGCAGGCAGGGGCCGGTCATGCCCCAGGCGATCGCATCAGGCCCGCTGATGACGCCCACGCCCACCGTGCGCTCTTTCCACATCGGGTTGTCTTTGAGCAGCTTCTCGTAATCGAGCACACGGCCCGGAAACACGTCGAGGATGCGCTTGACAAGGCTTTCAAAGCTTGCGGGCACATCGCGCCACAGGCCGCCCGGGCGAATGTAGCTCGACATCATACGCGCGCCAGAGACGGCCTCGTAGATGTCCAGAATCATTTCGCGCTCGCGCATGCAATACAAAAACACGCTCATCGCGCCGATGTCCAGCGCGTGGGTGCCCAGCCAAACCAGGTGGCTGTTCATGCGCGTCAGTTCCATCAAGATCACGCGCAGCACCTGCGCGCGCTGCGGCACTTCCACACCGACCAGCTTTTCAACCGCGCCGCAAAAGGCCAGGTTGTTGCTCATCGGCGCCAGATAGTCGGTGCGGTCGGTCAGCGGAATGGCCTTGATGTAGCTTTTGCTTTCGGCGGTCTTTTCGATGCCGGTGTGCAGAAAGCCGATATCCGGGATGCAGTTGACCACGGTCTCGCCGTCGAGCTCCAGCAGCAGGCGCAACACGCCGTGCGTGGACGGGTGCTGCGGGCCCATGTTGAGCAGCATCGTTTCGCCCGTCAATGCGCGCGGGCTGACCAGGCGCTTGAGCTGTTCAACGCTGATGTCCAGCTGCACATCCTGAGTACTCACCGTGTTTTGCGGCGAATCCTCAATCACAAGCTGCTGTTCGGGAATTTTTGTCGATTCTGAAACCATGCACTCAGTTCCAAGTCCCGAGTCCCGAGTTCCGAAGTCCCTGCTTGGGACTGGGGACTCGGGACTCGGTGCTAACCCTACTCTGTCGGCCGCGGTTTGTCCGCATCGACACGCTCGCGGTTGAATGTGAACGCGTTTTCTTCCACCTGAACCGGAATGTCGCGGCGCAGCGGGTGCCCCACCCAGTCGGCGGGCATCAGGATGCGGCGCAGGTCCGGATGCGCTTCAAAGACGATGCCGAACAAATCATAAATCTCGCGCTCCAGCCAGTTGGCGTTGACATACACCGAGCATGCCGAGGGCAGCGTGGCGTCGTATTCGCTCAACATCACCTTGATGCGCACCCGGATGTTGCGCGACAACGAATACAGCTGATACAGAATGCCAAAACGCAGCTCTTTCGGATAGTAATCGATGCAGGTCTCGTCGGTCAGCATCTCGAATTTCTGCACCTCTTTGAGGTGCGTGAGCAGCGCAAGCACGGAGGCTTTGTCCGTATGCAGCGTGACCTCATCCCGAAAGAGCGTGGTGCTGGCCACCAGGCCTTCGGGAATGTCCAATTGGAATGTGCTGGGAGAGGTTGACATCGGTGTGAGTCCCGAGTCCTGAGTTCCAAGTCCGCAACTCGGGACTCAGGACTCGGGACTGATCATTGCCACTTTGACAGCTTTTCGCCCTTGATTTTTTCCTGCAGCTTGAGAATGCCATCGATCAGCGTTTCCGGGCGCGGCGGGCAGCCGGCCACATAGACATCCACCGGAATGATTTCATCCACTCCCTGCACCACGGCGTAATTGTTGAACACGCCGCCGCACGAGGCGCAATCGCCCATGGCGATGACCCACTTAGGATCGGGCATCTGGTCATACAAGTTGCGCAATACCGGGGCCATCTTGCGGCTGACCCGCCCGGCCACGATCATCAGATCGGCCTGGCGCGGGCTGGCGCGCATCAGTTCCATGCCGAAGCGCGACATGTCATAGCGCGGCGACTGCGTGCTCATCATTTCGATGGCGCAGCAGGCCAGGCCGAAGAGCATCGGCCAGATCGCGTTGGAACGCGCCCAACCCACGGCTTTTTCAACCGAGGTGGTGACGATGCCCATGTCACCCAGTTTCTGTTCAAGTCCCATTTTTGAAGTCCCGAGTCCCGAGTCCCGAGCCCCGGATCGCGAGATCGCTGCGTGCAGATTCTCGGGACTCAGGACTGGGAACTGTGTTTACTTGTCCATTGTTTCCCAGTCCAACGCGCCCTTCTTCCAAACCCATACATATCCGGCAAAGAGTATGCCCACAAAAACTAGCATTTGTATCAAGCCAAACAAGCCAAGCTGGCGAAATGCTACGGCCCATGGGTAAAAAAAGATGACCTCAATGTCAAACAGAATGAACAGTACCGCGATCAGGTAAAACCGGATCGGGAAGCGACGCTGGCCCGGCCCGATCGCGTTCATGCCGCTTTCGTAGGGTGCAATCTTGTTTGAGTTTTCGGCGCGCTTGCGCGGGCCAAACACGATCGAGATCACCACAATTAATGCGGCCAATCCCGTGGCAATTGCGAGCAACACCAGTATTGGAAGATAATCGTTCATCGCCTGAGCCAGCAACGGATCACTACAAATAAAAGGCGAGGCCATTCAGCCACGCCTCACACAATCCTAATTAGAGAATTTTGTCACAAACAGGATGATTGTAAGCACGAATCCATTTTAGTCAATTGAAGCACAGACGTAGCTGACACTTTCTTGCACAATGTCGGGACACCCGCCCGGATCGGCGCCAAGCCTCGCTGGAACCTAAGTGTCACCCCCGCATCGGGCTCTCAACAGTCACCCGCTTTTGATGTGAAACGGAATGAACGCTGGTTGACCCGGAATTTTTTACTAATCAAATTCTCATATTTTTGCAGTTTTTGTTAATAGTTTGTTCATATTTCAGTCTACAATTTTGTTGGTAGGTAGATTTTGACGTGGATGCACTGCTAACCGACTCCCGAGCGCGTGTTCTCGATGCGGCCGAGGCGCTATTTGCCAAGCGTGGCTATGCTGCAGTCAGACTTCAGGATATTGCAGATGCCGTTCAAATCCGACATGCATCGCTCTACTATCACATGCCGGGCGGCAAAGAACAGCTATTCATTGAAGTCATGGAGCGCCAATTCGTGCGGTTGCGGGACGGGCTTGAAAACGTCCTGTCCAGCGCTCCAGACGACCTGCGCGACCAGCTTCGTGCAGTGGCGGGATGGCTTGCGCTGCAAACACCGATCGATTTGGCGCGCATCTTCAACGCAGACATGCTGGAAATCGATCGAACCCAGGCGCAGCGTTTGTCGTTGCTGGCCTATGATGCGGTGCGCGAACCGATTGCGGGCGCGTTGCGCGGCGCCGCTGCGCACGGCCTCGTCGAAGTTCCCGACATCGATTTGGCCGCCATCGCGCTGATCGGCATATTGCAAAGCGTGCATGCCATGCCACTCACCTACGTTCATGATGATCAGCATTTGGTCGAAACGGCGCAAGCCATCGCCGACCTGTTGCTGAATGGGCTGTTAAAGCGCTAAAGATGCAAGATGAGGAGCCAAGCGCAATGTTGAAATCGTCAGCGCACACCAGCGCGATAACCCAGGCCGTGATGCACTCCAGCCCGCTGGCAGACGCGTTTAGACAATGCGAAATGCTCACGCGCAAGCACTCGAAGTCGTTTTACATGGCGACGGCGCTGCTGCCGGAGGCCAAGCGCCTGGCCGTCCGCGCGCTCTATGCTTTCTGCCGCAGCACAGACGATATTGTCGACACGACCCATGGAATCTTGCGCGAGGCGCAGCTGGCCGACTGGCGCGAACAGGCGCAGCGCAACTGGCGCGAGCAGCACAGCCCGGTGCTTAAGGCTTGGACATGGGTGCGCGATCAATATGATGTGCCCGCGCGTTTTTCAAACGAGCTGATCGAGGGCTGCGAATCCGATCTGCGCGTCTGCCGCTACGACACCTGGGACGATCTGCGCCGCTACTGCTATCTGGTCGCCAGTACCGTTGGCCTGATGTCGATGCACATCATCGGCACGCGCGATACGAGCACGGCAACGCTTGTCGAAGCCGAGGCTGAGGCCATAGAACTGGGCGTGGCGCTCCAGCTTACCAATGTGCTGCGCGATGTGGGCGAAGACTTGGCGCGCGGGCGCATTTACTTGCCGCGCGAAGACATGGAACGCTTCGGCTACAGCGAAGCTGATTTGCGACGGCATGTGAACGACGATCGCTTCAAGCGACTGATGCGCTTCGAAATGGATCGCGCCGACGCGTTATACGACGAGAGTTGGCGCGGGCTGCGCTATCTGCAGCCGGACGGGCGGCTGGCGGTGGGCGCCGCCTCCCTGCTCTACCGGGGCATCCTGGGCCGCATACACGCCAACAACTACGACGTGTTCACGCGGCGAGCGCATCTGAGCACGTCCCAAAAGCTCGCGCGCCTGCCGGCCATCTGGGTGCGCGTAATGCGGCTGGATTAGCCGGGTGTGCGCACGCCGTCCAGTGCGATGCCGGGCGCGCGCCGCCCTTGCTCAGGGCCGGCCGCTTCACGTAGCTGCCGTGCCAGCGCGCGCAAGCGCGCGTCAATGCGGGCGTTGACGCTGTCGCGGGTAAATTTTCCATTGGCCTGGCGTGAACCCGCTGGCACGCCTGTGAGCACTTCGATGCCTTCGTCGATCGTGCGCACGCCCCAGATGTGAAACTCGCCCGCGCGCACAGACGCAACGACATCCTCTCGCAACATCAGGTTCTGCACATTGCTCGCGGGAATCAGCACGCCTTGCCGGCCATCCATTCCCAATGCGCGGCATACGTCGAAAAAGCCTTCGATTTTTTCGTTTACGCCGCCGATGGCCTGCACTTCGCCCGGCTGATTGACGGAGCCCGTCACTGCGACTCCTTGACGCAGCGGCAACTGGCTCAGCACCGACAAAAGCACATACAGTTCGGCCGACGATGCGCTGTCGCCATCCACGCCCGCATAGCTTTGTTCGAAGACCAGGCGCGCGGCCAGGGCGATCGGCCGATCCGCGCCAAATCGATGCGCCAGATATCCGCTCAAGATCAGCACGCCTTTGCTGTGTATCGGCCCGCCTAAAGCCACCTCGCGTTCAATATCGACGATGCCCGCCCGCCCCGGTTCCACGCTTGCGGTGATCCGGCTGGGTTTGCCGAATACGGCGTCGCCGATATCCACCGCCGCCAGGCCGTTGACCTGGCCAATCGTGTCGCCGTGCACGTCAATCAGCAACTGCCCGCGCGCAATCATGTCCTGCAGGCGTTCCTGCACCAGCCCGGCGCGATGGACGCGTTGTTCCAGCGACTGCCGCATGTGTTCGACTTGAATGTCTTGCGCGCCGTCCTGCCCTGCCCAGTGATTGGCTTCGCGCACCAGATCCGACAGCAGGCCAAAGCGTGTCGACAGGCGATTCTGGTCTTCAGCCAGCCGGCTGGCGTGTTCGATGAAGAGCGCCGCGGCAGCGGGTGTCATATGGCGCAACTGTTCGTTGGCGCAAAGCGTTCGCACGAAACGCAGACAGTCGCGCACCGTCGCCGCATCGCGCGGCGCGCTGATGTCAAAATCGGCCTTTACTTTGAAAAGCTCGGCAAAGTCCTCGTCATAGGCGCACAACACGTGATAGAAGTAGGCGCGGCCGACAAGAATCACTTTTGCCTTGAAGGGCACTGGCTGCGGCCGGATCATGCGCGTGCTCACAAAGCCCAGTTGCTCACCGATGTCCTCGATCCGGATCTTGCCCGTGCGCAGCGCCCGCTTGAGGCCATCCCAAGCCAGCGTTTGACGCAGCAGGTCTTCGATGCTCAGCACAAGATAGCCGCCGTTGGCACGATGCAGCGCGCCGGATTTGATCAGGGTGAAATCGGTGTAGAGCGCGCCAAATTGCGATTCACGCTCAACGCGGCCAAACAGATTGGCGTATGTCGCATTGAGCTCAACGACCACTGGCGCGCCCGGCCGGCCATCGGCGTCAACGAGCGTGTTCACCTGGTATTTGCGCAGCGGCAGGTCGCGCATCCAGGCCGGGGCTGCCTGTTCAGCCGGTGCAGCACCTTCGGCGGGCGTGCCGCCATGTTGGAACAACTCGAAGTTATCGAGCATGTCCACTTGCACCCGGCGAAGATGATCGGCGGCCGGTGGCAGGTCGGCATAGTCGTCGCACAGGTCATCGACCAGCCCGCCCACCACATATTGCGCCACCTTCTTGTTGAGTGCGGCTACCTGTTCCAGCATTTGCCGGTCGAGTTCGCGGCCCGCCTTCATGGTGGCGCGCACATGCTCTTGAAACGCTTCATTGTGTTTGCGCAGTTCATCCTGTTCGGATTTGGGCAGCGATTCGAAGACATCGTCGGCAATCGGCTCGCCATTGCGCAACGGCAGCGTCATGATGCCGTAGGGCGCCATCTGAAGCATGACACCGTACTCGCGCGCGCGGCCGCGCAGTTCGGCCAGCAAATCGTTGCGGCGGGCATCCAAGGCCTTGCCCAGCGCATCGCGTTGCGCCGCATAGTCTTCGGCCTCAAATGCTTTTGGAATCTCGACGCGGGCGCGTTCGACCAAGCGCTTGATGTCGCGTTGAAACGCGCGCGCGCGCCCGGCGGGCAGCGACAGTGCAAGCGGTTGCGACGGGTCGGCGAAGTTGTTGACATAGCACCAGTCTTTGGCAGATGGCTGCGCAACAGCCATTCGTTCAAGAAACCCTCGCACGGCGGTCATTTTGCCCAGGCCGGGTTCGCCAGCCACATAAATGTTGTAACCCGCTTTGGTCATGCCCAACCCGAATTGCAGCGCCTGCAGCGCGCGCTGCTGGCCGATCAGCCCTTCCAGCGTGGACAATTCGCCCGTGTTATCCATGGCCAACGCCCCCGGATCAAGGCTGTTGCGCAGGCGGTCGGGCGACAAAGCCGTTTTCAAAGTGTCCATATCAGTTCCTCAGGGCATCGGTCACTGCCGTTCTGCGCGAAGCGCTGCATTGCCACGTGAGCGCGCGGTGCACATGTACATATCAGCCTGAGCGGCCAAGCGTATCGGCGACGCGGCTGGTCATCCGGCCAGTTTCAAGCAATTGACATTCCGACAGACATTGATTTACTGGCGCGTAATGGATCCGGCCGCCGGAATTAACATCGAAGATCACGCTCAACTGCGCGCCTATTTGCGCGCGCGAGGCTGCCTGACCGACAACGACGCTTTTCAGGCGCGGACGTTGAGCGGCGGCGTATCGAGCCGTGCCGTGCTGGTGCGCTTGCCGGATGGCGCGGAGTGGGTGCTAAAGCAGGCGCTGGCCAAGCTGCGGGTGAAAGCGGATTGGTTTTCAGATCCCGCGCGCATCGGCCGCGAGGCCGAAGGCTTGCGCGCGTGCGCGCAGCTGGCGCCGCCCGCAACGACCCCCGAATTGGTGTTCGAAGATGCGGCCAACATGATCGTGGCGATGACCGCCGTGCCGCAGCCGCACGACAACTGGAAGCAGCTACTTTTGAGCGGCCGTGTGTCCATGGCGCATGTGGCGCAATTTGCCGACCTGCTGGCAACGCTGCACATCCGCTCGCAGCAACAGCGCGAGATCTGGGTCGGGCGATTCGCCAACCGCAGCTTTTTTGAGTCGCTGCGCATCGAGCCATACTACAGTTATACGGCCGGCCGCGCTCCCCAAGCCGCGGCGTTTTACGAGCAGTTGATCGCCGACACGCTGGCGCGCCGCGAGTGTTTTGTGCATGGCGATTTCAGCCCGAAAAATGTGCTGGTGTACAACGACCGGCTGGTGCTGGTCGACTTTGAAGTTGCGCATTGGGGCGATCCCGCTTTCGATGTCGGGTTTTCGATGACGCATCTACTGGCCAAAGCAGGGCATGTGATAGGTCACAGCGACACCTTTGAGCAGGCGGCGCAGGCCTACTGGCAACGCTACAGCGCGGCAGCCCTTCCGCACTTCGACGGTCTGGAGGCGCGCTCCATTAGGAACACCGTGGGCTGCCTGCTGGCGCGCGTGGATGGACGGTCGCCGCTTGAGTATCTGGACGAAGCCGGCCGCCGGCGCCAGCGCCAAACAGCCCTGACGCTCGTTCGACGCTTGCCCGAGACCATGCCGGCGCTGATCGAGACTTTTGTTCGAGGCATGCAGAATCCATGACTTACAAGATTCAAAAACTTGGCGCATTGGAAATATTGGACAGCCGCGGGCGGCCGACGGTGCGCGCGGCCTGCACGCTGGAGGGCGGGATCTCCGCAGCGGCCTCCGCACCCTCCGGCGCGTCAACCGGCGCCGCTGAGGCGCTTGAGTTACGCGACGGCGACATGAGCCGCTATGGCGGGCTGGGCTGTCGCAATGCGGTGGCGAATGTCAACCGCGACATCCACAACGCTTTTGCCGGGCAGGCGTTTGCCAGCCAGGCCGAGCTGGACGCTGCTTTGTGCGCGCTTGATGGCACATCCAACAAGTCGCGCCTGGGCGCCAACGCGATATTGGCCGTGTCGCTGGCTGTTGCGCGTGCGGCGGCTCAAGCCAGCGGCGTGCCGCTCTACGCCTACTTCGCCAGCTTGATCGGCCAGCCGGCGCGCACACTGCCGCGGCCGACCATCAACCTGTTCAGCGGCGGTAAGCACGCTGGCGTGCGCGCATCCATGCAGGATATTCTGATTGTGCCGGCCGCGGCGCGCAGCATGGATGAAGCGATGGCCGTCACCTATGGCGTGTATCAGGCGGCCGCCGAGCTGGTTCTGCGCAAATACGGCATGCGCATGTTGCGCGCCGACGAAGGCGGGCTGGCCCCGCCCTTCCCCGCGCCCGAGGCGATGCTCTCGGACGCGGTCGAAGCCATCATCGACGCCGGCTTCACACCCGGCCGCGAAGTGATGCTGGCGGTTGATGTCGCTTCCAGCCATTTCTTTGACGGCGCGCGCTATCAGCTCGGGGCTGCGACGCTGGATAGCGCCGGCATGATCGACACGCTCGCGCGCTGGTCGGAGCGCTACCCGATCGTCAGCATTGAAGACGGCTTGCATGAGGACGACTGGGCCGCGTGGCCGGTGTTGCGGCAACGAATGCATGGCCGCGCACTCACGCTAGGCGATGACTTTCTTTGCACTAACCCGGCGCGCATCGTGCGCGCGATCGAAGCCAAAGCCTGCGACGCGCTGCTGCTGAAGGTCAATCAGATCGGCACGCTCAGCGAAGCCGCCACCGCATGCCGGCTGGCGCGCGAGGCTGGCTGGCGCGTCACCGTCAGCGCGCGCAGCGGCGAAACCGAGGACGACTGGCTGGCCGATCTGGCGGTGGCCTGGGGCGATCAGATCAAGGTCGGCTCCATCACGCAATCCGAACGTTTGGCCAAATACAACCGTCTGCTGTTGATCGAGGCAGAAACGCGCATGCCTTTGGTGGGCTGGCCGACAGCATGATCAGCCTGCGCCGAGCGCCTCGGCGATCACTTCAATCGGGTGCCGAACGTCACGTCCGGCCAGGTGCGTGATCTGTTCCCGGCACGAGGTGCCGCCGGCCAGCACGCGCGCCTCGGCGGGCGCGTTGCGCACAGCCGGCAACAGCGCCAATTCGCCGATCTGGCGCGAGATTTCCGCGTGCTCCGCCTCGTATCCAAAGGCGCCCGCCATGCCGCAGCACGTTGAGTCGACCTCGGTCAGCGCATACCCGAGTTTGTCCAGCACGCGTTTTGTGCCGCCCGTGCCCCACAATGCCTTCTGATGACAGTGCCCGTGCAACAGCAGCGGCGCGGGTGGGCGCGCGCCGGTGGATAGCGCGCTGAGATCCTGCTCGGAAAGCCAATCCTCGATCGGGCGGGTGGCGCGAGCAACCGCCCGCACAGTGTCGACGCCGTCGTCGGCGCCGGCTTTGGCGCCGATCAAATCGACGTAGTCGTCTTTGATCGCGCTGATGCAGCTTGGCTCCAGGCCGACGATGGGGACACCGGCACGCGCAAACGGCGCCAACGCACCCACTACGCTTCGGGCATACGCCTGCGCCGCGCGCGGCTGGCCTTGCGAGATCAGCGGCCGGCCGCAACACAGCGCCGGCGGCACGATGACCTGCTTGCCCAACGCCCGCAGCACGCGCACCGCGGCGATGCCCACCCGCGGATGGTTGTAGCGCGTGAACGTATCGACGAACAGCACCACCGATTGCCGCCCCTCATTCTGTCTTTCGCCCGACATGGGCTGCTTGTGCCACCACGCGTCAAACGTTTGTGCGGCAAATTCGGGCATCGGCCGGTCGGGCGCCAAACCCAGCATCCGTTTTGTCACGCCCAGCCCGAGCGCCCAGTTGGCCAGTGGCGCAACGGGCGCGGCCAGCGCACTCAACGCGGCGATGCGGCCAAACACGCGCGCGCGCAGCGGCACGCCCTGCTTGTCATAGACCTGCTGCAGAAAGTCGCTCTTCATTTTGGCCATGTCCACGCCGCTGGCGCATTCGCTTTCGCAAGCCTTGCACGACACGCACAGATCGAGCGCAGCCTGGACGTCGGAGGCGGTGAGGCCGGGAGCGGAAGTCCCGAGTCCCGAGTCCCGAGGAGTCAGTCCCGGACTCTGAGTTAAAAACGACCGCAACAGGTTGGCGCGGCCGCGCGTGCTGTGCATTTCGTCGCGCGTTGCCCGGTAGCTCGGGCACATCACGCCTTCCGATTTGCGACATACGCCGCTGCCGTTGCATTGCTCTGCCATGCCGGCCAACGAGCCATCTGTGTGAAATGCAAACGTGCTGCCAAACGGCTTGGCGCGATATGCCGGACCCAGCCGCATCATCGTCTCAAGCGTGTCCTCCTCAAACGCATCGACTTTCTTGTTTGGGTTGAACAAGCCGCGCGGGTCGAAGGCGCGCTTTACCGCGACAAACGCCTGGTAAATTTCCTCGCCAAACAGGCCGCGGTTCCAGTGCGAGCGCTCATAGCCATCGCCATGCTCGCCGGTCATCGCGCCGCCCAGTTCACGGCACAGCGCAAAGGCCTGCTCGCCGATATCGCGCATGGCGCGCACGCCATCGAAGGTTTTCAGGTTGACCAGCGGCCGCACATGCAACACGCCGGCGCTGGCATGCGCGTAAAACGCGCCCTCGGTGTTGTGCGATTTGAAAACCGCGCTCAACCGTTGCACATACTCTGCCAGGCGCTCGACCGGCACCGCCACATCCTCAACCACCGAGATGGGCTTGAAATCGCTGCGAATGCTGGCCAGCACGTTCAAGCCGATTTTGCGCACATACCAGACATCGGCCTGCGCCCGCGCATCGCGCAAAACCTTAACTGAGCAGGCCAGTCCCGCGCGCGCGACCAGCGCGTCGAGCCGCGCAACGCCGGCTTCGGCTTCGGCAGCGCTGGCGCCGTCGAACTCAATGACCAGCAATCCGTCCGGAATGCCTGAAGAAACGTCCAACCAGCCCAGGCGGCCGCGACACTCGGGCAAATCGCGCGCCAGCTTGATGAACAGGCCGCCGATCAGCTCGATTGCGCTCGGATCGAGCGACAACAGATCCGGAATCGCGCGCATGGCGTCGAGCAGCGACGCAAACGAAGTGATGGCCACCACCGTGAACTTGGGCTTCGGAAATAGGTGAAGCGTGGCTTCGCTCACCACCGCCAGCGTTCCTTCGCTGCCCGCGATCAACGGCGCAAGGTTGAACCGGGCAATCTGGCGCAGGTGGTTTTCCAGGTTGCTGCCGCGCCGGCGCGCGTTGGCTGGCGTAAGGCCGGCGGCGGGATCGGCGGCGTCGTAACCCAGCATTTCCGCGATGAAATCCAGGTTGTAGCCGCTTGAGCGGCGCCACACTTTTGGAAAATCACGGTAGATCGCGGCATGGGCGCCGGAAACGATGCGGGCGATCTGAGTCGAAAGTCCCGCGTCGCGCGTCCCGAGTGTGGATTGGTAACTCGGGACTTGCGACTCGGGACTTATCTCCAGGCTTTCGCCGCTCGCCAGCACGCAGCGCAGCGCGCTGACATTGTCGGCGGTCATGCCGTAACGAATGGAGTGCGAGCCGGTGGCGTTGGTGCCGATCACCCCGCCCACGGCAGCGCGCTCGGCGCTGGCCGGGTCCGGGCCGAACTGCAAGCCGTGCGCAGCCAGTTTTTTGTTGAGCTGGCCCAGCACCAGGCCCGTCTGCACGCGCGCGCTACGCGATGCAACATTAATGTCCAGCAGCGCATCCATGTATTTGGTGGTGTCGATGACCACGCCCGGCCCGATCGACTGGCCAGCCAAACCGCTGCCGCCGCCGCGCGGCACCACCGGCACGCCCTGCTCCGCGCATAGCGACACGATCGCGACGATATCCTCATGCGTGCGCGGCAACGCCACCCCCAGCGGCATGACTTTGTAGTTGCTGGCGTCAGTGCTGTAAATCAGGCGCGTCGGCGTATCGAACCGGATCTCGGCCGAGCTATGCGCGCGTAGTTGCTGTTCAAGCATGCGCCGGATTGTAGATGCGCGCGGGTGGTGGCGTCTGCGGCGCTGTTCGCGCGACTCATCGGCAGCTGGCGCAGCGGCCAACAATCTCGATCGGCTGATTCACAGGCTCAAAGCCTTGCGCCCGCGCCAGGCGGCGCAGAGATTCCTCCTGTTCGCCATGCAGCTCGATCACGCTGTGACAGTTCTCGCAAATCAGATGGAAGTGCAGCGTCGCATCGGCGCAGGCGACGATGCGCGTACGTCCTTCCGACTGGACACGCCGGATTGCGCCGATCTCTTCCAGCATGTCCAAGGTTCGATAGACAGTGGCCAGCCCTACTTTGGCGTGCCGGCGGCGGGCGCGCCTCAGCACTTCGGCCGGGTCAATCGAATTTTTGCTCCCCTGAATGGCGGCAATGACGGCACGGCGCGGCAGTGTGACCCGGTAACCGCCCTTGGACAGCCGGTCGATCGTTTCCTGCAACGCGCTGGACATGCGCGGATTATAAAGATCCGCGCGTAGGTTCGATCCATACGATGTCGCGCCCTTTGGGGCAAACGCCGGGGGTACGGCTCAATCCGACTTTGAGCGTGGATTAGAAGTTGCACACGCGTTGGGGACGAAAGCGATCAAGACGCTATGCCGCACGACATCCCCAGCAGATTTTCCTCCGAGCGCAAGCCGGGCGAAGTCACTCCTGCGGCTCAACCGGCGGCTTGGGCGGCGCTTCGGCCACGATGTAGAGCGGGCGCTTCTTCACCTCATCGTAGATGCGCCCAAGATATTCGCCAATGACGCCCAGAAAGATGAGCTGCACGCCGCCGATAAACAGCACCGCCAGAAGCGTGGAGGCCTGGCCGGCGAAGAAATCGCTGCCGGACAAGCGCATGCCGATCACCACAGGCATGATGATCAGCGTGATCGCCGACACGACAAACCCGAGTGTGGTTGCCAGTTGAAGCGGCACATACGAAAAGCTGGTGATCGCGTCGCTTGCGAACTTGATCATTTTGCGCAATGGATATTGCGTGCTGCCCGCGTATCGCTCGGCGCGGTCGTAACGCACGCCGGTCTGTTTGTAGCCCACCCACACCGAGAGCCCGCGCATAAAGCGATGGTGCTCGCGCATTCGGCGCAGCGCCATCACCACCTTGCGATCGACCAGCCGGAAATCGCCTGTGTCTTGCGGGATGTCGATCGACGCCAGGCGCTTGATCACCCGGTAAAAAAACGACGCGGTGAAAAGCTTGAAAAAAGTCTCGCCCTGGCGCTTGGCGCGCTGCGCATACACGACCTGAAAGCCTTCCTTCCACTTGGCGATCAGCTGCGGGATCACTTCGGGCGGATCTTGCAGATCGGAGTCGATGATCACCACAGCGTCGCCCTCGGCATAGTCCATGCCGGCAGTGATGGCGATCTGGTGCCCAAAATTACGCGAGAATTTGACCAACTTCACGCGCGGGTCC
This sequence comes from Chloroflexota bacterium, assembly GCA_031368515.1. Classification (GTDB taxonomy): domain Bacteria; phylum Chloroflexota; class Anaerolineae; order J036; family Brachytrichaceae; genus CANJQH01. The sequence goes on from JANMNW010000047.1 coordinate 15,371, forward strand.
TTCGCGCGCAGTTGTTCGCCCACTTCAGGCGACCGATCACGGCTGCCGTCAAACACCAGCACCAATTCAGCGTCGCCATCCAACCCGTCCATTACGGCGCTCATGCGGCGGTGAAACTCGGGCAGCGTTTCCTCTTCGTTGAAGACTGGAGCGACGATGGAATAGCGTGGGCGTTGATGCGACATAAGCCTCGCATTTTAGGGCATGTTTGTTGTATTCATCGGAACAGGGGAGCGCCGCAGGATTTTGTATTCGCACGCAGCCCCACCTCGCCTCCCCTGTCGCCTGCGCTGCGCTGCGGTTCCGGGGGAGGCGAGGTGGGGGCGATGGCCGCAGAGAGCCGGTCCGGCGTTGCTCTACCGCAACACTTGCGGATTTAGCATCGATTCCGGCCGTTCGCCATTCAGCGCCTGCAACGCCTGCCGCGCGGCCGTCTCATACAAGCGGTGATGACCCGCCCAGGTATGGCTGGCGATATGGTCGGTCAACACGACGTTGTCAAAGCCAATCAACGGATGGTTTTTTTTGATGGGTTCGGGATCAAACACATCCATCCCCGCCCCGCCTAAATGACCGGAAGCAAGCGCCTCAACCAGAGCCATCTCATCGATCAACGCGCCGCGCGCGGTGTTGATCAACAGCGCACCCGGCTTCATTTGCGCCAACCGCCGGGCGTCGATCATGTGGCGTGTTTCGGGCATAGACGGCGCATGCAGCGACACCACATCCGATTGGCGCAAGAGCGCCTCAAGATCGGCCGCCCGCGCGATGCCCAGCTCAGCCGCACGTTGCTCGGTCAAAAACGGATCGAGCCCGACCACCTGCATTCCCACCGCGCGTGCCACGGCGGCCACGATTGCGCCGATTCGGCCGACGCCCACGATGCCCAACGTGCGCCCGCGCAGCTCCATGCCCTTGACCGTCCAAAACTGGCTCTGCCATTTCCCTGCGCGCACTTCGCGATCGGCGTACACCACCGTCTTGGCCACGGCAAACATTAGCGCGATGGCGTGCTCGGCCGTCGACACAGTCGGCGCCAGCGGCGTGTAACACACCAGTATGTTGCGCGTGGTGGCGGCCTGCACATCGATATTGTCGTAGCCCACGCCCACGCGTGATAGCACGCGCAGCCGTTTGGCCATATCCATGCGCGCGCCATCCCAGCGATCGCGCGTGACCAGCGCCGCATCGGCTTCGGCCAGGCGCTCCAGCGGGGCGTGCGGGCCGATCAGCTCGGCCACACGGTCGAACATTGACACAACCGAATCAAGTGGCGATTCCTCTAGCCAAATTTTGTGCATGTGGACCCTACGCTGCGAGGATGCGGTCTAGCCTTTGATCGAGCCTGCTAGCAATCCGCGCATAAAGAGCTTGCCGAGCAGCAGATAGACAATGATCGTGGGCGCGGCGGCGATCAGCGCGCCGGCCATCTGAATGTTCCACTCGGTGTACAAGCTGCCGGCCAGGTTCTGCACCGAGACTGTCACCGGCGAGAGCTGCGGATTGCTCAGCACGATGCGGCCGATGATGAAGTCATTCCAGATGCTGGTGAACTGCCAGAGCAGAACCACGGCGAACGCCGGCGCAGCGATCGGCAGCATGATGCGGGCATAGATGCTAAAAAAACCGCAGCCGTCGATTTTCGCCGCGTCCAGCAGCTCGTCGGGAATGCTGGTGTAGTAGCTGCGAAACATCAGTGCGCAGATCGGAATGCCGAAAATGCAGTGCACAAAAATCAAGCCGGCCACCTTGCCATACAGGCCGAATACTTGCAGCATCTGCACCATCGGGATCAGCACGCCCTGATACGGCAAAAACATGCCAAACAGAAACAGCAGAAACAGCAGGTTGGCGCCCTTGAAACGCCACTTGGCGAAGATGTAGCCGTTCATCGAGCCCATCAGCGAGGAGATCAGCGAAGCCGGCACCGTGATCAAAAAGCTGTTGATGAAGCCGCTGCCGATGCCGCCTTCGGTCCAGGCCCGAACATAGCCTTGCACCGTTGGGTTGCGCGCGATAAACCACATGCGGTCGGTCTGCACCTCGTCAAAGCCCTTAAAGCTCGTCATCACCAGCACATAGATCGGCAGCAAAAACCAGATGGCCGCAAGGATCAGGCAGACATAGGTCAAAATCCGCCCGAGTGACGGAAATGGCGCGCGCGCCTTTGTGGTGAGCTGGGCCATTACTGCGCCTCCTTGCTTGTGCTGACTAGATACGGAATCACCAGCAGCGACGAAATGATGATCATGACCGAGCCGATCACAGCGCTCAGCGAATAGCGGTCGGCCAGGAAGGTCTGCTCAAACATGTGAAGGGCCAGCGTGTCTGTCGAGTAGGCCTGGCCGCTGCTGCTCATCGCAACCACAATGTCAAAGGCGCGGATTGCACCCATGCCGGTCAAAACGATCGCCGTAAACGTCACGCCGGAGAGCATCGGAATGATGATGTGGCGATACAGGTTGACCGAATTGCAGCCGTCGATCATGGCCGCTTCGCGCACCTCCTGGGAGATGCCGCGCAGCCCGGCCAAATACAGGGCCATGATGTAGCCGACAAACTGCCACGACGATGCGATGGTGATGAACAGAATGCCCAGCGTGGGATGGGCGTACCACAGCGATTTAAGCGCTCCGAGTCCAACCCAGTCGAGCAGCAGGTTTAGCCCGGCATCCGGCCGCATCACCCAGCGCCACGCCACGCCAGTGACGATTGCCGAGACCGCAAACGGAAAAATGTAGATCGTGCGAAAGATCGATTCGCCCTTGATTTGCTGGTCGAGCAGCGCGGCCAGCAGGAACCCGATGACGAGGCACTGCGCCATAAAGCCAAGCGCATACAAGACCAGATTGCGCAGGTCGATCTGAAAGCGCTCGGACGAGAACATGTTCGCCCAGTTTTTCAGTCCGACAAAATCGTTGTTGACGACGGCGTCGTTCCAATTCACAGCCGAGATCCAAAACGTCCAGCCGATAAAGCTGTAGATGAAGATCGCCACAGCTAGAATTGACGGCGACAGGACCAATACCGCCAACAGCATGTCGCGGCTGATACGCGGGCGGCGCCGCGATTGAACGGAGGGCTTTGTTGAGACTAGATCCATGGGCGCGAATGCAATTTGCGAAAAGCGAAGAATAGCAAGCCACGCGCGGCAATTGCCTCGCCGCATGCGGCTTGCTACTCACGTGAGCTGATTGCCACCTGACCGATCAGCTTTCAAGCACTTTACTTGTATCCGGCGGTCTTTGCCACTTCCAGCAGTTTGGCGCCGGCGGCAGCGACATCACGCTTGGCCACAAACTCGGCGACCGTGTTGTTGAAGTCGTTGACAAAGCTTTCCTTGGCAGCGGCGCCGTGCACGATAGAGCCGACGATCTTGTTCGACGCGAAGTCGGCGATGGCCTGCTTCTGGTAGTCGTCATACTTCGACAGGTCGGCGTCTTTGCGGGCCGGGATCGACCCTTTGAGCGGGTTGAACGCATCCTGCCCTTCTTTGCTGCCGCACACCTTGAGGAAGTTGATCACCGCTTGGCGGTTCTTGGCGCCCTTCGGCAAACCAAACGAGTCGGACAAGGCCACAAAGGTGCCCGAGGTGCCCGGCGACGGCGCCCAACCCCAATCGGTGAACTTCTTGGACTTGTAGTAACCGTTCATCCAGTCGCCCATGATGTGGCTGGCTGCTTTGCCTTCCACGATCAAGGGATCGGTGTCGCTCCACTGCAGCGCGGCGTAGTTCGGCACTGCGAAATCGATCATCTTGTTGAGAATGCCAAGTGACTGGGCAATGCCGGGGTCGCCCCAGCTCGTCGCGCCCGTGAAGAGGCCGGCATATTTGTCGGCGCCCATCACGCCCGCCATGATGTTCTCCAGCTCGTGCGCGGAAAAGCCTGCGCCAGATCCGGCCATGGTGCACATGGCGATGCCTTTGGCTTTCAGTTTTTCAGCGATGGCGAAGTACTCGTCCCACGTGGCTGGCGCTTTGTCGGCGCCTGCTTCGGCCATCAGCTTCTTGTTGAACCACATCACGTTTGAGCGGTGGATGTTCACAGGCACGGAGTAGGCCACGCCCTTGTCCGAAGCCAGGTCGATCACGCCCTGGGGAAAGGCTTTGTCCCAGCCCTCGGACTTGAACAAGTCGTTCAGCCCTTCCATGCGGTTGGCCACCACGTGCGTGTCGATCAGCTCGCGGCCGAGGTGCACCTGAAAGCTGTCCGGCGGATCGCCACCCAGCATGCGGGTCTTCAACACGGCCTTGGCGTTGCCGCCTGCGCCTGAGCCGCCGGCGATGGCGGCGTTGACGATTTCAACCTTGGGATTTTGCTTCTTGTAGATGTCGTAAATGGCATTCAAGCCATCAACTTCACCGCCGTTTGTCCACCATGAGAAGATTTCCAGCTTGCCGCTGGCTTCTCCGCTGGTGATCGCACCGCCGCCGCCGGGCGCAGGGGTGGCTGCGCCGCAGGCCGCGAGCGTGGCGCTGGCCGCGCCAAATGCGGTCGCTTTCAACATCTGTCTTCGGGTCAACTTCTGCATTTCTTCCTCCTGGAACAACGACGCGGCAGCCTCACCTGATACGGCGGGACATGGCCGCACAAGTTCACGAAGGTATCAGCACGAATGCGGTGATGGCAGCAATGACGGCGACGGCCGACGACCTCGCAAATCGGCGCAAGTATATGGATTTCGCTTGGGGATTGCAACCACATCCAGGCATGGGGGCGGGGTTACCGCAAACCATAACTGCTATCTGCATCGCGGAAACGGCGTGGCCGCTCTGCTAAAATCCATGAATTCAGCAGTTCCAGAGGTTGTTCCATGATCACCCAATCCCAGCTTGAGCAATACAACCGCGACGGATACTTCGTCGCTTCCGGGCTCTTCTCAAAAGCCGAAGTGCAGCAATACATCCAGCACTATCTGGCGATGCACGATGTCGAGACCAAGAAGAACCATGAGTCGCTCAACGACACCTCTGTGAAAAACCCAAGCGATCCATTGGCCAAGTGGCCGCGGATGCTGCAAATGCACCGCAGCGACGAACTCAGCCTCCAGTGGCTGACTGATCCGCGCCTGAATGCGCTGTTGACGCCGTTGATGGGCCGCGAACCCTACGCCGTGCAGACCATGTTGTACTTCAAGCCACCGGGTGCGCGTGGCCAGGCGTTGCACCAGGATCAGTTCTATTTGCGCGTGCAGCCCGGCACCTGCATGGCTGCCTGGATGGCGCTCGATGACTGCGATGAGGAGAACGGCTGCATCACTGTGGTGCCTGGCAGCCACAACTGGCCGCTGTTGTGCATCGTGCCTGCCGACACCACCAAGAGCTTCACCGATGTCACGGTCGATTTGCCGGAGGGCCAGCAGGCCGTCCCCGTGCATCTCAAGGCCGGCGATGTGCTGTTCTTCAACGGTACCATCGTGCATGGCTCCGGTCCCAACACCTCCAGCGATCGCTTTCGCCGCGCGCTGATCGGCCATTACATTGCCGGTGAAGCCGAGCAGGTGTATCGCTGGTACAAGCCAGTGCTGCGCATGGATGGCAGCGAAGTCGAAATTGGAGAGAGCGAAATCGGCGGCGCGTGCGGCAATTGGGTCACCCGCGACGGCCAACCCGAGCTGGAGATGGTGGCCGAAGTCCCTGCCAGCAAAATTTTCGACCGGCACTAGAACGCGCTGCTGTTGTGACAAACGCCTTCTCAGCCAGAGGGCGTTTTGTTGTTTTCCAGAACACCCACCACTTGCAGCCACGGCGGCGACATAAGCGGGTTGCGCTCGATGCGCATCTCCAGCTTGCGCATGACGCCCTGCGACGCCAAGTTGTCGTGCTCGGTGGTGGCGATGATGCGCGGGATATTCAGCGTGTCAAACGCAAATTCAATCAGCGCGCGCCCGGCTTCGGCCGCATAGCCATGGCGCTGCCGCGCCGGATCGATTGCCCAAAAAAGACCCACCTCGGTGGTGGAAAAACCGCGATCGTGCGCGCCTGCGCGCAGGCTGGCAATTTGTTCATAGCGATCGAGACAAGGCACCAGCCCGACCGCGCCGATGAGCGCACCAGTGTCGCGCAGCACCACGGCGCGTTCGCCATACGGCGGCTGATGCAGCCGTGCAAACCACTCCTGGCTGAGCGCGCTCCAGTGCACATAGCTGCGGCGCTGGTCCAAAGCCTGTTGCGGATCTTGGGTCGGCTCAACGCCAAAGCACTCGTTCAAAATGCGATGAAGTTCTACGCTGTCGTCTAGATGAAAGCTACGGATTGTCAGCCGGTCGGTTTCCATAACCTGAATTTGCGGCCAGAGAAAACTTTTAGAGTTTTCATCTTTTTAGACGCGCGTCATGCGCTTGAATCGCCTGGCATTTTCCGTCATCGCCACCTCTGTCGGCAGCCGTTCCATGCTCGATGCGCCAAAAAAGCCGACCACGCCGCGCGTGCGCGAGAGCACATATTGCGCGTCTTCCGGCTCGGCAATTGGGCCGCCGTGACACAGCACCAAAATATCTTTGCGCACTTTGCGCGCGGCATCGTGCATCGCCTGCACGCGCTCGACACATTCGTCGAGCGTCAACGCGGTATGCGCGCCAATGGCGCCTTTGGTCGTCAAGCCCATGTGCGGCACCAGCACATCGGCGCCGGCTTTGGCCATGGCGATCGCCTCGTCCGTGTCAAATACATACGGACACGTCAGCAAATCCATCTCGCGAGCCAGACGGATCATGTCCACTTCCAGGCTAAAGCCCATGCCCGTCTCCTCGAGCCCTGTGCGCAAGGTGCTGCCTTTGTCGACAAGCCCGACCGTCGGAAAGTTCTGCACGCCGGAGAAGCCCGCTTCCTTAACCTGTTTCAAAAACACCGGCATCATGCGAAATGGATCGGTGCCGCACACGCCCGCCAACACCGGCGTATGCGCAACCACCGGCAGCACCTCGCGCGCCATATCCATCACGATGGCGTTGGCGTCGCCATACGGCATCAAGCCTGAGAGCGAGCCTCGCCCGGCCATGCGATAGCGCCCGCTGTTGTAGATGATGATCAGATCGACGCCGCCGGCTTCGACGCATTTGGCAGAGAGCCCGGTCCCGGCTCCGGCGCCGACGATCACCCCACCGGCCTTGATCGTGGCTTTGAGTCGTTTGAGTGCTGCGGTTCGATTCATGGTGTCCTTTGTTCCGCAGTGGCGGCTTTCGGCGATTTTCTCGCTGTCCGCCGAATCATCTTGTCCAGCTGCACCGCCATCGCCTTCGCAAAGAGCGGATCGTTGATGTCGGTGTCAAATTCATACACCGGAATGTCCGTGCGCAAATTCGACTTGAGCGCATCGATCAGCGCGCGATCGGCGGCGGGATCGTAAAACGGCTGGCCGGCGGTGGCGATCATCGACACTCCCTTCATGGGGACAAACACTGCCAGCGGTCCAACGGAGGCGTTGAGCTTGCCGGCGATCACGCCGCCAAGCCGCGCGCATTCGTCCGGCGTGGTGCGCATCAGCGTGACGGTGGCGTTGTGTTTATAGAACGTGCGCCCGCGGAACTTCTCGGGCACGCTTTCAATTGGCCCGAAGTTGACCATGTCCAATGCGCCAAGCGAAACCACCTGCGGCATGCCCGCGCGCGCGGCCGCTTCAAGCCGGTGCGGCCCGGCGCTCAGCACGCCGCCAACCAGCTCGTCGGCCCATTCGGTCGTGGTCGCATCCAACACGCCCGCCAGATATCCACTTTCGACAAGCGCCTCCATGCTCCGCCCGCCCGTGCCGGTCGCGTGAAAAACCAGCACCTCGTAGCCGCGCTTTTCAAGATAGGCCCGCGCCGTGTTCACGCACGGTGTGGTCACACCAAACATCGTCGCCCCGATCAATGGCCTGCGCTGGGTCGCGCGGCGCTTTTTGCCAAAGTCCAGCGCCATTCCCGCGATGGCCGCGGCGGCATTGGACAAGATGCGCTCGCTAATGCTGTTGATCCCGGCGATGTCCACCACCGAGTACATCATCGCAATATCGCTGCTGCCGACATAGGGCCGGGTGTCGCCCGAGGCCAATGTGCTCACCAGCAGCTTGGGCACGCCGATGGGCAGCGCGCGCATTGCTTCCGCAGCGATCGACGAGTTGCCGCTGCCGCCGAGACCCAGAATCCCTTGCACCTTGCCGTCGGCAAACAGCTGTTGCGCAATGCGCGCGGCGCCGCGCGCCATTGTCATCACCGCCGCCCCCCGATCGCCTGAGGCGATCAGCTCAGCCAATGCCGCGCCGCCGGCTTCGGCCACGGCGTCCCGGCGGACATCCGTGCGGCCAAGCTTGATCTGCGGCTCACCCAATACTCCGGCATCCAGAAGCGTTATGCCGCAGCCTGCCGCTTTGACGCGTTTGCGCAAAAAGTCAACCTCGTGACCTTTGGTGTCCAAGGTGCCCACCAGCAATACGTTTGGCATCAAGGCAAGATAACGCCAAGCCCGCGCTTTGGCAACCGACTCCGGCGCCTTCTCCATCTCCGTCTCCAACACTCAGCCCGGCTTCATTCGAGGTGGCTACAATGCCAAGCGTGGATTTGACGCAGACTGTTCAGCAATGGGCGCGCCGGGCACGGCTGCAGCGCAGCCTTCAACTGGTCGGCTTTGGATTGGCCAGCGGCATTGGTCTCGCACTGCTCGTCAGCCTGGCCTCGCGCGTCACCCCACTGTTCAGCCGAAACGTGCTCATCGCGCTCTCCATCGGCCTCTCCGTCATGGGCCTGCTGGCCGGGCTGTTGTATCCATGGTTGTGCGCCATGCGCCGCACCACGGTGGCTTGGGCGCGCGAATTCGACGCCCGTTTTGGCTTGCACGAGCGCGTGTCCACCGCGCTCGAGCTCACAAACGGCCGCATCCAGGGCAAGAATGAAGCGTTGCGCCGCAAACAACTCGATGACACTGAGCAGGCTGTCGGCGCCGTCGATGCACGCGCGCAACTGCCATTGCGATTGTCTCGCCGTGATCTCATCGTCAGCGCGCTTTTTCTGACTGCGTTGATCGTTGTGCTGGTGCTGCCAAACCCGCAAGACCGAGCCTTGGCCGAACGCGAGAAAATGCGCAACACCCTGCAGCAACAAGCGCAACAACTTGAGCAAGCCAAAAAAAGCATCGCGGCCAGCAATTTGAACGAGGCGCAAAAACAGGCCGCGCTGCAGGCGCTCGAAGACGTGCAACGCGCGCTCAACGATCCCAACGCCACACCGGAACAAGCACTGGCTGCGTTGAATCAGGCCCAGGCCAAGCTCGATGCCCTGCAGGATCAAGCCACCCGCGATGCGCAACGCGATCTCAGCCAGGCCGGCCAATCGCTCTCATCAGATGCGTTGACCAATGCGCTGTCTGACTCACTGCAAAACGGCGAGTATGAGCAGGCGGCGGATCAGCTGCGGCAGCTCGGACAGCGCGACAACGGTCAGCCGTTATCGCCGGAAGAGAACCAGCGCGTGGCGCAGCAGCTCGACCAAATGGCGCGCCAGGTGCAAAACAGCGATCCGGCGATGGCCGATCAATTGCGCGACGCCGCCCAGCAATTGCGCGAAGGTCGCACTGAAGAGGCGCAGAAATCGCTTGAGCAAGCTGCGCAATCGCTTGAAACGACCGCGCAGAACGCCAGCAACAATCAGCAGCTGGAACAGGCCGGGCGGCAGGCGGAGAAGACGCGGCAGACGATTGCTCAAGCCGCGCGCGACGCGCAACTGGCGCAGTCGCAATCGCAGCCGCAATCGGAGTCTTCGGGCAGCAGTCCAAACAACCAAGGTCAGTCCGGCCAGACCGGCGGCGATCCGCAGTCGGCGCAAGCAGGCTCAAGCGGGCAGCAGGATGGCCAGGCCGGGCAGACCGCAGCCGGAGGCCAGGCTGAAAGCGGCGCGCCTGCCACAGGCAACCAACAAGGCACGTCCGCCAGTGGCGGCGACGCCTCTTCCGGAAGCGTCGGTCAGGGGCGCAAAGGCCATAGCGAAGACACCGGCAGCGACAACTCCGTGTATGCGCCGGGGCGCCTGGCCGCGCAAGGGCGTCAGGTGGTTTTGCCCGATACTCAGGGCACAAACGCGCCGAACCCCAACGGCCAGTCCAGCGTGGCGCCGGACGGCGATGCAAGCGTGCCATATCAGGATGTGTTTAGCGATTATGCCGATGCAGCCGATGAGGCATTGCAAACAGATCAGGTGCCGGCGGATCGCCGCGATTATGTTCGCGACTATTTCAGCTCCCTCGATCCGGCCCAAAACAACCAGCCGTAAGCCCCGGGTGATTCTGTCCGGTGATTGCTCCTACTTTTGATGTAGGCGCGCCTACGCAATCCACGCTAAACTACTCGGAAATCTGCTAAGATATTGCAGGGGTGAGTTAACAGACATTTCGTGCAACGAAGAAGTCAACGAGACAAAGGAGAAGATTACGTGGAACTCATCAAGGTGTCTGCTACCTCCCGATCGACGGCTGTGGCTGGCGCGATTGCGGGTGTGGTTCGGGAACATGGGCGGGCGGAAGTGCAGGCGATCGGAGCAGGCGCGGTCAATCAGGCCATCAAAGCAGCCGCGATTGCGCGTGGATACCTCCTGCTGGACGGCATCAACGTTATTCTGATCCCCTCGTTTGGCGAAGTGGATATTGACGGTGCTGAACGCACTGCAGTACGTTTCACCGTCGAACCGCGATAATTAAAAAAGGGCGCGCTACCACATGATTGAGTGATAGCGCGCCCTTTTTGCTTGCATTGGCGACGCGTCAGTGCGTGACAGCGCCGTCGCTGGCCCTGCCCACTTGCCTGGCGTACTTCGCCAGCACGCCGCTCGTGTAGTGCGGCTTGGGCTGCTTCCACTTCTTCAGCCGCGCGGCGATCTCTTTCTTTGACAGCCGCACATTGATCTTGCCGCGGGCTGGGTCGTTCGCGTCGATCTCAATGATGTCGCCGTCGCGCAAGGCGGCGATCGGTCCGCCGACCATCGCTTCCGGCCCCACATGGCCGATCACCAGGCCGGTCGAAGCTCCGGAGAAGCGTCCGTCGGTCATCAGCGCGACATCGTAGCCCAGCCCTTGTCCGCGCAGCGCCGCGGTCACCGACAGCATTTCGGGCATCCCGGGCGCGCCGCGCGGTCCGACATAGCGGATCACCACAACGTCGCCCTTCACAATCTCGCGCTTGGCCACCGCTTCGGCGCACGCCTGCTCTGTGTCAAACACACGGGCCGGGCCGCTGTGCTTCAGCTTGGCCACGCCGGCGACTTTCACCACGCAGCCTTCCGGCGAAAGATTGCCTTTGAGCACCACCATGCCGCCAGATTCCCGCAATGGCTTTTTCACCGGCACCACGACCGTCTGGCCTTTGATCTGTTGCGCGTTTTTCACACCCTTGAGGTTCTGCTTGAGCGTTTTGCCGGTCACCGTCATGCAATCGCCGTGCAACAGGCCGGCATCGAGCAGCGTGCGCATCACAACCGGCACGCCGCCGATCTTGTGCAGGTCTTCCATGACATAGCGGCCGCCCGGCGTCATGTCGGCAATGTGCGGCGTCTTGCAGGTGATGCGCGTGAAATCGTCAAACGTCAGCTTGATGCCAAGCTCATGCGCGATCGCGGGCAGGTGCAACGCCACATTGGTCGAGCCTCCCATGGCCAGCACCACAGTCAGTGCGTTTTCAAACGCCTCCATGGTCATGATGTCGCTGGGCAAAATGCCGCGCTTCATCACGTTCATCAACGCCTTGCCGCTCTCATAGGCCACGGTCTTGCGGTCGTCGTCCACCGCCGGCGGCGAAGCGCTGCCCGGCAGCGCCATGCCGAGTGCTTCGCTCACGCTCGACATGGTGTTGGCGGTGAACAATCCGCCGCACGAGCCAATGCCCGGACAGGCGGCGCACTCAAGCTCATACAAGTCTTCGTCGGAAATCAGCCCGGCCTCGCGCTGGCCGACCGCTTCATAGACCGTTTGAATCGTCACGTTCTTGCCGCGAAACTGGCCGGGCTTGATCGTGCCGCCGTAGATAAAGATGCTGGGCAGGTTGAGGCGGCCAATCGCCATCAGCGTGCCGGGCAGGCTTTTGTCGCAGCCAGCCAGGCCAACCAGCGCGTCATAGCAATGCGCGCGCATCATGAGCTCGATCGAATCGGCGATGATGTCGCGGCTGACCAGCGACGCCTTCATGCCTTCGTGGCCCATGCCGATGCCGTCGCTCACCGCGATGCTGACGAACTCGCGCGGCGTGCCGCCCAGTTCGCGCAAGCCGCGCTTGGCTTCCTGCGCCAGAAATCCGAGCGACATATTGCACGGCGTCGACTCATTCCAGGTGCTGGCCACGCCGATCAGGGGCTGTTTGAAATCCTGATCGCCCAGGCCCATGGCGCGCATAAATGCGCGGTGCGGCGCGCGGGCGATGCCTTCAAGTTCCTTGCTTTGCGTCTTCAAGTTTTGGGTGGACATAGGTTGCATGGGATTCTAGAACTCATCCCAAAAAAGTGGGCCGCGCCTTTTTCGCGGGGCTTTTTGGGGTTGCCTTACGCGCCGTCTCTCTGAAGGGGAATCGCCGGCTGGCGCGCAAGCGCGCCATTGGGATAAACTTTACAACCAACAACCGAGCTCAACAATCATGGCAAAAAACAAACAACTCCGCGCCGGTGTCATCGGCGCAGGCGCAATCGGCCAGAACGGGCATATTCCAGGCTTTCGCGGGGCTGGCGTCGAAGTGGCAGCCATTTGCGACAGCAATTTTGAGCGGGCGAAGGAAGTGGCCGAAAAGCAGGGCATCCCGCACGCATTCGCCGACTACCGAGAGATGCTTAAGCTTAAAGAGCTGGACATGGTTTCGGTCGGCCTTCCCAATGCCCTGCACGCGCCCGTCAGCATCGCTGCATTGAAAGCGGGCAAGCACGTGCTGTGTGAAAAACCGATGACGATCAACACGGCCGACGCAAGAAAGATGATCGCGGCCGGCAAACGCTATGGCAAGTTGCTCAGCGTCAACCAGCACATGCGTTTCGACGTCACCGGCCGGGCCATGCGTGCCATCGTGCAATCCGGGGCGCTGGGAAAGGTCTATCTGGCTGAGACAAAGTGGGTGCGCCAGCAAGGCATTCCAGGCTATGGCGGCTGGTTCACCAACAAGGATCTGGCGGGCGCCGGCGCGCTGATGGATATCGGCGTGCACATGCTCGATCTGATTCTGTATGCGCTGGATTTTCCAAAAGTCGTGGCGGTCAAAGGGCTTCTAAAAGGCGAGCTGGGCAAGCAAGCCATCGGGCTGGGCGGCTGGGGCGCGGATCGCAAAACCGAAGGCCGCTTCGACGTGGACGACACCGCGTTTGCCGTGCTGACGTTGAAGGACGGCGCGCAGATCCGGCTGCTGGTCACCTGGGCGGCCATGGCGCCGGGTGAAGACCGGGTGCAGATCCTGGGCACCAACGGCGGCCTCGACCGCACCGGCCACTACAGCGACACCCCGTCGCTCAAGCAATACGCCTTTGATCACAAGCAGGGAAAAATTATCGAGAGCACGCCGGATGTGTCGCAGTTTGAGTTCGAAGGGGCATCGTGGACCCAGGCCATTGCCGCGTTCGTCGACGCTGTGCGCGGCAAAGCGCCGCTGGTCGTGTTGCCGGAACAGTCGCTGCAAGTAATCAAGATCCTCGAAGCCATCGCCGAATCGTCGGCGAGCGGGAAAGAGGTAACGCTTTAGCAGTCCCGAGTCGACGGTCCCGAGTCCTGAATAAATTGTATGAGGTACTCCGGACTGTCGACTCGGGACTCAGGACCAAACTAATGACACTCCTCCCCACCGGATTTACCGCCAGCGGCGTGGCCGCCGGCATCAAAAAGAAGGCCGGCGCGCCGGATGTGGCGCTGTTGGCCAGCGAAAACGACTGCGCCGCCTCGGCGGTGTTCACAACAAACAAGGTCAAAGCCGCGCCGGTGCTGCGCGGGCAGGCGATTCTCAAGACGCATGCGGGACAAATTCGTGCGGTGTTGATCAACGCCGGCTGCGCCAACGCCTGCACCGGCGACGAGGGGCTGCGCAACGCCGACGAGAGCGCGCTGGCCTTGGCGACCGAGTTGCATTTGTCCGATCCCAAACAGGTGCTCACCATGAGCACCGGCGTGATCGGCGTGCAGCTGCCCATGGACAAATTGCGCGCCGGCGTCTACAGCGCGGCGAAGTCGCTCGCGGCCGAAGGCTTTGACGTCGCCTCGCAGGCGATCATGACGACCGACACAGTGGCGAAAACCGCGCGCGTGGAGAAAAACGGCTACAGCCTGACGGGCATGGCCAAAGGCAGCGGCATGATTCACCCGAACATGGCCACGATGCTCAGCGTGGTGGCCACCGACGCCGTGGTCTCGCCCACGCGCTTGCGGCTGTGCCTGCAAAACGCCGCGCAGCGATCGTTCAACCGCATCAGCGTGGACGGCGACACCAGCACCAATGACACGCTGCTTGTGCTGGCCAACGGCGCCAGCGGCGTCAAGCCCGGCCGCGAGGAATTTGAGGAAGCGCTGACCGAAGTGTGCGTCGATCTGGCCAAGCAGGTGGCGCGCGATGGCGAAGGCGCAACCAAGTTCATCACCATCCTGGTCACCGGCGCCGCCAGCGAAAAGCAGGCAGAGAAGGTTGGCCGCACGATCGCCACCTCACCGCTCGTAAAGACCGCGTTCTACGGCGAAGACGCCAATTGGGGGCGCATTGTGTGCGCGGCGGGCTACAGCGGCGAAGCGGTCGAGCCGGACAAAATATCGCTGTGGTTTGGCGGCGTGCATGTATTTGCCTACGGCACGCCAACGACCTACAACGACGCCGACGCCACCAACGCGATGAAGCCCAAAGACGTCGAGATCCATATCGATCTTGGGCTGGGCCAAGCGTATGCGACCGTATGGACGTGCGACATGTCGCATGAGTATGTGACGATCAACGGCAAATATCGAACTTAGGCGGCAATGCTTGACGCAGGCAACAAAACTCCTTACACTGATCGCGCGTTGCGTTCACCAGCGCGCCTCTTTCAGGGTAAGGAGAGCCATGTGGATTGATAGCCTCCCCCTCTAGAACCCAGTCCGCCCTAAAGGCGCGTCCGCTTCACACCGGATGAGGTTCTCGTGCGCGCTCATCAGTGCGCCCACTCGCCCCAACAACGTTATCGTCTGCCTGACGCCTTACGCCGGCCATACCGCGCGCGTCGCGTTCGGGCCATTGACAACGCGCCTGTTTCAGGCCCACCGCGTTGCGATCCGGCGCGTTGTTTCAAAGGATGGAATCGTATGGGTCACAAGAAATCGGGCCGGAGAACGGTGCCGCCGCTGCCGGCGGCCATCCCGCTCGCGCAGCCGGCGCAGGATGGCAACCCGCCACCGCACAATCAGCCGGCGCCGGCGTGGCACGGCCTGTCGAAGCCGGCTCGCGCGCAGCCGCTCATCACGCACCGGCGCAAAGGCCGCTCGCGATAGCCGGCCAGGCTAACGCAACAGGCGCCCCGTCCTTGACTCTGGCACGGGGCGCTTTTTGCATTACATGGGCTTAAAATAGGGCCTCCGGATATTCGGCGGCCGGGCGCGCACGCATCCGCGCCGCTTCATCAAACAAAACACCCATACCTAGGAGAACCCGCAACATCATGTCGTATAAGACCACCTCCGTGCCTGCCGGCGGCGCCAAGATCACCATGGGCGCCAACGGTGTGCTGAACGTCCCCGACAATCCCATCCTTCCCTTCATCGAGGGCGACGGCACCGGGCCGGACATTTGGGCCGCCAGCGTGCGCGTGTTCGACGCCGCGGTCGCGAAGACGTCCAACAACAAGCGCAAGATCCACTGGATGAAGGTGCAGGCCGGCGAAGAGTCGTTCCGCAAATTCAACGATTGGCTGCCGCAGGAGACGATCGACGTCTTTCAGGAATATCTGGTCGGCATCAAGGGCCCGCTCACCACACCGGTCGGCAAAGGCATCCGCTCGCTCAACGTGGCGCTGCGCCAGTTGCTTGACCTCTACGCCTGTGTGCGCCCGGTCAAGTATTTCACCGGCGTGCCCTCGCCCGTCAAGCGCCCGGAGAAGGTCGACATGGTGATCTTCCGCGAAAACACGGAAGACATCTACGCCGGCATCGATTTTGAAGCCGGCAGCGACCAGGCGGTGAAGCTGCTCAACTTCCTGAAGGCCGAAATGCCCAAGGAGTTCAAGAAAGTGCGCTTCGGCGCCGATGCGATCGGCAGTGTGGGCGTGGGCATCAAGCCGATCTCGCAGCCCGGTTCCGAGCGCCTGATCCGCGCGGCGATTGACTATGCGCTGCGCTTCAAGTCGAAGAGCGTCAACCTGGTGCACAAGGGCAACATCATGAAGTTCACCGAAGGCGCCTTCCGCGATTGGGGTTACGGCCTGGCCCAGCGCGAATACCGCGACGCGATCGTGACCCAGCGCGAGAGCTGGATCATCGACAACGTCGATCGCAACGCCGGCATCAGCGTCGAGGACAACGCCAAAGCCATCGACCCCGGCTACGACATGATGACCGCGGCGCAACAGGCCGAGATCCTCGCCGAGATCGAAACCGCGCTCAAGTTGATGCCGACTCACGGCGCCGGCCAGTGGAAGAAAAAGCTGATGATCAAGGATTCGATCGCCGACATCACCCTGCAACAGGTGCTGACGCGGCCGGAAGAGTTCCAGGTCATCGCCACCCCCAACTTGAACGGCGACTATCTCAGCGACGCGCTTGCGGCGCAGGTGGGCGGCATCGGCATCGCGCCGGGCGCCAACATCAACTACGTCAGCGGCCACGCGATTTTCGAAGCCACGCACGGCACCGCGCCGAAATACGCCAACCTGGACAAAGTCAATCCGGGCTCGGTGATCCTCTCAGGCGAGATGATGCTGCGCTACATGGGCTGGACCGAAGCCGCCGATGCGATCGTCGCGGCGCTGGACAAGACCATCGGCCAGAAGACCGTAACGTATGACTTCGCCCGTTTGATGGAAGGGGCGAAGGAAGTCAAGTGCAGCGAATTCGCCAGCGCGATCATCTCGAACCTGTGACCTGACAGGTAAGGTTTTTCTAAGCTTCCGCGATTCACGGCGTCGG
>JANMNW010000056.1:0-2612 GCA_031368515.1 Chloroflexota bacterium
TTATCCGACCATTTTCTAGAATTTTTTCTCTATGGGAAAGTGGGAATAAAGCGTAACCAAGTGTAACCGTAACCGCCAAAAAAGCGAAAAAATGCGAAAAAAAGCGAAAATTGACCCCGGCAAGGCTGGGCGGGCGGCAGCGGACGATGGGCCGGTCTACGAGGGACTGACGCCAAATCAGGCGCGGGCTATCGGGCCGCTGATGTCGGAGCGCACTTTGAGCGCGGCGGCGGCAAAAGTGGGAGTGACCAGTCGCACGCTGGGCGACTGGGTAAAGCAGCCGGCGTTTTCGGCCGCGCTGGCAACGGCTGAGGGCGAGCTGATCGGCCACACGGTGCGCCGGCTGACATCCACCACCGGCGAGGCCGTTACGGTAATGACGGCGATCATGTCGGACGCCGACACGCCGGCAGCGATCCGGCTGCGCGCGGCGGACGCCATAATCGGGCGAGTGATCACGCTGCGCGAATTGTGGCAGCTGGAGATACGCATCATGGCGCTTGAGGCGAAGGAGAAAGTTGAATGAGTCAAACAACGAGAGTTACCGCACTTGAGGCCGCGTCGGGCACGCCGGCGGGCTACCTGGGTGAGCGCGTATTTGTCAACTATCCGGCCGATCCGGGTGGCTGGGTTGACGGGGGCGAGCGCACCTACACGGCCGGCGAGTTGGAACAGTTTGAGCGCGATGGCTGGGTGGTGCGGCGCATCCGCGTGGTCTACAAGGCGCGGGCGTAGTGCGCCGGCGCGCCAAAGCCGCCTTGACGCGCTACGATGGCCGCAGCTGGCCGCTAGCGTCGATCTGTGACGGCAGGTAGCCATGCGCCGATCCAAATCGTCCACGTTGCGCGAAGCGATCCGCATGGCCGCGGCGGTGGAGATACGCACCGCTAGTCGGAGCGTGTGAGCGATGCGCTACTTTTTGCGGGCGCGTGTTTTTTTTGATGGCCGTTTCGCAGCACGGCGCATCTCCTTTTTTATCTCGTCATCAGTCGCAAGCGGCCCCACTTCCTCCGCTGCAAATTTCCGCAACCAGCTTCGCAGCATAGCCACTAGGCGCGGCCCACCGCCTGCAATGTGTTGCGCCATTTCAAACGTCTCTACGTCAAGAGGCACAGACAGGCGAGCGTCACGCACTGGCGGGCGTGGCTTATCGGAATCTTCCTGCGACATCGCGGCGAGTATCCCATACCGTATACGGTATCCCGTTTCGGACGTATACTCCCGGCTTAGCGTATACCGTATCCGCAATCCGAAAAACACCGGCCCGATGCGTTCAACACCGAGCCGGAAATGGCACCGCGAAAAAGGCGCGACACCATGGCCACAATTATCCGACAACCCACACCCGCAGAATTGCAAGCGCGCATCGATGAATTGGAGCGGCGACTCGCGGAAGTCGAGCGCACCCGACACGCCTTCGACGCACCACACGCAAGTGTCACGCTCAGCGAGCGGCGGCGCTACGAATTCGTCGCAGCACTTGCGAAGCCGCGGCAGCTCGTCAACTTCACGGCGCACAACCGCGAGACAGGCGCGACAGTCACCTGCGCCGACTACAGCGCCACGCAGCTTGAACGCGGCGCACTCCAATTTTCCCGGCTGGTTGAACCACGCCGTCGACTTTGGCACGGCAACCGATCGCTCTATGGAGTCATGCTTAAGCTTTTTGTCGAGCATGGCGCGGTCGTGCGCCATCATGGCCGCGGCTGGTCGTGGGCCGTGTGGCCGGGCGAGCGGCGCGCGATTGCCGCGCAAGTTGTCACCGCCCTATCTCCAAAATCTGCCCGGCACTAATCGCCCCGGTGGTCAGCGTATGACAATCGAGGTCTGACAAACGGCCGCCTGGGCACGCTGACGCCGGGAGAGTGACGCACTATTACCTGTTGACAAATAGGCTAACACAATGTATATTGTGGTAAGTGATGACTACTTCCATTCAGACCACCGAACGCACGAACGCCACACCCGCCGTCGCCTATCTCGCATCACTCAAAGGCGCTGGCGTCGTTAGTATGCGCGCTGCGCTAAACAAAATCGCCCGCATCGTGACCGGCAACGCGGCCGCGACGTTGGCCGACATGAATTGGGCGACGCTCAACGCGGCCAACGTCGCGGCCATACTCGCCCAGATCGACGGCGCACCGGCCACACGCAATCAGGCACGCTCTGCCCTGCGTGGCGTGGCGCGGTCGGCGTGGCGCATGGGCTTGTTGAGCAGTGACGAGCTGGCGCGGATCAACGACATCGGCGGCGCACGCGGTAGCCGCGAACTCAAGGGCCGCGACATCGAAGCCTGGGAGCTGGCCGCGCTGATGCGGACCTGCTCGACCGACGCGACGCCGGCGGGTCGACGCGACGCCGCTCTGATTGCGCTGGCCGCAAAGACCGGCGCACGCCGGCATGAGCTGGCGCGGATCACGCTGGCCGACATGACGCTGGCCGGCGACTGCTACAGCATCCGTGTAGTCGGCAAAGGCGATAAGCAGCGCACACTCTACGCCGACAACGGCGCGCGCAAGGCGCTGGCCGCGTGGCTGGCTGTGCGTGGCGATGCACCAGGCGCGCTGTTCACCGGCATTAACAAAGGCGGCGTGATCGACGCGGCGCGTGCC
>JANMNW010000064.1:0-16659 GCA_031368515.1 Chloroflexota bacterium
GACAAGTTGTGCAATCCTCCGGGTCAGAGTGCTTTCAGAGCTGTGTCAGGCGGCCAAGACTCGCATTGCAGCGGGACTGCAGCCGGCTCGGTGGTGCGGTAGAGCGGCCTCCGAGATTTGTCGGTAAGATTATAGATGTGCTTACGCTTTCGTGGTAGCGTGCCGCTGATGACGCGATTTATTGGCGCGCGCGGGGCAAACGGGCTGCCGTTGGCGCTGGCCGGGCTGGTATTGCTGGGATTGCTTGGTATCGATAGGCTTTATCCTCGCCCGGCAATGACTGGCGACGACGCCATGGTCCTGCCAGCCGAGGTTTCAGCGCCGCCGGAGCTCTCACAAGGGTCAATTCTGGTGGGTGAACTCGTCTACAAAGAGCATTGCGCCGCGTGTCACGGCGCGAATTTGGAGGGCCAGCCCACTTGGAAGAAACCCAACGCCGATGGCAAATATCCGTCACCGCCACATGATGACAGCGGGCACACCTGGCACCATCCCGACGCGGTCCTGAAGCAGATTATTCTCAATGGCGGCAATGGCAACCCGAATGCCAAAACCAACATGCCCGCCTTTCGCGGCAAACTGACTCCCATTCAGGTTGACGGTGTGCTTGACTATTTCAAATCCAAATGGTCGAAAGAAATTCGCGAGTATCAATGGCGCATGACTGTGTCTGGCGGCTCGATGGAAAGTGCCAGCCCGCCCTAACTCCATGCCACGCATCTCACTGATACTGATCAGCGGTTTTTTTGGCGCAGGCAAAACCACGCTCTTGCGGCGCATGCTGGCCGATCCGCTCTGGCGCGCCCGGCGCAGCGCGTTTTTGGTCAACGATTTTGCCGATGTGGATGTCGACGCGCGCGTGCTGCGCGGCGAATCAACCGCCAACATTACGGTGGCGCAGCTTTCATCCGGCTGCATGTGCTGCACAGCCAAAGGCGAGTTTGAGCACGCATTGCGTGATCTGATTTCGTTGCAGCCCGAAGCGATCGTGATTGAAACCGCCGGCGTGACCGATCCGTCGACTGTCATGGCCGCGCTGCGGCAGCCGCAGTTGCGCCTGGACAGCATCGTGTGCGTGATCGATGCGGCGCGCTTTGCCGAGTATGCGCGCTTGTCTGCGGCAGTCGAGTTTCAGGTCTACACAGCCGATGTGGTGCTGTTAAACAAAGCCGACGAGGTGACGCCGTCGCAACTGGCGGCGGCGGAAGCGCGTGTGCGCCAGTTCAACCGTGCCAGCGCCATCCTGCTGAGCGTGCGCTGCGATGTGCCTTTGAGCGCGCTGTTTGGCGCGCACGCTGCCAGCGCTGACGCTGAGCTGGCGCAGCGCTTGTCGGTATTGCCGGGGGGGCATGGGCAGATGCAAACGATCACCGTGCCCATCGAACAGGCGCTGGACGAAGGCGCGCTGACCGCATTTTTCAAAAGCACCGCGCTGCGCGGCGTGCTGCGCGCCAAAGGGTTTGTGCGCATCGCCGGCCGGCCAAGAGCGCTTTTGAACTATGTGCCGCGGCGATATTCGCTTGAGGAAGCTGTTGCCGACGCGGGCGACACGTTCGTGTTGTTCATCGGCCAGGCCATGAATGCGCAGGCACTGGAGCAAATTGGCAGGCTGACATGACCGAATCTGAAGCCGCACCGTCCGAAAAACGCGCCATTCGCAAACGCGTGCGGACGCTGCGCGATGCGTCTTTGCCGGGTGATCGGGCGGCCTGGAGCGCCGCGATTTGCGCGAAAGCGCTGGCGTTGCCGGCCTATGCCGCCGCGCGCACTGTGCACCTGTTTTTGTCGTTTCAAAGCGAGATCGATACGGCTGTGATCATCGAACATGCGCTGGTCAACGGCAAACGTGTCGTTGTGCCGGTGTTCACGCTCAACAGCGAGGAGACGCCATGCACACGCATCGACACGCTGGATCGCGACGCGTTCGAGTTCGGCAAATGGAACATGCGCACGCCAAAGGTGCTGCATCCAGTGCCGTTGGAGGAGATCGATCTTGTTTTTGCGCCGATGGTGGCGTGGGCCGGCGCCAGCGGGCTCCGTCTCGCTGGCGCCGGCGGGACAGAGCCTGCCGGTTACGCGCGCGTGGGTTACGGTGCCGGGTACTATGATCGCTTTCTGGCGCGCTTGCGGCCGGGCGTGCCGCGCATCGGGCTGGCATTTGCGCTGCAGCGGGTCGATCACATTCCAGTAGAGCCGCATGATGTGCTGCTGGATGATGTTCTGACAGAGTACAGATTTTGACAATGAGGGGGTGGCAGGAGTTCGTAGCCGTGGCACGTGGTCGGATTCGGCCACGAACACGTGCCACCTACCACAGCAACGGCAACGGCAATGGCTGAGGGGAGCAAGCTGCAAAGGTTTGGCGCATACGTTGTACAACGCCTACACTTCTCTGCATGAATGACACGCTCGCCATCGTCATCGCGTTTGTCTATGTCTTTGCCGTGCTCGGCGTCGCCGAGGCGCTGCGCAGGGTGCTCAAGCTGCCCGCAGAGTTCACGCGAAAAGTTGTGCATATCTCGGTCGGCATGTGGGCATGGGGCACGGTGGCGCTGTTCGCGAGCAAGTGGATGGCCATCGTCACGCCGGCGGCGTTTGTGGTGCTTAACTATGTCTCGTATCGGCGCGGGATGTTTCTGGCGATGGAGTCGAACGACCGCAGCAACCTGGGCACGGTGTATTTCCCAATCGCCTTTGTCGCGGTGATTCTGCTGACCTGGGACGTGAGCAAACCCATGCTGGTGGCCGCGCTGATGCCGATGACCTGGGGCGATGCGTTTGCCGCCATCATCGGCAAAGCCATCGGCCGGCGGCGCTACAGCGTGGGCGGCAGCACGCGCACGGTCGAAGGCTCGCTTGTCATGTTCGCGTTGTCGTTTGTGAGCGTGTTCATCACGCTGCTGGTGCTGGAGCGCTTGAGCGGTGCGGACATCGGCTGGGCGGCGCTGTTTGCACTGGCCGCCGCTGTGGCCGCGACGCTGGCGGAGGCGATCAGCCCGCGCGGGCTGGACAACCTGTTCGTGCCGGCTGCGTCGTTGGCGGCTTTGGCCGCCGCTACGCAAATCTACCTTGCGTAACCTTCGCAGCGAACCCGGGCGAAGTGCTGATGATGATATCCGCACGGGCGGGTAGGCTTGTCCCGATTCGGATTTGTCACGGCGAGCGCGTTCACCCATCGAAAACGCGCGGCCGCGCCTTTGTAACCATGCCAATTTCTTCCTACCCAACCGCCGGCGCCGCCGCCGGCCGCGATTTGCTTTGGCGTCCGACCTTGATCGTGTTCATCAGCAACGCTTGCATCATGATTCTTGAGCTTGTGGCCGGCCGCCTGCTGGCGCCCAATATCGGCGTCTCGCTTTACACGTGGACGAGCATCATCGGCGTGATATTTGCCGGCATGAGCGCGGGCAACTATCTTGGTGGGCGCCTGGCCGACCGGCATGCGTCGCGGCGCACGCTGGGTCTGCTCTTTGTGCTGGCTGGACTGGGCAGCTTGAGCGTGGCTGGCGTGGCGGCGCTGTTGAGCCGCCTGACCGTGTTCGAAATTCCTGGCGTGCCGCTGCCATTGCGCATGATGCTGCTGGTTGCAATGTTTTTCTTTTTGCCAAGCGTGATCCTTGGCGCGATCACGCCGTTTGTGGTCAAGCTGGCGGTGCTCGATTTGCGCAGCAGCGGCAATGTCGTTGGCCGCATCTACGCCGCTTCGGCGCTTGGCAGCATCGTCGGCACGTTTGTCACCGGCTATGTGCTGGTGTTCTACTTTGGTGTGCGCGCGATCCTGCTCTTCGTCGGATTGATGTTAATCGTTTTGGGCGCGCTGGTGGGCCAATGGTGGACACGGCGCGACGTGGCTGGCGCGGCGCCGGCGCAAACGGAGGCGGCATGAGCACGCAGCAACGATCAACGGCGCACGTGCCCAGTCTGCTGCGCTATCCCGGCCTGGTGGTGTTTGTCAGCAACACCTGCCTGATGGTGGTGCAGCTGGTGGCCAGCCGGCTTGTCGCGCCCATCGTGGGCGTCTCGCTTTACACATGGACGAGCACCATCGGCGTGATGCTGGCCGGCATCAGCCTGGGAAACTATTTGAGCGGCATCCGCACTGATCGCGGCGTTTCGCGCAATCTCCTGGCCGGCGCTCTGGTGCTCACCGCGCTGGCTGTGGCGCTGGTGCTGGTGTTGTTCACCGCCTTTGGCGAATCGATGGGCATATCGCCGCTGTTCGGCGCGCCGCTGGTGGTGCGGTTGATGTTCTTCTTCTTTTCGATGTTCTTTCTGCCCAGCGTGATGCTCGGCACAATTTCGCCGATTGTGATCAAGCTGGCCATGCGCGATCTGTCCAGCACTGGGGCGACGATGGGCCGCATCTCGGCCGCTTCGACCCTGGGCAACATCCTCGGCACGTTCGCCACAGGCTATGCGCTGATTTCCTGGTTTGGCACGCGCACGGTGCTGCTGGGCGTGGTGGTGATTCTGGCAGCGCTGGGGCTTCGGGTGTCCGAATGGGGCCGCGCGCGCCCGCTCGCGCGCGGGCTTGCCGTCGCGCTGGTGGCAGGGTTGATCGCCACACCGTTTACGCCTCTGGCCGATGCGCTGCGCGGCCCCTGCTTGCGCGAGACCGATTATTTCTGCATCAAGGTGCGCGAAGACGAGCGCAATGGCAAAACCTATCGCGTGCTGACGCTCGACCGCCTGGTGCACAGCTACACCGTGCTCGACGATCCACGCGAAATGCGCTATCAGTATGAAAAGGTGGCGGCGGAAGTGTCCGACTATCTGGCTGTGCGCGACGGCACAATCACGTCGTTTTTTATCGGCGGCGGCGGGTACTCGCTGCCAAAATACCTGGAAGTCGAGCATCCGAATTCGTTGATCGACGTGGCCGAGATTGACCCTGGCGTCACCGAGGTGGCGCATGAAAAGCTTGGATTGGCGCGCGACACCAAAATTCGCTCGTTCAACCAGGATGCGCGTTTGTATCTGGCGACCGCGCCGCCGGCTCTGAAATACAACTTCGTGCTGGGCGACGCGTTCAACGACTTTTCGGTGCCCTATCATCTGACCACGCATGAGTTCAACCAGCTGGTGCGCAGCCACATGAGCGACGACGGCGTATACATGCTCAACCTGATCGATGGAAATACACTTCCATTTGTGAGCGCGTTTCTGCGCACGCTCAAGCAGACATTTGGCCATGTATATTTGATCAGCAGCGGAACGGAGCTGACCGGGTTGCAGCGCAACACGTTTGTGGTGCTCGCGTCACCCAAGCCGTTGGACATGCAGCGGTTGCGCACGTTTGCCAGCGCCGACAACACGCGCAACATCGACGCCTGGCTGGTGGCGGACGACAAAGTTGCGGCGTTGATGGCGTCAGACACGCTGCTCCTGACCGATGATTTTGTTCCGACCGATCGTCTGCTCGCGCCGATGTTCGAAGCATCGGAGACTGTGCGTTAGTTGTTATGTGAATTGCAGGGTGGTGCCACCTCCGCAGGTGGTGCCACCCCAGGAGGGTGGGTCGGACTTCTGGCAGTTGATCTAAGCGCTTGCCCACGCTAAACTTGCACTTATGAAACGCGCGCTCTTTCGCAGCCTGCTCGCGATTGTTGCCGTTTTCGGTATTTGGGTCGGCAACACACCGCTTCATGCCCAGGACGCCACCTATCTGGTCAGGCGAGGCGACACAATCTCGTCGATCGCGTTGCGCTATGACACCAGCGTCGTCGCTATCATGCGCGCCAACGGCCTCAAGACCGCGCGCGGTTTGCAGGCGGGCCAACGCATACGCATTCCTGGCGCGGCTGCCGGCGCAGTTCCTGCCATCGACCCAGCAACCAATGAAGCCGCCAGCGGTGCATTGCCCGGCGGCGTGCCCGGACGCGGCAAAGCCATTTATGTCAGCATCCGCCAGCAGCGCATGTATGTCTACAAAGACGGCAAGCTGGCCTATAAATGGACGGTCAGCACCGGGTTGCCCGGCCGCAACACCGCCCGCGGCAACTTTCGGGTTCAAAGCAAGTATCCCGAAGCCTGGTCGAGCATCTGGAAGTTGCGCATGCCGTTCTGGCTGGGAATCTACAACGTGGGCACGGTCGAAAACGGCATTCACGCCTTGCCGATCAACAGCCGCGGCCAGAAACTTTGGTCCGGCCTGCTGGGCCGGCCGGCCTCTTTCGGCTGCGTCATCCTCAGCACCGAGAACGCGGCCACTCTGTTCAAATACGCCCCCATGGGCACGCCCGTTGTGATTCGATACTAGCCGGCCGCATGCATTTGTTTCTATCGCCGCATCTCGACGACATTGCGCTGTCATGCGCCGGACTTGTGCATCAGCTGACGCGCGCGGGCGAACGCGTGAGGGTCGCGGTGGTTTGCACCGGCGACACGCCCAAAGGCATTGCCCTGTCGGAAGCCGCCCGCCATGTGCACTGGGAGTGGCAGCTAGGCGAGGACAATCCCTATGCCGCGCGGCGTGCCGAGGACATCGCTGCGTGCGAGACCTTTGGCATCGAGCCGCTGCACCTCGGTTTTCTCGATGCGGTCTATCGCCACGATCCGATGGGCGAGCCGCTCTACACCCGCAACTTTATCGGCGGCGCGGTTCACGAGGTCGACTGGCGCACCACTTACTTCGCCCTCGTCGCGCGATTGCGCCAGGTTGTTTCTGGAGCCGCGCGCGTGTATTGTCCGCTGGCCATTGGCGGGCATGTCGATCATGTGCTGGTGCGCAGCGCGGCTGAGACCGCCACGCCAGGCGGCCTGACGTACTACGAAGACTATCCCTACGCGCAGAAAATCGCATTGGGCGTGCTGCCCCAACAGGACTTGAACGCGCTCACGCGCGGGCTGCAGCCAACCCTCGTGAAGCTGCAGGAAGCCGACATTCTGGCGCGCATCGGGCTGATTGGCCGCTACTATTCGCAGCAGTTTGCGCTGTTCGAAGATGCCGTGACCATGCCCGCCAAAGTGCGCGCATATATAGAAGATGCCGGCGGCGAACGCTATTACGCGCGCTTGCCTGTACAATTCGGTCCCACAACGAGGACACACTGATGCTGTCGAGACGTCACTTTCTAAAACTGGCGGGCGTTGCTTTGTCGTCCGCTGCCATTGCACCGTTAAGCGAAAACCTGCCGGTGCTTGCTGCCGCGCCAGGAACTGCCAGTTTGCCACCCAACCCCGCGCCCGAATCGATTGACGCCGATCCATTGGCGACACTGACCACACCGCCCACGCCTTTTGGCCGCGTGACCATGTTTGGTGTGGACGTGTTTAGCCAGCCGCGCCGCAACGCCGAAATTGTGCGCACCGCGCGCCGCGACGAAGTGCTGGTGTTGCGTGGCCAGATCAAAGGCGATGCCCTGCGTCCGCACAATAATGTGTGGTACGAGACGGCCGAAGGCTTTGTTTATTCGTCCATCGTGCAACCCGTGCTGGATCAAAAGAATGTGCCTTTGCCGGATCTGGCCAAGCAGGCGTTTTGGGGCGACATCACTGTGCCGTTTGCCGACACACGCTGGACGCCCGATCCAGCCGGGCGCGCATCGTCGCGCCTGTATTTTGGCAGCGTCTATCGCGTGATCGACGCATCGCCTGATGCGTCCGGCGATTGGTGGTATCAGCTGCGCGAAGGCGTGGCGCACAGCCCAGGCCCGTGGGTGCGCGCCGAGCATTTGCGGCGATTTGACCCGATCGCCGACTTGTCGCCAATTGCGCCTGAGGTGGCGGACAAACGAATTGAGATTAACATCGCGCAGCAAACGCTGACCGCCTTTGAAAGCGACAAGCCAGTGTTGTTCACGCGCGTGTCGACCGGCTTTGGCAAAAACTTCACGCCACGCGGCAATTACAACGTCTTTCGCAAGGCGGTGGGACAGCGCATGATCGGCGGCGAGGGCAATGATCATTATGATCTTCCCGGCGTGCCGTTCCCGACCTATTTCACCTATCGCGGCATCGCATTCCACGGCACGTATTGGCACAACGACTACGGCGTGGTGCGCAGCCACGGCTGCATAAACGTGCCGTCCGACATCGCGCGCTGGATATGGCGCTGGACGACGCCGGTTGCGCCCCTTGAAGCCGCCGACATTCGCTTCAAGCCAGGGCTGGGCACGCCGGTCAAAGTCATCTAGGAAAACCAACGCGCGGATGGCTGCGCCGAACAAGATCGTTGCGTTCGGCGCAGCCATCCGCGCATTGCATATTCAGGGTGCCTTATGGGTTTCGAACCCACAACCTCCTGAGCCACAGTCAGGCGCTCTGCCATTGAGCTAAAGGCACCGCGAGGCGGCAAATTCTAGCATACGGCTAGGCTGTCGCTGAGGTGCTCGGCCGAGCTGTAAGATGCCCGCCGCGCACTGTTGCGCCAAGCACCAGGGCCGCGGCGACGAGCACCAGGTTCTTGATGATGTATTGCCCCTCGAGTGTCGGCGCATATGGAAATACCGTAAAGGTCTCGCTTGGAAAGAAAATGAGCGGCAGCAAGGTGCCGCTCATTTGCGTGACCAGGAGCAGGATTGTCGCGCGCATGAACTTGCCCGCGATCAACCCCAGGCCGATTGCGCATTCCCACACCGCCAGAATCGGTACGCTGATATCCGGCGGCGCCCAGCCAAAAGTCAGCATTGATATCGTGCGCGCGGCCAGATCCTGAGCCGGGCTCAGGCCGGGGAAAAGTTTGAGCGCGCCAAACCATACGAATACCACCCCAAGTGCCATGCGCATCACACGCAACCCATGCTGCGCCGCCCACCGGGTGACGCTTTTATCGACAGTGTCGAATGTCTTTTGCATTGCATTCATGCTATTCACCACCAGTGGTAATCATGGGCATGACGCCCGCCATAGCAAGTGTGCATGCGCGCACCGCGTGCGCTAAAAATGTCACATTCCATCTGAATGCGCGCTGAGAATGCCGGATGAGAGCACTCTCGTCAGCGAATGCGCACAGTGGCGTCTAGCTTCACGTGGTCGCTGCCGTCGGCCAGCGGAAGTCTTTTCAAGCTGAAGGCGTCATACATGCCGACAATCACAGCATAGTCACCGGGCGGCAAATCTGCCGGCACCTCGATGCGGTGCGCGTCGCGCACATAGGTGCCAGGCAGCCAGGTGCTGGTCGGTTGCGACCCACTGTCCGGCATGCCATCGTGCCCGCCGACGCGCCCGCCGGCGGCATCGACCAGCTGCACAAACACGGTGTATTTGTTGTCGGTTTCGCGCGTGGGCTGCCAGAATAGAGTGACGTCAAAAGCGTCTCCGCGCCCGGCTGAGTTCGGCAGGTCAAAGCCGATCAGCGCGCCGGCATCGCCAAATGCTGCGGATTGGCGGTGGCTCGGCGCGGGCGCGCGCGTAAGCCGTTCAGGCGCGTCAATGCGCAGCGCGGCGATCTTGACCGGCGGCGCATCGTCGATGCTGACGACTATGTCGCTCGCGCCGCCGACAGCCGCGCGAGGAATCCGAAACGTGGGCGTGCTGCGCCAAACCTCGCCGGGCCGCCATTGCCTGCTTGGAAAACCCGGCGCCACAGCCTCGCGAATGCTGAGCACCGTGCCAGACGCGTTGACGATGCTGAGCGTGATCGCCGCATCGCGCTGTGGCGGGCTGTCGGCGGCCCAATGCAAAACGACGCGCGCAGCGTCACCCGGCAACAACGCCTCGGGCGCGAAGTCGGCGCCGATCAAGCGCAGCGGCCCAAAAGACGCGTTGAGCACGTGTTGCACCGGAGTGGCGGATTCCACGCCGGCCCGACCGCGAGGAAGTGTGATCGAACCGAGCCGCGCCTGCGGCTCGCCGTCATTGCCATCGGCCGCATGGGTCACGCGCAAGCGGACGCCGGGTTCGCCGCGCTTGTACACAGCGACTTGCAAGGTGTATTCGCCCGGCGGCGTCGCCGGCGCGAGGATCAATCGATGCGCGTCGCGCGCATAGTAGCGCGCCGAAGGCTGATGCCACAACGACGTGGCATATCCGCCGGGCAGTTCCACATCGGAAGTCGCCACCAGCCCGCCCGAGCGGTCGAGCAGTTGCACCGCTGTGCTGTAGTCGGCGTCAAGCGGCTGTGGCGCATGCCAATACAGCGTCAGCGTGGGCGAGGGCGTCGCGCCCGCATCGATGTCCATGCCGAGCAGCAACAGCTTGTTGTCGAAGTTGACGGTCAGCGGGCGTTGAACGCCGGCGATGGCTTTGCCATTGAAGCGCGTGACGCGCGCGGGCGAGTGCGCGGCGTTGTCAAGCGCAAGCTTGCCGCCCAGGCACAACACGACGCATGCGCCGATTGTGACTGCATACGACCTGTTGACTGCGGCAAGTTCGCCGCGCAGGTCCATCCGTTTACGTTTGGCAGAGCGAAGCTCGCGCGCGACCGCCAGCGCAAGAATCGCCGCGCATACCACCGACGCGGCGGCGGCGGCATCGCGCACCGGCGTAGATGCAAAATTTACGCTGAGCCGATGCGTCCCCGCCGGCATTGGCACTTGAATGCGTCCGCTCCCGGGCTCTGTCAGCAGCTGCGCCGGTTGATCGTCGATGCGTGCCTGCCACCCGGGAAACGCAAACACATCGAGCGTTGCCGTGAAGGGCGTGGCTGAGTCAAGGTCAAAATGCCAGCTCTCGCGCCCGCGCCGCCAGGATCGCAGCACGCCTTCGGGCACGCGGATGCGTTCGGCCCGCGCGACCTCTTTGGGCATCTCAGTGACCGTGGCCGGCACATACTCGCCTGCGCCAAGCCCGATCAACCCCCAGCTGCGTTCGAACGCGTTTAGGCTGGCGACGTCGCGCGCGATGGGCTGTGGATGGAAATCCGGCAATTGCCAGGGCGCGGCGTATGCGACCATGCCCGTGATGGCGGCCGCTTGCAGCAGTGGATGCGCGCGCGCCAGTGCCAGCGCCAGCAACGGCACCGTGGCCAGGCCAAAAAGCCCCAAAAAACGCCAGGGAAATTGCACGAACCGCAGCGCCGGCGCGGCTGCGTCCCACAATGGTTGCGACAGCGGCAGCGTCATCATCGCGCTGGCTATTGCCAGCATGGCGGCTGCCACCGCGATTCGCCGCGCGACGCCTGCGGTGCGCAGCCCCAGCGCTAGGCCGGCGAAGGCCAGTGCGGTGATGGGCAGGCTCACACTGCGTGTCACAGCAAAGCCAATCTCGCCAGTCTGAACCGCGCGCGGCAGCGCAAACAATTCGCTCGCGTTCAGAAAGTTGAGGCGATAGTCAAACGCCGGCGAGGTATAGGTGCGCGCGATTTGAACCAGGTCGCGCTCGACCAGCGCCGGCAGCCAGAAGGAGGCGGCGATGCCGATGCCCAGAGCCATCCACGGCCATGCCGGCGGCAAGCGCCCGTTGACGCGCGGATGCAGAAGCGCCGCATACCCGAAGAGCAACGGCGTGAGCACCAACGCGCTGATATTGTGGCTGAGCAGCAACAAGGCGAACAACACTGCCAGTGCAATGCGCCAGCGCGACGCGCCAAAGTCGGCGGCGCCAAAGTCGGCGGCGCCACCGTGGGCGGCGGTGGTGGCGCGCCCGATAACCCAAAACATCAGCGGCGCAAGACAGAGCGCCAGTTGCTCGGCGTAAGCGCCGCGTTGATACAGGTTGAAGGCGAAGTAGGGCGCGCATGCAAACGCTGCCGCGCTGATGGCCGCGGCGCGCGGTCCAAACAGGTCGCGCATCCACAAGGCCGCCCCCGCAGCCCCGAGCAGTGTGCTTGCAACGAGCACCCACACGAGCGCCTGAGACAGCTCGGCGCCGAGCAGTCGTGGGATAAGCGCAAGATAGTACAAGAGCGGCGCGTAGTAGTTGAACAACGGCACGCCATACCCGAGCGCGATGTCGGGCGCCCAGCGCGAGAATGGCGCGCCATCGCGCGTCATCCACTCAAGCTGCGCGACGCGATACAGATGGATCAACGCGTCGTAACCGCGGGGCAGACCGCCGACTAATGGCAGTGCGGCGATGGCGCCGATGGCGGCGCCGGCGAGCGCGCTCAAATCGAGTGTGTTCAAAACAGAGCGCGCGCCGCCGCTTGGGCGCTGCGCAGGTGCGGCACTGGACGGACGCGCGATCATGATCGATTACTCCAGGGTGATTTTTGTGGTCACTTTGGGCGACACTTCACCGTCAGGCGTGTAGGGGATGGCGCGCAGTGTGTAGGTTCCAGGCTTTGTCGCAGGCGGCATTTCAAGCGTATAGACGCTCATCAGCGTTTTGTCGAAAGCCACGCCGGGCAAGCCTGTCGGATGCAGGGTTATGTCGTTCTGCACGACCTGCGCGCCATCGGCCGCAAGCAAACGCAACGAGACTTTTGTGTCGAATGGCAGTGACGTATCCCGCGTGATTTGCCAGAAGCAGACGACTTCCAAATACTTGGCATCGGCCCGGGCATTGTTCAGTTGCGCGCAGCCCTGGCTGCTCAAACCGCGCGCCGCGCCGCTGCCGTCCTGAATCGAGGAGAGTTTGAGCGCGGACATTTGCGCCGGTAATGGCTGATACGGCTGAAAGAACTCATAGCGCTGCACGCGCATGCCATGAAACTCGCCGATGTCTTGCGCCGGCGCAAACGCTTTGGCTTGGCGCCGCAGCAAAGCCCGGGTGATCGCGCCGGGATCGAGCAGCGCTTCGTCGAACAGCACCAGCCATGCGCTTGCAGCGCCGTCCAGCACGCGGTTGGTGATGGGCACGGCGTTGTCATAGGCGAGCTGATCGGCCACATTGAGCATCGGCGCATCGGGCAGCGTGTGCCATCCGCTCTTTCCAAAGTAATAGCCAAAGACATGCGAAAAATTCGGCACGAGCAGGATCGGCTCGCCAGGTTGCGCATGCGCTTTGACAAACAACGCCGCGCCGCGAAAGTCTTCGTGGGCAAACGCCGGATCGCGCCGCCAGAATTGCCAGCCCGCAGCCAGCGTCAGGACACAGATGGCGGCTGCGGCCGTGCGCGCCGGCTGCGCGATTGCGGCACGTTTGCGCAAGCTGATCAACTCGCTCAAGCCGGCCAGCAGCACCGCGGCTGGCTGCGTGGTGTAGCGCCAGCCATATTTGCCGGTCCAGGCGCTCACTGCGATCGCGCCCAGCACGCACAGCAGCGCAACGGCCAGCGGTCCGCGCAAACGACGCGCCCGTGCCAGCGTGATCAAGACCAGCGCAATTGCGGCAAACCCGGCCGCGCGCTGGACTGGCGCATCGTCTACCGGCGGCAGCAGCAGCGCGCCAAAACCCGGCAGCACAAATTGCGCGTATGGCAGCCTGCCGGAATAGGTTGTGCCGCCCGGGTCGTTGACCGTTAGCAAAACCAGCGTCCAAATGGCGATCACCGCGAGCGTGACGCCGGCGGCGGCCAGCGGCGTCGCGTTGGGGAACACCGTTGGGTTGCGCCGTCGACGCAGAAATGTGAATGCCAGCCAAAGCATCTGCGCGGCCACGGCGATGCCGCCCAGCACGTGGGTTGCAAAGAGCGCGATGGCGCATGCCGACCACGCCCACCAACGCGCGCCGCCGATCTGCCTGTCCCGCAGCGCGCCCTTGAGCAGGGCGATGCTGAGCGTGAACAGCAGCATTAAGAGCGCATACATGCGCGCTTCCTGGCTCAATCCAATGCACACCGGCGCGACGGCGACCAGCCACGCCGCCAATTCTCGCCGCGCCAGCCGGGCGGCGACGGCGGCGGTCAAAACGCCGAAGACAACTGACAACACGCGCGCGGCAAATTCGCTTTCGCCCGCGGCAATGCCCCAAAATTTGAGCAGCAAATAGTGCAGCGGCGTGTTGGAGTCCAGCCGCGTGACCAGTTCGATCACGTTAAGCGCGGACTCGCGCGCTGTGACGATACTGTAGCCTTCCTCGTTAAACAGGCCTTGGCCGGCGATGTCGTACAAGCGCAGGGCCACTGCCAGCAAAAGCGCCAGCAGTGCGGAGAGGCGCGTGACCGAATGCGGCCCATTCACTCAAAACAGTATACGCAGCGCATTGTTTGCAGCGCCATACTAACGCGCTACGATGCGCAGCGGCGCCCGGATGCGCGGCGACAACTCGCGGCCGGGCACGTATGGAATTGCCAGCACTTCATAGTCGCCCGCCGCCAAACTGCCGGGTATCTCGAGAAAGTACACCGCACTGATGTCGCGGTCGAAGCGGATTGACGGCAACCCTTCGCTGGACAGCATCTGATCGGACTGTGCCACCTGCGCGCCGCCGCTGTTGAACAAACGCAGCGACACCTGCGTGTCGTGCGGCAGGCGCGCTGAGGCGTCGACGCCCCAGAAGCACACCAGCTCCATGCCCAGGTCGCCGGCGCGCGTCTGGCGTATTTGCGAGCAACCCGT
Organism: Chloroflexota bacterium; assembly: GCA_031368515.1. Classification (GTDB taxonomy): domain Bacteria; phylum Chloroflexota; class Anaerolineae; order J036; family Brachytrichaceae; genus CANJQH01. Next base: position 14,322 of record JANMNW010000064.1, read on the forward strand.
CGCGCGCAATCGGTCACTGCCGTTGCCTTTTTCAATCACCGAGCGGCTGAGGTCCAGCGCTTCCGGCGTCGTGGCATAAGGCTGATCGAAGCGGAAGTGCATTACGCGCAAGCCCTGAAATTCGCGCGTGTCGAGCGCGGGCTGCAACAGATGCGCCTGGCGCCGCAGCATCGTTCGCACAAAGCCGGATGGGTCGACCACATCGTCCTGCCACAGCAGCAGCCACACCCCGTTTTTGCCGGCCACTGCGGCGTTGAGCGCGCGCGTGGTGTGCGAGTAGTCCAAAGTGTTGCGCACATCCAACAATGGATCGTCGGGCAATCCATGCCAGTCGCGGCCCGGTTGACCGCCGTAGTAATACTCCAGCGCTGCGCCGAGATGGCCGGCGATCAACAGCAGGCTTTCATCGGGTTGGATGCGTTGTTTGATAAAGCCGGCCGCGCCGCGAAAGTCCTCAAATCTGTAGCTGGGCAGGCTGCGCCAGCCGATGGCGCCGGCGGTCCCGCCTGCGAGATAGCCAGCGGCAATGAGCGGCGACAGCGCGCGCCGCCAGCCAGTTTTGCCAAGCCAGACGCCGAGCGCAGCGCCGAACGCGGCGATGGCGGGCGGGGCGACGATGGCCGGGTAGCGCTGGCCAAACTTGCCTGTGGCCGCGCAAACTGCGGCGATGGCGCAGACGCCGATCACGCTGAGCGCCGCGGCGCGCCAGCCCGGGCCGCGCAGCGCCGCACCCAGCATCGCCAGGCTGATCAGCGCGAAAGCGCCGATCCACGCAGCCGGCTCAAGCTGCGGCAACGACCAGGCGGCGGCGCTGCGCAGCAGCGTGTCAAAAAAGGGCAGGCGGCTGTCAAACGCAACGGCATAGCGATTGCCAAAGGACAGAATGTAGGCAACGAACGCCAGCATCGGCGCAGCCGCAAGCGCGCTTGCGAAAAGCGGCGCGCGATAGGCGTTTGGAAAAACGCTGCGTCGCCGTAGCCACAAGAAAATCCAGGCCAGCGCTTGCGCGCCAAACACGGCGGCGCCCAGAATGTGCGTGCCGAACGCCAGCAGGCACGCCGCCGCCCACACCAGCCAGTCGCGCGTCTGATTGCGGCGCGTGGCGCGCAGCCAGGCGACGCAGGCCAACGTGCAGAACATCGTCACCACCGCATACATGCGCGCCTCTTGCGCCACGCTGATGAGCATCGGCGACAGCGCCACAGCCGCCAGCGCGGCCGTGCGTCCACGTTTGAAACACGCCGCGGCCAGCGCCGCTCCGACGACTGTGGCGCACACCGACAGCAGGCGCGCGGAAAATTCTCCGGCGCCGGCGGCGGCTGTCCAGGCTGTCAGCATCAGGTAGTGCAACGGCGTGTTGAAGTCCAGGCTGGCGGTCTGGCGAATCACGTTTGCCGCGCCACGCTGCGCCAGCATGACGCTATACACCTCGTCATACCAAAAGCTTTGCGCGCCGATGCCATGGATGGCGAGGGCAAATGCGGCGAGCAGCACACACGAGCGGCGAAACATGCGGCTCACATCATACGTGGCGCCATGTAATGTGGGTGTAAGCACTTGCGGTGAGAATAGCAGCCCGGGGTGATTTCTCCGGGACAATAGGAGCCATGATGAATGCGAACAATGAAACGAATGCGGGCATGCAGACGGCCACGCTGGCGGGCGGATGTTTCTGGTGCGTCGAAGCAGTGCTGGAGCAATTGCGCGGCGTGCTCAAAGTGGAATCGGGTTTTGCCGGCGGCCACGTGCCAAACGCCACCTATGAGCAGGTGTGCAGCGGCACGACCGGCCATGCCGAGGTTGTGAACGTCACGTTCGATCCGGCGCAGGTGAGCTTTGCCGAGCTGTTGGAAGTGTTTTTTGTTACGCACGATCCGACCACGCTCAACCGGCAGGGTGCGGATGTCGGCGATCAATACCGCTCCGCGATTTTCTATCACACGCCCGAGCAACGCGCAACGGCCGAAGAGGTGATGGCCGCTTTTGCCGAAGCCAAGCTGTGGCCCAATCCCATCGTCACGCAATTGGCGCCGTTCGATGCGTTTATCAAAGCCGATGCGCATCATCAAGGCTACTATCGGCGCAATGCGTCGTCGGGCTATTGCCAGGCGGTGATTGCGCCCAAGGTGGCCAAAGCGCGCAAGGTGTTTTTGGAACGCTTGAAGGCGTGAGCCGGCAGGAATCGGATTCCTGCCATGACTCTACGAAGTGGCGGTAATCTGCGCTTGAGGTAAACAGCGCAAGCACACGGGTAGGCTTTGGCAGCGTTCCTGCGCGCAAGCCGAGATAGTCGCGATAGCTGGAATAGGGCCAGTCTTCCGGACGTTCGACGATGCCC